>JAJFHF010000117.1 GCA_021775775.1 Hyphomicrobiaceae bacterium
TTTTTTTCAGGCAGAACATAATTGAGATAAGAGAAAACGGATTTTTTCATCTCACCGGCATATTCAGTGCCCCCGATCAGCACCAGCTTTTGCTCAAGGTCCAGAGCGATCACAGTTTCACTGCGCGTGCCGTGGCGTGCTGGGTCAGCTTTAAAGCTTGGGAGATCAACAATGGTTAGCCCAATATCAAAATTCTCACGTTCCAGCGACGTTGGTTCGATCATGAGGTGTTGGATAAACAAGGCATGCCAGGCAAATTCACAATAAACCCGTGTGTTAACCCGTTGCGTAGCGTCAGCGCCCCCATAAAGATCTTGTACAAAAAGATCACGCCCCTCGCAGTGTTTTAAAAAATCTTCTTTTAGAAGGTCAAATTTCTCAGGGGCGAGCGGAGCATTATTATCCCACCATATTGTATCGTTGGTAGCGGCACTTTTTACGATATATTTATCATTGGCTGAGCGCCCAGTATGCTGACCAGTCGTGGCACAAAAGGCCCCATTTGCCGCCCTTACACCTTCTCCTCGTGAAAGTGCCAAATCAAACAAGGCAGAGCGCTTATCATTCAAGAAAAGGGTACCGCTCTCAGATAAGGGAAAACTATTTTGGTTCATCATGCCGTCATCAATCGCTTTTAAAGTCACGTTCTAATCAACTCCCAACCCTAAAAGTCACTTAAGGGTTTAATATCACATTCATAAAAACGTCATTTCTATGCGACAAGGCAGTACGATACAACCCACCATTGGTATAAACTCTTGCTGTTTAAACATGAAAAACCACTAGTCTTGGCAAGAAAAACCGTTATCCCGATCAAATAGGAAGTGCAATTCCAGTTAAATATAAAAATATCTTTTAAAAGCATATTCAATTATTACTTGTCCATGCCAAATAAGAATGGCAAAAAATGTGTCATAAAATGACTTATGAATATTGCCTTTCATATGAAAAACGCTAACATCGCGGCAAACAAGATCATGCGTGCCTTAAAAATCACATAATGGCAATTTAATCGCAAATTAGAAACCATCATAATAACAACAAGGCCAAGATAAATGCCCTCAGTAGCTCTCATTGACGATGATCGCAATATCCTGACGTCTTTGCGAATTGTTCTTGAAACCGAAGGATATAAAGTCCGTACATATAATGACGGCGCCTCAGGCCTGGAAGGTCTCACAGAGGATCCACCTGACATCGCAATTCTGGATATCAAAATGCCGCGCATGGATGGTATGGAGCTTCTTCGACGGCTCAGACAAGATAGCGAATTACCAGTTATTTTCCTCACCTCAAAGGATGAGGAGATAGATGAATTGTTTGGTCTGAAAATGGGCGCTGATGATTATATCAAAAAGCCATTTTCTCAACGGTTGCTTGTGGAACGTGTGAAAGCTATTTTGCGCCGCTCCGCTGCTCGCGCGATCGAGCCTTCATCCAAACCATCAGAGAACACTCTTGAGCGTGGCAAACTCGTGATGGACCAAGAGCGTCACACATGCCATTGGGATGGCAAAGGGGTGACCCTAACCGTCACAGAATTTTTAATCTTGCAATCTCTTGCCCAACGCCCTGGTGTGGTGAAAAGCCGAGACGCATTAATGGATGCCGCCTATGATGATCAGGTTTATGTTGATGATCGCACCATTGATAGCCATATCAAGCGGTTGCGTAAAAAGTTCAAAGTAGCTGATGATGATTTTGATGTGATCGAAACCTTGTATGGGGTTGGCTATCGCTTTAAAGAATAGCTGGTTATAAGCGATAATGAGGTCTAAGATTTTAAGGTCGTCCTTATTATCGCTTATAGAGTTTTAAGGTGCAGCAAAATCATTTTGCTCAAATTAAATATGGAAAAGATGAAGGCAATTAAAAAAAGTTCAAAAAATGATCTTTTAAAAGATGTTAGCTCATCACCCTCACCCTCATCTTCGTTAAGTTCGTCTTCGTTAGATTCGTCTGCACATTCAAAATCGGAAGCTTCCTTATCTCAAACGAACAAAACTCAAGCCCCTATTTTAAATCTAGCTTATGGTCTGCGGGGTATAAAAAAGCTACTGGTGCGCTTGCGCGCTTGGTATAACAAAATCACCAATTTTTCTAGTTTGGGCCGCACCATATTCATAAGCAATATGATTGCTTTAATTTTTCTTGTCCTAGGCATGTTTTATTTAAACCAATTGCGAGCCGGTTTGGTCGGTGCAAAAGTTGAAAGTTTGCAAACCCAAGGTGAGATCATTGCCGGGGCCATTGCAGCCTCAGCAACGGCCGAGACAGACCAAATCATTGTTGATCCTGAAAAGCTACTAGAAACCGGCCCAGACGCGCCGTTTGTGAGCGGCGACGCGTTTGATACCCTAGAGTTTCCCATTGATCCAGAACGGGTCACACCAATATTGCGCCGTCTTGTCCAGCCAACAGGGACAAGAGCGCGTATCTATGATCAAGATTCCACGCTCATCATAGATAGCCGGCGTCTTTATTCAGGCGGGGTCATTTCTCGTTTTGAGTTACCCCCACCCCAGCCAATTGATCGCGACTTATGGTCTATCATAGAACAGACCTTTAAAAAGCTAATGTTCTATAGTGATCTACCCGAATATAAAGAAGACGTGGTTGGCGATGGTAAAGTGTATGCTGAAGTGGGGGCCGCGCTTACAGGCACCGCCACACCGATGGTTCGGGTGGCTGACCATGGCAAGCAAATTGTCTCTGTCGCTGTCCCAATTCGCCGGTTGCGCCGTGTCCTCGGTGTTTTGCTGCTCTCCACAAAGGGCGGAGACATTGAAGAAACGATCCGCAAAGAGCGCAAAGCGATCGCCCGTCTTACAATGCTTGCTTTTGGGATAAGCTTGTTATCATCACTGTTTCTCACGCAATATATCTCTCAGCCCATGCGCCGTTTATCCGCTGCAGCTCAGCGTGTAGGTGAGAGCATCAAAGCTCGTGAAGAGATCCCAGATTATACCAATCGCCGCGATGAAATAGGGCAACTCTCAGGGTCCTTCCGCGAAATGACAGCCGCTCTCTATCGCCGTCTTGATGCGATCGAATCATTCGCTGCAGATGTCGCCCATGAGCTTAAAAACCCACTAACCTCTTTGCGTAGCGCGGCTGAAACCCTCCCCCTTGTTAAAACTGAGGAGCAACGCGACAGACTAATAGAGATCATCCAAAGTGATGTAAAACGATTAGATCGCCTCATAAGCGATATCTCAGATGCCTCACGTTTAGATGCTGAATTAGCCAGGCAAGATACACAAGTCATTGATATGAAAAGTCTTTTGAAGGGTACCGTGAACGTCTTTAATGACCTCCACCGCGGCAACCAGCCAGAGGTAAGTTTGGATATCAAAGCTCACTCAAAAGACAACAGAGAATTTTTGGTGCGCGGCCACGACAGCCGCCTGGGCCAAGTTCTGAATAATCTGCTTGATAACGCCATCTCTTTTTCCCCCCCAGATGGCATGGTGGGCGTAACAATGGAGCGCAAAGGGAAAGAGATTATCATTTTAGTAGAAGATGAGGGACCAGGCATAGCGCCTGAGCATTTAGATAAAATCTTTAAACGGTTCTACACGGATCGCCCTGAGGGAGAAGAGTTTGGCAATAACTCTGGTCTGGGCCTCAGCATTTCTCAGCAAATCATCACGGTGCACAAAGGCCAAATCAAAGCAGAAAACCGCTATGAATCAATAAATGATGGTGAGGAGAACCAAAAGAATAAGTCTAGCGACAAGTCTGTCGGTTCTGACCGCAAGTCAATCGGTGCGCGTTTTGTCATAAGCCTGCCAGCAACATTTAAAATAGAAATAAAATGACCCAGCCCAACGTCTTTATTCACGGAACGCTCCTTTCAATCAACAAACACGGCGTTCTACTGACCGGCCCTTCAGGGGCGGGAAAATCAGATTTAGCATTGCGGGTAATCACCACCCAATTTTCAAAAGACTTTTGCCCCTCACAACCCCAACTGGTTGCAGATGATCAGGTCCAACTTGATGTAAGGGAAGGGCATCTATATGGAATTTGCCCGCAACCACTTAAAGGTTTGCTGGAGGTCCGAACCATAGGCATCGAGGAATTTCCCTTTACACCATCTTGTGAAATTACCCTAGTTGTTGCCCTAACCAAGGCGAAAAAAATTGACCGAATGCCGCCCGAGACCCTTGCCACAATTGACATTGAAGGCATTCAGCTGCCTTTGATATCACTGGATCCATTTGAAATTTCAGCCCCCCAAAAAATGATCCTCGCGACCAAAAACACGACACTCTAGTGAGTTACCTGAGTCTCTGTCACGAAAAGCCAAAAGAGCATCAAGATAAAAAGTGATTGAAAAAGCCATAAAAAAGCTTGCCAGCGAAAAAAATCTAAGGACAATGTAAAATAATAATAAAAAGACTTTTAATAAAGTCAGGTGCCCAGGAAAAATTATGATTGGTCTTGTATTTGTCACTCATGGCAGGTTGGCAGAAGAATTCAGAGCTGCTCTGGAACATGTCGTTGGTCCACAAGAAAAACTGGAAACAGTTTCCATTGGGCCAGATGATGATATGGAACAACGACGCAAAGATATTTTAGAAGCCATCGGCCGCGTTGATAATAAAAAAGGGGTGATTTTGTTAACTGACATGTTCGGAGGGACCCCGTCGAACTTAGCCATCTCTATAATGGACCACGCCAATATTGAGGTTATCGCTGGCATAAACCTGCCAATGCTTATCAAACTAGCTACCATAAGAGAAGACACCCCCGTTGAAGAGGCGATTCTCGCAGCCCAGAAAGCGGGACAAAAATATATCTCAATAGCGTCTCATGTATTGAACGAGAAATAACCTCTCAAACTCACTCTCAATCGTCAAAAATTTTATTTTACGACAAACCCTTTATTCTGTTTAAAAAAACAGGTACATCAGGGCCAGATACATCAGAGCATGAAAACTATGATCGTTCTTAGGCGGGAAGACAAATATGAGCAGTGAACCAATATTTGCTGAAATCACCATTTGTAATAAAAAGGGATTGCACGCACGAGCGTCAGCAGCCTTTGTTAAATGTGCCTGCCAATTTGATGCCAAAATTGATGTGACCAAAGATGGCCAAACAGTAGGTGGTTCCTCCATAATGGGTTTAATGACACTTGCAGCGTCTCAAGGGTCAAGAATCTTAATCGAAGCCCAAGGCAAACAGGCCGATGAGGCGATAAAAGCCCTCACACAGCTCATAGAAGCGCGCTTTCACGAAGAAGAATAATCAGACAACATATAAAACTTTCTTTATATCTCTCTTGCTTCTTATTTCCACTCCCTTTATAAGGCTGGAAAGAGCAGGCATGGGCCAAATAGCCCAACCACGAAAACATAAGTAAAAATTCACTTTCTAAAACAGATAAAGGATTAAGCAATGGCTGAATTCACTGATTATAAAATTGCAGATATTAGCTTAGCTGAATTTGGCGATAAAGAAATTGCGATCGCTGAAACTGAAATGCCAGGCCTTATGGCCATCCGCGAGGAATATAAAGATGAGCAACCTTTAAAAGGCGCACGCATTTCTGGTAGTTTGCATATGACGATTCAAACGGCAGTGTTAATTCAAAGTTTGCAAGCACTGGGTGCAGACATTCGCTGGGCATCTTGTAATATTTTTTCAACCCAAGATCATGCTGCAGCTGCAATTGCCAAAAGTGGCATTCCTGTTTTTGCTCATAAAGGCGAAACATTGGAAGAATATTGGGATTTCATTGATGAAATCTTCGATTGGAGCGATGGCGGCACTTCAAATTTGATCCTTGATGATGGAGGGGACGCAACCATCTATATCATTTTGGGCGCCGAAGCTGAACAAGATATCTCGGTTCTAGACAAACCTGAAAATGAAGAAGAAGAAGTGCTTTTTGCCACCATTAAAAAGCGTTTAGCGAAAAGCCCTGGCTGGTTTGCAAGCCAAAGAGATGCGATCAAAGGTGTCTCAGAGGAAACAACAACGGGTGTGCACCGCCTCTATCAAATGGTAGAAAATGGCCGCCTACCTTTCCCAGCCATCAATGTGAACGACAGTGTGACCAAATCAAAATTTGATAATCTTTATGGCTGCCGTGAAAGCCTCGTCGATGGCATTAAACGGGCAACAGACGTGATGGTGTCTGGTAAGGTGGCTGTTGTTTGTGGCTTTGGCGATGTTGGCAAAGGCTCAGCAGAAAGCTTGCGCAGCCAAGGCGCAAGGGTCATTGTTACAGAAATTGATCCCATCTGCGCTCTACAAGCGGCCATGCAAGGCTATGAGGTTAGCACCATTGAAGAGGTTGCCGGTGTCGGTGATATTTTCGTGACAACCACAGGCAATAAAGATGTCATTACCATTGATCATATGCGAGATATGAAAGACCGAGCCATTGTCTCAAACATTGGGCATTTTGACAGTGAAATTCAAGTCGCAGCATTAAAAAATTACCCATGGCACAATGTGAAGCCACAGGTTGACGAGGTTGAATTCCCTGATGGCAAACGGCTTATTCTTTTGGCTGAAGGCCGGCTGGTCAATCTGGCTTGTGCGACAGGTCATCCTAGTTTTGTCATGAGTGCCTCTTTTACCAACCAGGTCCTTGCTCAAATAGAACTTTGGAAAAACAACACCAATTATGGCAAAGATGTTTATGTGCTGCCCAAACACCTAGATGAGAAGGTCGCTTTATTACATCTTGAGAAATTGGGTGTGAAATTAACAACTTTGTCAAAAGAGCAAGCTGATTACATCGGTGTTGATGTGAAAGGTCCCTTTAAGCCAGAGCATTACCGCTACTAGCGTCTAAAGACCTAAAATATAAGAAATATCATCTTATGATGGAAGAAAAGGAGGCTTTTGAGCCTCCTTTTTATTTGAAGAAACAAAGAAAAGCACCCAAACCGAGGCCTAAAAATACCCGTCAGGCCAGACATCTGTGAGTAAGCGCCCAAAAACAGGCTCTTTCATTAAGAAAGATCTCTGAGACCGTGTAAATTATTAAATGATTCGCATATTTGCTTTGAGTCTGAGCTGGGTTTAATCCAAGCAACATCAGCCACGATCAAGAATGAAAATAAGCGAAAATATAAAAGGGGAGAGCCATCTTTCAAAGGTTTCAAGGAAGTGGCTTTAAGAGAAATTTAAAAGTGCGCCATTTTATCATGGCGTTTTTTAAAAGAGTTTTGGGACTCAAAAGATTAGATCTCAAATCTCGCCCTGTAAGTTTGAGGGACCAGGTGGCGATTAACAATGCAAAAGCATGATAGTACAAAACGGCATATGCAAAAATTAGGCAATGCACTCCCTCAACTAGGGCACGCTTTACCCTTGTTGGTCGTCAGCGCCGCATTGGTTGGCTTAGGGCTGTGGGTTCTTCAAATTTCAGGCATTGGCAACATAGACCTGTTTGCTTCTTGGGAGTTTTTGGCCATTGTTTCAAGCCTTGGGGCTTTGTTTTTCTCAGCTGTGATTTCATACCAAGCGCTTCGCGTAAAAAAGTTTGCTGAAACCGAACGCGCGCGCGCCAACAAAGATGTCGATCTCATTCGCCATGAGTTAAATTTAGCTCAATCC
The DNA here is from genome assembly GCA_021775775.1 of Hyphomicrobiaceae bacterium. Lineage (GTDB taxonomy): Bacteria > Pseudomonadota > Alphaproteobacteria > Rhizobiales > HXMU1428-3 > HXMU1428-3. The sequence goes on from JAJFHF010000117.1 coordinate 7,582, forward strand.
ATGTTAAAGGCAGAACCTCAACTCTTGATCATTTGGGATGAAAAAGGGGATCCAAACCCCATCATCCACACCCTTGATACGGATACAGGCATTCCATTTCATTTTTCTGATACATTATATTTTGATCAATGGCTTGAAACCACATCAGCACAAGAGTTAAGAGAAAAATTACAAGAGCTATTTCAAGACGGATCAAGCTTCACCATCACCATACGCACCCTAAGCGCCCATCACCTTGAAGCAGATGGCCGCTCAGCTGGCGGCACGGCGATCTTGCGCTTGCGTAACATTGCAGGTAGCGCGAGCGATATCGCCAACATTTATGAAAACAGGCGTCAATTATCGCGTTTGGTTGAAGCTCAAAAGTCACTTTTAAATGCCCTCCCTCTGCCTGTTTGGTTTAAAAACGAGCACAATAAAATAACCTGGGTCAACCAAGCTTATGTGCAAGCTGTTGAGGCGTCTGACCTTGAAGATGTGAAAATGCGCCAAATTGAACTGCTCGAGATGCAGCAGCGCAAAGAAGTTACCGCCAAGATCGATCAACAAGAAGTTTTCTCTGATCGTTTCCACACGATCATTAGCGGTCAGCGCCGCGCATTTGATGCAACGGCAATTCCCATAACAGATGGCAGTGCAGGCCTGGCCATTGATGTTCATGAGATAGAAAGTGCAGCTGGCCAACTCGATAGCTTGATGGAGGCTCACAGCAAAACGCTCAATCGTGTTGCCACCGCAATCGCTATCTTTAATTCACGCCAACGCTTAACATTTTGCAATCAAGCCTACATTGATCTTTGGTCGCTTGAGCAATCTTGGCTCGACACAGGCCCCCAAGAAAGTGAAATATTAGATCAATTAAGCACCATGCGCCTGTTGCCAGAAGAAGCTGACTACCAGGCGTGGCGCAAGTCTCACTTAGAAATGTACCAAACACAAGAAAGCCGCGAAGAGTGGTGGCATTTGCCAGATGGACGCACCATTCATTTGGTGAGAGAAAACCGCTCAGATGGCGGGGTCACGCACCTTTATGATGATGTAACGGAGCGCTTTGCCCTAGAGAGCCGTTATAATGAATTCATCGGGGTTCAAAAAGAAACCCTTGATAATTTAGCTGAAGGTGTGGCTGTGTTCTCAACAGATGGGCGCTTGCGTTTATACAACCCCGCTTTTGCCGAAATCTGGCATTTAGAGACAAGTTTCCTTAATGGCACGCCCCACATTGACGAGGTTATTTATCGGTGCCGCAATATCTTTGATGATGCCTCATGGAGCGATGTGCATTCAGCCGTCACCTCAATTAGTGACCGCAGAGATCCAATCGGTGCAGAATTAACCCGCCCAGATGGTAAGATCGTTCAATATTCAGCCGCCCCCTTACCAGATGGCTCAACATTGTTAACCTATAAAGATGTCACGCCTCATCGCCGCATGGAGCGTGTTTTGTTAGAGCGCAACGAGGCTTTGGTCGCCGCAGATAATTTAAAAAATACATTTCTCTCCCATGTCTCTTATGAGCTGCGGTCTCCCTTGACCAATATTATTGGCTTTAGTGATTTATTATCGTCCAACGCAATCGGTGAGCTAAATGATAAACAAAGTGAATATTTAAGCGACATTCAAAATTCATCAGATAGCCTGCTTGCCATTGTCGATGATATTCTTGATCTGGCCAGCATTGATGCCGGCGGCCTCGAGCTTAATTTCGCCCGGGTTGATGTGCAAGACATCATCAACATAGCTGCAGAGCAATTAAAGCGCCGCTTTGAAAAAGAAAACATCGAACTAGACATTGATCTAGTTGAAAACCTTCCAAGCCTAGAGGCTGATCCAAAGCGCATTGGCCAGGTTCTTTATAAATTGCTCTCAAATGCTGTTGGCTTTTCAGACAAAGGCGCTCGGGTCAATATCGCTGTTAAAAAAGAAAAGCAATATATTGCAATCTCAATCATCGATCATGGGTGTGGCATCCCAGAGGCTGAAAAAGAATCTGTCTTTGAACGGTTTGAAAGTCACGCCAGAGGTTCGCAGCATCGCGGTGCCGGGCTTGGCTTATCAATCGTGCAAAGCTTGGTCGAATTGCATTCAGGCTCAGTGGAATTAAAATCACAAGAAAATACAGGCACAACTGTTACCGTGCGATTGCCCTTAAAACAGCCACAAAAACAAGGGCATGATCAACCCCTCAAGCAAAACCAAATGAATGCTGCTTAGTTAAAAGTAAAGTAAAATAACAAAGATTAGGAACTAACGGAGTGTTGTGTGACCGACGGGCCAATTCTAGCTAAAAAAACACGCCTGCCTCGCGTCATTTTAGCTCATTTAAGCCAAGAGCAGCTGGAAGATTTTGCAAATAAACTGGCGGCACTCTTGAAGAGTGGAGACACCCTATATCTCATTGGTGATTTGGGCGCAGGCAAATCAACCTTTGCGCGCGCAATAATTCAAACCATCGCAGAAGATGAAAATCTAGAAGTTCCCTCACCCACATTTCCATTGCTCATTCCTTATGAAACCCCTCGTCTAGCCATTGCTCACTATGATCTCTATCGCCTAAACGATCCAAGCGAGTGTGAAGAATTAGGGCTCTATGATACGTTAGATACCCATCTAACCCTCATTGAATGGCCCGAACAATTGGGCCAAACACCAATAAAAGATCGCCTTGAGATCAACTTAGAGGAAAGCAAGGACGGGCAAGCACGCAGCCTTACCCTTAGCCCCCATGGCACCATGGAAGGGACGCTAGAGCGGTTCAATAAAATATGCGCTTTTTTAAAAGAAGCAGGCTGGGATCAAGCCAAGTGGGATTTTTTGCAAGGCGATGCTTCAACGCGCTCCTACATCCGCTTGCACCAAAACAATCAAAAAGCGTTATTAATGAACGCACCGCCTCGTCCAGATGGCCCCCCGATCCAAGATGGCAAACCTTACAGCCAAATTGCACACCTAGCTGAAGACATGACCAGTTTTGTCGCCATTGCTCAAACATTGGGGGCAGCTGGTTTTAATCTGCCTCACATCCATCATCATAATGTTGAGCAAGGCTTGCTCCTAATTTCCGATTTTGGGGATGATCAATATTATGACCTAATCGTCAATAGAGGCCATGACATCACCTCGCTCTATGAGCCCGCCATTGATGTGCTTGCAGATTTAAGACAGCACAAGCCTGGCTCAATGCCAATAAACGACCAGTTTTACGCTCTGCCTAAATATGACCAACAAGCTTTGGAGATTGAAACCAAATTAACAATCGATTGGTACTGGCCCTATGTCAAACAACACCCGTGTGAGGGAGCACCAAAAGAGGCCTTTCAGGCGATATGGTCTGATTTGTTCAAACAGCTTGAGAGCGACAATCAAAATTGGGTGCTTAGAGATTACCATTCCCCAAACCTCATTCGTTTAACAGATGCAGGCACTAACAACGCGGTTGGCATAATCGATTTTCAAGATGCTGTGCAAGGCCATTGTGCCTATGATGTCGTCTCTTTGTGTCAAGATGCGCGCCTGACCATTAACCCAGAAATAGAGCAACATTTGTTGGCGCGCTACGAGACCACCGTCCAGGCCCAAGACCCTCAATTTGATGCCCAAGCCTTTAAAGCCGCCTATGCCATCCTAGGAGCGCAGCGCGCTAACAAATTGCTCGGCATTTTCATAAGGCTCAGTGAGCGCGATGGCAAACCTCACTATAAGGCTCATTTGCCCCGCACCTGGAATTATCTTGAGCGCAATCTAGAGCATCCCCAATTAGCCCCGTTAAAACAATGGTTTGAGAGCCATTTTCCGCCCAACCTGCGCGCCCTCCTTTTTACAAAACAAGAGAATGCTTAAAAGAGCCCCTTATGATCACAAAAGAGACAAACCCACCCATTGCACAAGCCTTTATCTTAGGCGCTGGCATGGGCTCGCGCATGGCGCCCCTAACCGACCATATGCCAAAACCGATGGTCTCTTTAGATGGTCGCCCGCTGATCGATCATGTCATTGAGCGCTTAAAAAAGGTTGGCGTTCAAAAATTCATCGTCAATGTGCATTATCTGGCAGATCAGCTCGAAGCTCATTTGAAATCTCACAACGACCCAAACATCATCATCTCAGATGAGCGCGGACAATTGTTAGACACAGGCGGCGGTTTGATCAAAGCCAGTGACCATTTGGATGACGCTCCCTTTTTCATACACAACTCAGATAGCGTCTGGCTTGAAGATGAAACGAAGCCAAGCAGCAACCTAGCACGCATGGTCGCCAATTTTGACGCAAGCAAAATGCAAACCTTGATGTTGTTGGCTGATAGAGAGAAGTCCTTGGGCTATGAGGGCAGGGGGGACTTTATCCTCAATGAGGATAACACGATTGCAAGGCGACCAGATACCATCACCTCAGATTATGTCTTTGCCGGTGTCAGCATCGCGCACCCAAGCTTGTTACAAGAGTCGCAAGAAGGGGCCCCGCAAGAAGCATCAAAAGGGGCGTTTTCACTAAACAAATTATGGGACACATCGTTGCAAAAACACACAGCGTTCGGCCTTAAACATCACGGCCTTTGGATGCATGTCGGAACACCAGAGGCTTTAAGCGACGCACAAGAACGCATCAACCAGGCAAAATCAACAAGCTTGTAAGGAAAAGTTACATGGCCACCATAGCAAGCATACCCTCAACGGCTCCCTTTTTAGACGTCGTGGTCAAAGCCATTTTGAGCGGGGATCTACCTAACGCAAATGGCCAGGCTCCCACTCCCCAAGAGCTTGCCAAAATCACTCTTTTATTGCCCACAAGGCGCGCATGCCGCGTATGCGGCGAGGCGTTTTTGCGTTTAAGTGGGCAGCAATCCATTCTTCTCCCCAAAATCCGCCCCCTAGGAGATGGGAGTGAAGAAGAGGGCCTGATTTATGACGCGCTTAGCACAAGCGATCACAAGCAATCTTTAATCGACCTAAACCCAGAAATATCAAATTTAGAGCGTCATTTGGTGCTCACTCAATTTATCTTAACCTGGTTGAAACAAGCCCCGCGCCACAAATCTCTCGAACATGAATTTAAAAGCGGCCGGGTCCAGCAAACCCGCCCTGCAGAAGCCTCCTTGATGGCCCATGAGTTGGCAACATTGATGGACACCGCGCAGACAGAAGCGGTCGATCTATCTAAGCTAGAAACCTTGGTGCCGGAAGAATTCTCAGATCATTGGCAACAAACCTTAGACTTCCTCACCATCATCACCCGCCAATGGCCACTCTATCTGGAAAACACCCAGCAAATGAGCCAAGCAGCGCGGCGCAATCTCGTTTTGCAAAAAGAAGCTGAACGGCTCACACAAAACCCGCCCAAAGATCCCATCATTATCGCTGGTTCAACAGGCAGCATCCCTGCCGCCGCCCAGCTCATGGCCGCGGTCGCCAATTTAGAGAATGGCGCTATAATCTTGCCTGGTCTGGACCATGATTTGGATGATGAGGCATTTGATGAGATTATTCCCAATCACCCCGAGCACCCCCAGTTTGGCTTGGCAAAACTACTAAGCGACATCAAGGTTACCCGCCAAGAGATCACATCTTTGCCAGCGACGTCCCCCTCTAGTGAACAGAGTGCTTTATTAAACTTTCTCAGCCAAGCGCTGCGCCCGGCCAGTTCCACCCATAAGTGGCAGCCCTTTACAAAAGAGCTCAAGCAATCCAAAACGGGCAAAGATGATCTCACCAAAGCTTTTGCCAACATTTCTCTCAATATCGCCCGTGACCCGCAAGAAGAAGCAGAAACCATCGCGCTTATTTTGCGCCGCACCGCTGATCAAGCAGGGCGAACGGCTGCTCTTGTGACACCAGATCGTCTGCTGGCCCGCCGGGTCTGCGTGCGTCTTGAGGAGTGGGGCATCAAGGTGGATGATTCAGGCGGGCGCCCCTTGGCCAAAACCATGCCAGGCGCTTTCTTTGAACAAATCATAGAAACAATTGCCAAAGGTTTCGAGCCAGCAAATTTTCTAGCCCTTTTAAAGCACCCGCTGACCCGCTTAGAATTTGAAAAAGGTGACGTTCGCTTAGCAGCCAGGGCGCTGGAGATTGCCGCCTTGCGCCAACCATGGTTAGGCGGTGGTCTTGTTGGCATCAAGGCCAACCTTGCGCGGTCACAAAAAGCAAAAGAAGAGGGCACACGGCAAGCCAGTGCGATTGCCCGCCTAACAGATGAAGAATGGGCACTGGCACAAACCATAATAGAGCGGGTAACAGCCGCGTTTGAACCGTTGCAGAAAATCTTTCAAACGGCAGGTGAGCAACCTCTCAACACTTTTATTCAGGCACATATTGAGGTGGCAGAGCGCTTAAATCTCTCAAAGGAACAAACCAACACCCAGCTTTGGCAAGGGGCCGCCGGTGAGCAATTGGCTCAACTGTTAGCACAGCTGCTCTCAGTGGAAGGGGTCGCCCCCGCGTTGGAAAAACAAGATTACCCTCAATTTTACAAAAGCCTCATAGCAGGCGAAACGGTGCGCCCCCTCACACCAGTGCATCCACGCATATTCATTTGGGGACCGTTTGAAGCACGCCTTCAACAACCAGATGTAGTCATTCTAGGAGGGCTCAATGAGGGCACCTGGCCAAGTGCCGGCAAAGCCAGCCCTTGGTTGTCACGTCCCATGTGCGCTCAGTTAGGGCTACCCGCACCAGAACAACATATCGGTTATAGCGCTCATGATTTCGCCTCACTGCTTTGCGCCAAAGAGGTTCACCTGACCAGAGCCGCCAAAACAGAAGGGGTTCAAACCGTCCCCTCGCGCTGGTTGATGCGCATTGAAGCCCTGCTTGCAGGGCTAGAGCAAAGCGTTTTGTTACAACCAGACAAGCAAGAACCTTTCGCTCAATGGGCAACATTGCGCGGCCAGGTAACACCTGCACCCCCCATCCAAGCGCCAGCCCCCACCCCGCCACTAGCCAGCCGCCCCCGGCGTTTAAGCGTAACCCGCATCGAAGATTGGATCGCCAACCCCTATAGCATCTATGCACGGTCCATCTTGCGCCTTACCCCCCTAGAGCCGATAGGTGCCCCCCCATCGGCCTCTATGAAAGGTCAAATCATCCATGAAGCGATGGAACGTTTTACCAATCAATACCCGACAGACCTACCCGCTGATAGCGCGGGCGAGCTAACGAAAATTGCCCGCGATCTGATGCAAGACTTGGCCATTCACCCCCAAATAGGCGCCTTCTGGCAGCCCCGCTTTGAGCGCTTCGCCAACTGGTTTGCGCAAACAGAACCAGGCCGTCGTCTGGATTTAGAACAAGCGTATACAGAACAAGATGGCGCGCTAACAATGCAGACGCCAGGCGGCCCCTTCACCTTGACAGCCAGAGCCGACCGCATTGATCAGTCCAAGGACGCCAGCTACCATATTTATGATTATAAAACCGGTATTGTTCCCTCACTCGCCCAGGTCAAAGCCTTGTTCAAACCCCAACTTCCTTTAGAGGCGGTTATTTTACAAGGGGGTGGATTTAAAGATTTGCCCACCGGCGCTGTAATGGGGCCCGTTACAGCCCTGTCTTATATCGAAGCCAAGGGCGGCGACCCAGCGGGAAAAATCACCACCCTTGATGGCAAAGGTTTGGATGAAATCATCCAGCAATCTGAAACAGAACTGGTCTTGCTGATCAATCATTTTGATAAAGAGAGCACCCCTTACAAAGCGATGCGCCGCAAAGCGTTTCAAGGGGCCTATGAATATGATGATTATGCTCACCTTGCCCGCGTGGATGAATGGGGCGCGAATGAAGAGAGCCAAGCTTAAGGTGAAAAGAGTGTTGATATGAAACAGAGAGTTAAGTGATGACAAATCAAGCCAATGACGCGCGGCAGGAAATCCTAGCTAAAACCCGGCACTCCCAAAGCTTGGCGTCAACGCCGACCAGTTCCGCTTTTGTCTCGGCCAACGCTGGCACGGGCAAAACTTACATTCTCGTAAGCCGTGTCTTGCGTTTGTTATTGTCAGGCAGTGAACCGTTTCGCATTTTGTGCCTTACCTACACCAATGCCGCGGCTGCTGAAATGGAAAACCGTCTGTTTGAAGAACTCTCCAAATGGGTCACCATGCCGAGCGATCAGTTACAAGAAACCCTCACAGATTTACTGGGCGCGATACCCACACAAGAAGAGAGTGAGACAGCGCGCCGTTTGTTTGCCAAATCCATAGAAACTCCTGGCGGCATGAAAGTGCAAACCATTCACAGTTTTTGTGAAAAACTCTTGCAACGCTTCCCTCTTGAGGCAGATGTCCCCCCTCATTTTAAAGTGCTAGATGAGCCAACGGCCCGCGAGCTGTTAAACAACGCCATCGCAAAAGGGCTAGGTATCGCTTTAAAACAACCAGGCAGCCAAGAGGCCCAAGCGTTAAAAACCGTAATCTCTCACGCTGGAGACACCCAATTTGAAAGTTTGATCCAAGCCGCTTTGCGCCAAAAGCCAACCCTTGGGCCATTGATGGGCGCAAATCCTGATGCCCTGATAAAAACCTTAACTGAAATTCTCAATCTACCCAAAAATCAAGACCCTTCCTTTTGGATCGAGACTATGGCAGGCGTAATTCCCTCCACGTCAACAGGAGGTATGATCGATGCCCTCTTGCCCCTCTTGATAGAGGCCGGCGGCAAAAACAACGAAGCCTTAGCCGCGAACCTCAACACCGCCTCAAATGCGAAATCAGACCAAGAGCGTATCGCAGCGCTAAAGTCAGCATTTTTAACCGGCACCAATGAAAAGCGCAAACGCCTGGTAACCAAGGCCATAAGCGAGGCGGAACCTGCCCTTTGCGATCGCTTAGCAAAAGCACAAGACAATTTCCATTCAGCCTTTCTAAGTTTCGAGAGCTTACAGATTGCCAGCGCCACACAAGCTCTCTTGTTCTTGGCAGACAAAATCATTCAATTTTATGAGCAACAAAAAATCAGCCGCGCTGCCCTTGATTATCAAGATCTGATCGAGCGCACAGCCCAATTGCTCACCACCCGCTCAAACACCGCCTGGGTGCTCTACAAGCTTGACCAGGGCATTGATCATATCTTGGTTGACGAGGCCCAAGACACCAGCCCCGATCAATGGAAAATCATAAGTCAATTGGCCCAAGAGTTTTTTTCAGGCCTAGGGGCGAGCGAACAACAACGCACGCTCTTTGCCGTGGGCGATGAGAAACAATCCATCTATGGCTTTCAAGGCGCGGACCCGCGCCAATTTAGTGACATGGGAATAAAGTTCCAAACCAGCGCTATAGAGGCTGAAAAAACCTTCAACACCATTCCTTTGAATCTTTCCTTTCGCTCAACCGGGGCAGTTTTGCAAGCGGTTGATCATATCTTTGCAGATCCTGCTTTAAGCCAATATCTAACGGCAAGCACCAGCCCCATCGCGCATTTCTCTAACCGCGCCCAAGAACCCGGCTTGGTAGAAATTTGGCCAACACAAACCACTGAAAAACAAGACAAAACTGCCCCCTTTGCCCCCCTAGATGATCTTAGTGTCAACAGTGCGCCAGAGCGCACAGCGGCGCAAATAGCCAAGAAAATAAAATCCTGGTTGGACACAAAAGAAATGCTCGCCTCCAGGCAGCGCCCCATCGAAGCAGGGGACATTTTAATACTCGTGCGCAAACGCGCGCCCTTTGCGCCGATGATGATCCGTGCCTTAAAGGCGCTTAACATCCCCGTTGCAGGCGCTGACCGCATCGTCATCACACAGCAATTGGCAGTGATGGATATGATGGCGCTGGGCCAATTTTTAAGCCTGCCTGAGGATGATTTGTCTCTGGCAAACTTATTGAAAAGCCCGATCTTTAATTTAGATGATGATGATCTGTTCAAACTCTCTCACAAACGCAAAGGCTCTCTTTGGCAAAGTCTGCGCTATTTCGCCAAACGAGAGGAAAAATACCAGCTTGTTGCCAGCCAGCTCAGCACCTGGTTGTCGCGCGCAGATATATTGCCCCCCTTTGAGTTTTTTGCTCATCTGTTGGAAGCAGAAGGCTTGCGCAAAAAATTCATCGCACGCCTGGGCGCGGTGGCCGGTGACGCCCTTGATGAATTTTTGAATTTAAGCTTGCATTATGATGATCAAGAACCACCCTCGTTAGAAGGGTTTTTATCATGGCTAAACCGCTCAGGCGCAGAGGTGAAACGCGATATGGAAAAAGGCGCCAATGAAGTGCGCATTATGACCGTGCACGGCGCCAAAGG
>JAJFHF010000118.1 GCA_021775775.1 Hyphomicrobiaceae bacterium
TCTAATGAGTTATTAAAAGTATGAAGCAAAGGAAAGGAACGATTACCGAAATGAAATCGAAATTATTATTGAGTCTGATACTGGCACTGGGGCTTGTCAGCCCTGCTTCTGCTAAACCGATTTGCGACAAATTGGGTTTCGCTGGCCTGTTATCGTCATGCAACCGGGGCGAACCGATTGAAGTGAACCTATCTTCGGGTAAGCCGCTGGGTAAGGACGTGGTCCTGGAATCAGGTGCTTACTATAAAATGCAAATCACCGCCGACGGATCGGCAGAGCTGGCGCTCACCGGGGCCGACTTTTTCCGCGCAATCTGGATGAATGAGATCGTAATCAACAAGATTGAAATTCGTCCCATGGCCATCGACTCGATCGAATTCGACGCGGCGGGCGCCGCAGAAGTTTCGTTCATCGCGATCAAGCCAGGCAACTACTTCCTACGTATCCCCGGCACGACCGGAGAAACGCAGCGGATTAAAATTAGCATCAAGTAAAGGAATATCTAATATGAAAAAAATAATTAAGACTCTTTCTATCTCTCTCGTTGCACTTTTCCTAGCCGGTCCCGTAGTTTCATTTGCGGATGATGATGATGGCGAAAAAGTCGACAAAGCCACAGTTGAAAAGATCATGGCCAAGCTTAAGGAAATGAAGTGCGAGATGGATCCCAAAGACATCGAAAAAGAAGATGACGGCTATGAGCTGGATGACGTGTTCTGCGAAGGTGGTAAACAGTTTGACATCGAGCTGGATAAGGATCTGAACGAAACAGGTCGCAAAGACGATTAATATGTAGCTCGTGTGTATCTGGCAACGGCCAGGGACATCCCAAACGAAAAACTAATTTTTGAGGGTTTCATCAAAGAATGAATTCAAGATGAAGCAAAATATTAGTTAAAAAATATGGTTGTTTAATCCTACACTCAATCAAAACGCCCCTCGCATTCAGTTGCGGGGGGCATTTTCATGCTCATTATGGGCCCCCTTTCAAGGTGATCGTCTCCCTCCTTTTACGATTTATAATAGTGCAGACAATGAGCACACCCTGCCCCAATGACCAAAATGGCCAAGAGTTTTTATACAGATAACAAACGGATCAAAGAAGAACTAGGGATGCGGTTAAAATACCCAACCTATAAAGAGGAGATAAAGGCTTATCTTCAGTAAGTAAGGATGAAATTTAAGAGCTCAACTTCTGACCCTTCGCGGAAATTAACACGCTTTAAAACATCATAAAAAAAACTGTTTGTGGTTATTTTGATAATAGAAGAAAAAATGATTTTAAAAACAGTTTCAAATTTTCGCTCGGGTTAAAGTTCTCTAATTTGAATTGCAAAATTATCAGCCAATTTGAAATCAAATGGTCCATAGCTTCATCGGCTGGGCAAAGTGACAACTCATAAAAAAATCATAATGTTATAATGAATATATAATAGTTCTATCATTATACTATAATCAACAAATAAAAGAAGTGTATTTATTTGTAAAAAAACCATGAATATTAATACTCTATCATTGTTGCTTCAGAACTATCTCATCAAGATGCTGTTACGGTTCCTCCCTCAAACTTAAATTAAAGAGTGGGAGGAATTAAATGAAATATAACTCTAAAACAATAATGACGGGCAAAAGCCTAACTGCTGGAATTGGCGCACTTGCCCTTTCCCTGGTGGTTGGGATTGCGCCTGCCTCTGCTGGCGGAAAGTCGGTTACTTGGGATGATCTCTTGAATGATCATAAAACCAATGATGACATTCTTTCCTACGGAGCTGGTCTCAAAGCTCAGCGTTACAGCACACTAGATCAAATTAACACATCCAACGTTGGCAAGATGAAACCAAAGTGGTCATTTTCTTTCGGTGATGAAAAGCAGCGCGGTCAAGAAGCCCAAGCACTGGTACATGATGGTGTGATCTACATGACAGCATCATACTCACGTATGTTTGCGATAGATGCCAAAACCGGTAAAAAACTATGGCAATACAGCGCCCGTTTACCGAAAGATATTCGCCCTTGCTGCGATGTGGTGAACCGTGGTGCCGCCATTTATGGAGACTTGGTCTATATGGGCTTGCTTGATGCATCTGTCGTGGCCTTAAATAAAAACACTGGCAAAGTGGTTTGGAAGAAAAAATTTGGAGACCATGCAGCTGGCTACACAATGACAGGTGCGCCTTTCATTATTAAAGACCAGAAAACAGGTAAAATTATGCTAATCCACGGTTCATCTGGTGATGAATTTGGTGTTATCGGCCGCCTTTATGCTCGTGACCCAAATACCGGTGAAGAACTTTGGATGCGCCCCTTCGTTGAAGGGCATATGGGCACCGTCGCGGGTAAAAAATCCACACCAACAGGTGACCCTAAGGCCCCTTCATGGCCTCCAGGAAACTACAAAGATACTGGCAAAAAAGAATCTTGGAGTCACGGCGGTGGTGCCCCTTGGCAAACAGCAACCTTTGATATTGAAACAAACACCATTGTTATCGGTACTGGGAACCCAGCCCCATGGAATACATGGAAGCGGACGAAGGATGGTGATGACCCTCGCAATTGGGAGAGCCTATACACATCTGGTCAAGCCTATGTCGACCCATCAACAGGTGAAATGGTTGGTTTCTTCCAGCATACACCAAATGATGCATGGGATTTCTCTGGTAACAATGAGATCGTGTTGTTTGAATACAAAGATCCCAAAACCGGTAAATTGAGAAAAGCCGGTGCCCATGCGGATCGCAATGGGTTCCTCTTTGTAACAGACCGTGAAAAACTAACCAAACGTGATGACAAAATTAACAAGCCAACATCTTTGATTGCAGCTCACCCCTTTGTTCCAGGCATCACTTGGGCCAAAGGCTTTGATCTTAAAACAGGCAAACCAATTGAGGTTGAAGGACAACGTCCTCCAAAACCTGAAGCTGGTAAGAAAAAAGGTAAAATGATCCAAGTTACACCTAACTTTCTTGGTGGGAAAAACTGGAACCCTATGTCTTATAACCCAGAAACCGGCCTGTTTTACATTGGTGCAAATCATTGGTCAGAAGACTATTGGACAGAAAACATAACTTACAAAAAAGGCGCTGCCTATTTGGGGCAAGGTTTCCGTATCAAACGTCAATTTGATACCCATGTAGGTGCTTTGACAGCGATTGAGCCTCTTTCAGGTAAGATCGTTTGGACAGCTAAGGAAAAACTACCGCTTTGGTCAGGAACCTTAACCACAAAAGGTGGTCTTGTTTTCACAGGCACCAGCGATGGATATGTAAAAGCTTTTGACGCAAAAAACGGTAAAGAGCTTTGGAAATTCCAAACAGGTTCAGGTGTTGTGTCCATACCAGTCACATGGGAAATGGACGGAAAACAATATATTGGCATGGGCTCTGGTTACGGTGGTGCTGTTCCTCTATGGGGCGGCGATATTGCTGAGCTAACCAAGCCAGTATCTCAGGGTGGTTCATTCTGGGTATTCGAAATTCCAAAAGAAGTCGCATCTAAATAATGGTCCCTTCCCAAAGGCATTGTACTTGATGCACATAGCCTGGCGGAGCAAATTTTGTTCCGCCAGGCTCTATTTCTAAAAAAATTTTCTATTGTCAAAGGTGGTGGCCAATGAAATCTAAATTCTATTTTCCCAGCAGACTAATGTACAAAAAGTTAGTGTCATTGCTAATTTTTATTTTCAGCGTAAGCCTCCTGGCTCAAGCCGGTCGTGCATATGAAAAAATCGTAAATGAGAAACCACCACGCCCACAGCCATGGGTCATTAATGGCTGCGAAATTAAACCAAAAACCGTTTGTCCCAACGTTGACTTAAGGTTTGCAGATTTGGCGCAAGCCAATCTCGCCGGTGCAGATTTAAGAGGGGCAAAATTATCCCGTGCTGATATGAGAGGTGCAAATCTCATTGGCGCCAATCTATCCGGCGCTGATTTGGAAGCTGCCGACTTACGGGTCGCCAAACTGAAAAGCACAAAATTTGTCGGTGCAAATATGCGTAGCATAAATCTAGAATTTTCAAGAGCCATCAAAGCCGATATGAGCTATGCCGATTTAACGGCTGCGAATTTTGAAATGGTGCGTGCCAATAGAATCCAACTGGTTGGTGCCCGGATCGTAAACACGAACTTACGCGAAACAAAACTTTATGATGCGAATATGGCTTTCGCCATAATGGAAGGAGTAAATGATACCTACACAATTTTTCAAGGTGCTTATATGGAAGGTTGTATCGGTTGCCCGCATGATTGGTAGAAACGTAGGACTTGCTGTCATCATAATGATGCTGGGAGGCATAGGCTCAGCAAAAGCATCAGATAAAAAAAGATCCATTCATGCAGCTGAAGCCTTGCAGCATTGCCTGAAAATGAAGGGTGAGCAGCAGCGCCTGTATTGTTATGACCAGGCCGCAAGGAAATTTTCAGCCCCCACATTTAAAGGCCGACTGGGTAAAATAACCAAACCCTTTACGCTCAACAAACCTCAGAAATTAAGATTTCGCAGTTATGGCGTGATCTTTGTTTTGTATCTGCGAGATGAAAAAGGACATGTCCTGCAAAATCTACATATAGGAGGTGGCGGAGAAGATGAATACATCATCCGTAAACCAGGGGTTTATTCTTTAAAAATTCATGGCAGCGCAAGTTGGGAAATTTGGTTGGAACCGATTGAAAGTTTAAATGAGTACAGTGAAGATAACTAATCAGAAAGGATGTGATTTTATGAATTTAAGACTAGGTAGAGGACTCCAAATCATGGGAATTACTGTGGCGATTGTTTGGGGATTAAATTTGCCTGTACACTCTCATGGTGATGCTGTCCCCCAACCAGTTGACACACAAGGCCTGGAACCTCTTGGAAAAAAATGGCTCAAGAGAAATCCTTATAAAGAAAACGAGATTGCCATTACAATAGGCTCTTCGGGGTACAATTCAAACTGCGCTAGGTGTCATGGTTTGGAAGTTAAATCAGGCGGTGTAGCGCCAGATTTGCGGTATCTTGAAGATGATGAAGAAGGTGATTCTTGGTACATCATGCGCGTGCGCGAAGGTTATCACCAGGGCGGCGTAACAAAGATGCCTAAATTTGAAGGCTTGATTAGTCAAGAAGCGATGTGGGCCATCCGTACCTATATTGATAGTCGTCCGGAGTAGATTTTTTGAAGAAATTTATTCTCTTTAGTTTTTTCAGTTTTCTCCTAGGGTGGGTGGGGTCTGTTTGGGCACCGCCCACTTTAGCAGAAGTGAAGGACTATCAAATACGGCGGCTAATATACATTTATTCTTCTTGTAATTTAGATGCCAACAGTTTGAAGAGAACTGAAAATAAAGACAACAGCCTTCACTTCCATGGACTATGCAAAAACGCTTCCTTTTATCCAGATGGTATCGAAGTAACATGCCCAGACAAAGAGTATGAACTGCATTGCAAAATTCAGACTGAAAGCCTTTCCTTTGATCATTTAAATTTACTTCAAGATAGCGTTGATCAAGGTGAGACAGACAAAAAGTGAAATCAATTTCCGGTTCTCTAAGTTGTCACCACACTCGATAAGCCTCACCCCATCAAATTTTAAACCAAGACAGCTTCATGTCTGGGGAGGAACTTGGGAAGTTAAATATTATTGTTACTAGATTTAGATTGTCTGCTCATGGCACTTTTAGGACAAGCCACAAACCTATTCTCCACGAAGAAAGAGCGCCGCCCCGTCGCAGGGCTTGTTTTGCAAAGCAAAACTTTGCATATGAGACAAAATTCTTGAGTGAGAACGAACACCACATGTCGGTCATCACCCTTCGCAAGGCGAGCCTCGTTCGCCGTTTCACTTCATCGTCAGAAGCGGACAACCGAGTATACTTTTGAGCGCAGCTTCCAATTCTTCAGTTGTTTCTGCAGAAAAATATTTGCCACCTGTAGATTCTGCCAGGCACCGAGCTTGTGTGTATTCACGCACTTCACCCCCAGGCGAAGGAAAGTTATAAGATTTATAGCGCCCCTTAAATCCAATAACATGAACAGTAAGAGCTTTTGCCCGCGCCAAAAGGTCGACAGCTAACCGGCAAGGGTCCCCGCCGCAGGTCTCGTCTCCATCCGTCACAAGCACCACAACAGCTGGTTTGGTTTGATATTTAAGAGCAGAAGCAGCATCATGAACCGCCTGGGTGAGAGGCGTATTTCCTGAAGGGAGCAGACGATCCAACATGCCGATGATCCGCGGCGCATTGCCAAGGGCTGGCGCTAGCCGATAGTCAACATTCAGACACGAGGACTTAGGCCCTGGACCAAATACCATAAGGCCTAGCTTTCGAATGTTTGTAATCTGCGGTAGTACACTGCGCATAGCTTTCCTTGCTTCAAAAATGCGCGGGGTCTTCTCTTTGTAGCCAGGATTAGCCATTGAGGTTGATCCGTCAAATACAAGCATTGCATCATCGATGCAATTTGTATCGTCGATCGCTGACTTTACAGGGCTTTGGACGGGTGAAAGGCTATCGTTTGACGATTGTGCCTTGATGCGACTTGATTGATTGGCCTGAGCAAATAGGAAAAAAAGAATAAAAAACGCGACTGCTGAAAATCTGAAATTCATGGCTACTCTCCCACATGGCTAGTCTCTCAATATTGTCGTTTCGGTATTGCCTCAAATATTGAGTCGTTTAGATGGACGAAAAGCGAAGCAATGATTCTGGATCAAAAGCTATCTAAAAATATACCAACGTCCTTGCATCAGCAAGTGGTTATGACTCTATATTAGTCTTGTGAATACGTTTGCATAAACTGATTTAGAAGTCCATTACTCAAGCGCAAATGACACTTTCCTGACAAATCAAAAA
>JAJFHF010000119.1 GCA_021775775.1 Hyphomicrobiaceae bacterium
GCTTCTGGGATCATCGGCAAATAAAGCGTGACCCGATCACCCTTTTGAACACCTTTGGCTTTCAGCACATTGGCAAATTTACAAACCCGCTCATGCAATTGCTTATAAGTGATAGCCTCATCTTCGGTCGGGTCATCCCCCTCCCAAACTATAGCAACCTGATCACCACGCGCCTCTAAATGACGGTCAACACAATTATAACAGACATTCAATGTCCCATCTTCAAACCATTTTATCGAGACATTATCGTGATCAAAAGACGTGTTCTTGACGATTGTATAAGGCTTTATCCAGTCAAGGCGCTTCCCTTGCTCACCCCAGAACGCATCTGGCGTATCAACACTGGCCTGATACATTTCAAGATATTTTTTGTTATCAATATGGGCATGGGATTGCCACTCAGAAGAAACTTCAAACACTTTTTTCTCAGACATTTTTATTTTCACTCCCCTAAACGCTTAAGCAAAACCTTAAATTGGTTAAAACTATTTATGTTATTACGTGCAATAAAGGCGTCTCCAGTCAATCGCTCGATCTATCAGCCTAACTTTCTCATAAAACAAAGCCATGTTCACCAATTAAATACATTATGTTTAAGAACAGCTAGAAAGTAAGGTCTCACTATACCGACACCAGAAAGATAAAAACATCCATAGAGTCCGACGAAACGCGCTTTAAAATCACATATATTGCATGAAATCGGAATGTTGCAGAAATCTCAAAAGATAATAATTGGCATTTAGGCTAATTTTTTAAGGTTAAACCAGTCAGAAATGACATTATTTAAGGTTTATAAAACGAACACAGCAAAAAACGTGATCCCTACGTCCTAATCAGTACCTTATTTAGCATACAAGATCATACAAAGTCCTCAATGCGCCCACTTAGGAAAAGAACTTGCAATTCACCCCAACACCCCGTATAAATCCGCACTTATTTACAAAAAGTCGTCCGGCCCAATTAAATTGGATAAGGCATGCCGTGGCGGCCAATTTCGCGTTGGTTGTTCATATAAACTGAACAGACCATCTTTTATTATAGTTTAGGAGACGCAAATGCCAAAAATGAAAACCAAAAGTGGTGCCAAAAAGCGGTTCAAATTGACAGCCTCTGGCAAAGTCAAAGCAGGTCAGGCTGGCAAACAGCACGGCATGATCAAACGAACCAACAAATTCATCCGGAACGCACGCGGCACCGCAGTCTTAAAAGATTGTGACGCGCGCATTGCTAAGAAGTTTCTGCCCTACGGCTAACAGCCAGAACCAAAAGGCTAACAGCCAGCAGGCCAAAACTTTATTCCAGCCGATTTTACCAATTTTGAATTTATCTTTTTAGGAGCACCACTATGTCACGAGTGAAAAGAGGCGTCACAACTCACGCCCGTCATCGTAAAGTTATCAAAGCCGCCAAAGGCTATTATGGCCGCCGCAAAAATACATTCCGCATCGCCAATCAAGCGGTTGAAAAAGCGGGCCAATACGCTTATCGCGATCGCAAAACCAGAAAACGCAATTTCCGCTCATTATGGATCCAGCGGATTAACGCTGCAGCGCGCGCTGAAGGTCTAACCTATGGCCGCTTCATCAACGGTTTATCTCTTGCAGGTATTGAAGTTGATCGTAAAGTCCTAGCCGACATCGCAGTACACGAGCCAGCCTCTTTCAAAACACTGGTTGATCAAGCCAAAGCAGCTCTTGCTTAAAGCTTCAAAGCACCAAACATTAAAAAAACCTCCTTGGGCAAATGTCTTTTGGGGGTTTTTTTATATTTAATGTCCAAAGCAAGCCTTAAAATTCGCACAACGGTTCGTATCCCCTTGACAAGCATTTTTAAACTGCCAAATTCTGACCATAGAATTAAAGGCAAACCTAAAGACATCAATTCGACAACAGGCAACATTCAATGTCAGAACTTCTCACACTTGAGCAAGAATTTTTAAGTGCCATCGAGGCGGCAAACGACCTGCCAACATTAGATGAAGTGCGCGTAAGCGCGCTTGGCAAAAAAGGCAAAATATCCGCGCTCATGCAAGGGCTTGGCAAACTCGCCCCTGAAGATCGAAAAACCCATGGCCAAGCGATCAACGCAGTGAAACAATCCGTTGCCGGCGCGATAGAAGAACGCAAAACGCGGTTAGAGCGAGACGCTTTAAATATTCGCCTACAAACTGAGCGCGAAGATGTCACCCTACCTGTTCGCGGCGCCCCAGTGAACCAAGGCCGCATTCACCCGATCAGCCAAGTTTGGGAAGAAATAACAGAAATCTTTGCAGATCTAGGGTTTGCCATGGCTGAAGGCCCTCATATTGAAACCGATGAAAACAATTTCACCAAACTCAATATCCCAGCTGAACACCCCGCGCGCCAAGAACACGACACTTTCTATTTCAATGAAAAAGAAGATGGGTCGCGCCGCGTTCTGCGCACGCACACATCACCCGTCCAGATCCGCACAATGGAGCAAGAAAAGCCCCCCATTCGCATCATCGCACCAGGCCGAGTTTATCGATGCGACAGCGACCAAACCCACACGCCAATGTTTCATCAAGTTGAAGGCTTGGTGATAGATAAAGAAACCCATATGGGTCATCTCAAATGGGTGTTGGAAGAATTTTGCAAAGCCTTCTTTGAGGTGGATGATGTCACCATGCGGTTTCGCGCCTCTCACTTTCCCTTTACAGAACCCTCAGCTGAGGTCGACATCGGCTATAGCAAAAAGGGTGATGAATTGCTCATAGGCGGTGATGAAAACTGGTTGGAAATTCTAGGCTGCGGCATGGTCCACCCCAATGTTTTGACCAATGTTGGCCTCGACCCTGAGGTTTATCAAGGCTTTGCCTTTGGCATGGGCATTGACCGCCTTGCCATGCTCAAATATGGCATGCCTGATTTACGTGCCTTTTTTGCCGGCGATATGCGTTGGCTCAAACATTACGGCTTTTCAGTCCTCAACACCCCCACCATCGCAGGAGGGCTATAGATCATGAAGTTCACCCTAAACTGGCTTAAAGATCATCTTCAAACAGACGCTTCCCTTGAAGACATCTTAGCAAAACTCACCCTCATTGGCCTTGAGGTTGAAGAGGTCACAAACCCAGCTGAGAGTTTAGGCACATTTGTGATTGCCAAAATTGAACGAGCAGAAAAGCACCCCGATGCGGACAAGCTCCAAGTTTGTACGGTAAACAATGGCTCTGAGAAATTGCAGGTCGTATGCGGTGCGCCCAATGCCAAAGCCGGTCTCATTGGCGTTTTCGCCCCCGTTGGCACCTATGTACCAGGCATCGACTTTACGCTGACCAAGGCTAAAATTCGCGGTGTTGAAAGCTTTGGCATGATGTGCTCTGAAAGCGAGCTGCAACTATCTGAAGATCATGAAGGCATCATTGAACTGGATGAAATAGCTGCCAAACAAATTGGCACCAAATATGTTGACTATAAAGGTCTCGATGACCCAACCATCGAAATCGCCATCACCCCCAACCGGCCAGATTGCCTGGGCGTGCGCGGCATTGCCCGTGATCTTGCCGCCGCAGGTCTTGGAACATTAAAAGACGAAGACACAGGCCTTTCGAATAAAGGTTTTTCTGATAATGGTGATTTCAAATCAAGCATCGCCATCAAGCTAGATTTTAAAAAACAAGACACCCACATCTGCCCCGCCTTTTGGGGACGGATGATCAAGGGCGTTAAAAATGGCCCCTCTCCAGCTTGGTTGCAACAACGGCTCAAAGCCATTGGCCTGCGCCCGATCAATGCGCTTGTTGATATCACAAATTACATCTCTTACGACCGCGCCCGCCCGCTGCATGTCTATGACGCTGACAAATTAACAGGCACCGTTAGCGCCCGGCTGGGCAAACAAGGCGAAGAGTTTCTAGCTCTAGATGGCAAGGAATATAAAGAATTAGACGGTGCTTGCGTGATCGCAGATGATAAAAACATACTTGGTCTAGGCGGCATCATTGGCGGTGAAAATGAAGGCTCCAAAGCTGACACCACCAATGTCCTTATTGAATCAGCCTATTTTGACCCAATCCAGATCGCCATGACCGGGCGTAAATTGGGCATCATCTCAGATGCCCGCTATCGCTTTGAGCGCGGCATTGACCCACAATCTGTGGAACTAGGTGTAAACCTGGCCACAAAAATGATCCTTGAACTTTGCGGCGGTGAAGCCAGTGAGCTCATCAAAACAGGCACACCGCCCAACCCAGATATGACCATCAAATTCGACCTACAATTGGTCACTCGCCTCACAGGCGTCACCCTATCAAACAAAGAGGTTACCCAAACCCTCACCGCTTTAGGCTTTAGCGTCAAAGGCAAAGATCAAAACGTCACCGTTAGCGTGCCCACATGGCGCCCAGACATTGGCGGCCCAGCCGATCTGGTTGAAGAAGTTATCCGCATCATAGGCTTGGACAAAGTCACGCCGACACCATTGTCTCGCCCTCATGGCATTGCCCGTCCCGTGCTAACCGACAAACAAAAACACGTGCGCAGAGCAAAACGAGCCTTGGCAGCCAGGGGCGCTCTAGAAGCTATCACCTGGTCATTTATCACCCAACAAGAAGCCAAACAATTTGGCGGCGGCGCACAAGAGTTAGAATTAGCCAACCCCATATCAGCCGATATGTCGGACATGCGCCCCTCACTCTTACCCGGCCTGTTAAACGCAGCCACACGCAACATCGCGCGCGGCCAAACCGACCCAGCTTTGATGGAAGTCGGGCAAGTCTATCTAAACGACGAAGAAGGCGGCCAATATAACCACGCCACAATGATCCGCTGCGGCACGCACAATCATCACGGCCAAGGCCGTCATTGGTCAGGTACCGCCAAGCCCGTGACCCTGTTTGAAGCCAAGGCAGATGCCTTTGCCCTGCTTGAACAACTAGGGATGAATGTAGAGAATTTACAAATCACCACTGATGCACCCGATTGGTACCATCCAGGGCGCTCAGGTGTTTTGCGTCTTGGTCCCAAAAACATCATTGGCACCTTTGGTGAGCTGCACCCAGCCATCATCACAGCCTTTGATATGAAAGGCCCGATCGTCGCGTGCGAAATCAACCTTGATGCCCTGCCAAGCCCCAAAGCATCCAAAAAGAAAAAGTCCCGCTCCAAAGGCGCCATGCAAATCACAGACTTACAACCCGTCACCCGCGATTTTGCGTTTGTGGTTGATAGCGATGTGCCAGCCAGCACCCTAATAAAGGCCGCTAGCGGTGCAGATAAAAAGCTAATCACCAACATCTCTTTATTCGATGTTTTTGAAGGCCCCTCTTTAGGCGAAGGCAAAAAGTCCCTGGCCATAGAAGCCACCTTGCAACCAAAAACCCAAACCTTCACTGATGAAGAGATTGAAGCCATCGCCGACAAAATCATCGCCGCCGTCCAAAAAGCTACGGATGGTGAAATTAGGTCTTAAAAGGAAGAAGCTTTTATCGTTTATTTTGATAGTGGAGAAAGCACTATACCATATAGTCATAACCATCTTGAGACAAAAAAAGACCGCATCCGCATGTTTAACAGACGCTTATACAAAACGAATATATTTCAGAAAAGTGCCAAGAGAGGGCGTTTGATGTAATTACTTTTATAAAAAATATTCTAAAATTTGAAACGCTAAAACTACACCAGCTATAATAACTGCTGCTTTAGCCCAAGGGCCAGCCTTGCTGGCCAAGAGATGCACTCTAATAAGAGCTTCTGTTTGATTTTCTATAGCACGAGTTTGTTCAGAAATGGCTTTGGTTTGATTATCAAGCCCACCGCGAATACGTTCAACAAAAGTCCTAATGTTTATAAGTTCTATTTGAGGCTCTTTTTTTTCACTCACAGCCAATTGATCCTTCTTGTATTTGCGGATTATTGAGAATAAATAAGTTTACACAATTAAAATAGAATAATGACCACAAAATATTATGACGCAACAATGTATTTAATGAAAAATTCACAATGGTTTCTCGAATTTATAGTTTAAAATAAAGACAAGATATGAGAAAATTTAGACCAATTCCTACATTAAGCAATTATCATGATTGGCTCAGAAAAGCTGAGTTAGATTCTGAATTGTTTAAACAGACTAGCTCTGTCTACGATATTACTAATTGCCTTTTAACTCTTAACGCTGTTCCAGACTGGATCACAAATGATACAGATGCTCCAGACAATTTGATAAAACTTGCTAAAGCTAAGATTAAAATCATGAAAGGCATAGATTTTTCATTCGACTTTAATCGGATTGATGATATAGACCATAAACTGCGTTTCATAAGAATGTATTCCAATCATTCAAAACATGCTGTCCCCAAAAAGCCAATCACAAAAATAGAAATGTGTGCTACTTACCCAGCTGAGTACCCAATCAGATTTGATAAATTTGCTTTTGATGGCATGGTAGTTGAAGCAGAACAAATAGCAGAAGCTGTTATCTCATTTTGGCGCCAACATATACCTTCTGAAGGTTGATTATCAGTATTATTCTTTAGTCCTTCAAAGGTTGGAGAATGTCTCAAATGGGTCAACACCTCCCACCCCAAGCACAAATACCCACTTTCCGCTCTAATCACACCACCTGCCCCGCAACCCAGCCAGACGACCAAGCCCACTGAAAATTATAGCCCCCCAGCCAGCCGGTTACATCCACAACCTCGCCAATAAAATAAAGCCCCGGCACATCACGCGCCATCATGGTTTTAGAGACCAAGCCGTTTGTATCCACCCCGCCCAGCGTCACCTCAGCGGTGCGATACCCCTCATTGCCCATTGGCAACAAAGACCAGTTTTGCAAAGCTTGGCTCAACTGAGTGACATCATCTTTAGAAAGCTCCGCCAGCTTGGCCGTCACACCGCTGGCCTCAACCACCATCTGCGCCACCCGTTTTGGCAACAAAGTTGAAAGCACAGTTAAAACATCTCTTTTCCCCCCTTTTGTGCGTTCTTCATGCAACCAAGTGGGAAAGTCCGTATCTGGCAAGAGATTAACTTTAATCGGCTGCCCCTCACGCCAATAAGATGAAATCTGCAAAATGGCCGGCCCGCTTAACCCCCGGTGTGTAAACAACAAAGCTTCACGAAAAGACGTTTTTTCAAAACGCACCACACTCTCGACCCCAATGCCAGAGAGTGGCTTTAATCGATCTTGCAAAGAGCCGTCAAATACGAGCGGCACCAAACCAGGGCGCGGCTCTATCACCTCAAGTCCAAATTGGTTAGCCACTTTATACCCAAAGCCAGTGGCCCCCATTTTAGGGATCGACCGCCCCCCAGTGGCCACCACCAACGAGGCACACGCAACCAAGCCAGATCTATGCCCCTCTAACTGCAAATGAAACCCATTCGCCCCCCGCTCAATCTCCAAAACTTGACTGGAAACCGCAATCTCAACATTGCCAGCCTTCATTTCCGATTTCAAAAGCTCAATAATCTGGGTGGCAGACCCATCACAAAACAACTGCCCCAAAGCCTTTTCATGATAAGCAATGTCATGAGCGTCAACCAATGAAATAAAATCAGCCGCGCTATATTGCTTCAGCGCCGAGATGCAAAAATGCGGATTTTCAGAGAGAAAATATTTAGGTGCCGCTTTCACATTGGTAAAATTACACCGCCCCCCCCCAGAGATGCGAATTTTCTCACCCAGCAATTTACCATGCTCAACCAATAAAACTGATCGCCCACGCGCGCCGGCTTGCGCCGCGCACATCATGCCGGCTGCCCCCCCACCAATAACAACAACATCAAACTGTTGGCTCACTTTTAATCTCCAAAAGGTTCTAGAGTATTCCTCTTTTAGATGGATTCATCTGAATGCTCTAATTCTTTTTCCACTCACAGCTATTTCTTGCCCGAAATGGGCAAGAGCCTCCGAGGGGCGCCGCAACGCGCCGGACGCCCAGGCCCCATGTCCGCTTGCAAACTCGCTTCCTTCTTCGGGATAAGAACTTGTTAGACGAGCTATATGAATTCATTACGAAGTGATATGATCTAGAGCATGCCGCCTTTAGATAAATTCATTTGAACGTACTAAACGAAGAAGGAAGCGAGTTTTTCGCGAGCGGACATGGCGCAGCCCGGCGCGAGCGCCGCCCCTCGGAGGCTCAAGCGCTTTTTCGCGCTTGAAATAGCCGTGAGAGAAAACAAAAAGGCCAGGCAAACAACTCTGCCAGGCCTTAATAAAATTCATAGTCACGTAAAGACGTTTACCGCGGTGCGAGCACCATAATCATCTGGCGTCCCTCAAGTCTTGGCTCAAGTTCCACTTTCGCAATCTCTTCAGTTTGTGCTTTGACCCGCTTGAGCAATTCCATGCCCAATTGCTGGTGCGCCATTTCACGGCCACGAAATCTCAATGTCACCTTGACTTTGTCGCCGGCATCAAAGAAGCGCAGCATATTGCGCATTTTTACATCATAGTCATGTGTATCAATATTAGGGCGCAGCTTAATCTCTTTTACATCAAAGGATTTTTGCTTCTTACGCGCTTCAGCGGCCTTTTTACGAGCTTGATATTTATACTTGCCGTAATCAAGAATTTTTACAATGGGGGGTTTGGAATTGGCGGCAATCTCAACGAGGTCCATGTTTGCTTCCAGAGCTTGGTTCATCGCATCTTCAAGC
>JAJFHF010000120.1 GCA_021775775.1 Hyphomicrobiaceae bacterium
TCAAACACTTTGCCATCTTTCAGGCCATAGTGGGCCACCCGCTTCACTGTATCAACTTGCGGTGCAAAATAAACAGCAACGACGCGCCGATCAATTTCCTCTGGGGTGAGAAAGGCCTTTGTTTCCATTTTGGAAGAAATATAATAATAAACATCACCGGTGTAAGTCGCGGTGGTATCAGGTGTGCCTAGCAAAAATTGCACTTGTTGTTTCGACATGCCATTTTGAACTTGGGCCAAATCGGCTTCTGTTAATAGATGTCCATGCTGGGTGATTTGAGATGAACAAGCAGATAAGCCACCAAGGGTAACAATTGCCAGCGTACCGCCAAAAAATAAGCGGCAAAAAAGCAAGAGCAAGACGTATCCGCGCTGTCGGCCTCCATTGAGGGTGGGTTTGGTAAGGCAACGCTTGTTTGGACGCGAAAGGCCAAAGACAGCTAGGTAGCAGTTTCTTATCACTTGATTCATCTAAATTATAAAGTACCGTTATATCAACTAATATTCATCCTGATAAAGCAGTTACCTTGAGTTAGCCTCAAATGCAAGCTAGCAAGTGCAGTAATAAACTTAAATCAGGTCCAAAGTGTTTTCAAAGAGTCTCTTATTTTAAGACCCATGTTTCAATACCTGTGACCAAAACGTAAAAAACAAGATATGTTATTCAAATGGCTTAAAAATCGGGCAGAGAAAAGGCAAAGAGCAGAAAATATATATTTGCTATGTGCCAATCATGCTCGTCATCCTCTTTTCTTTGAGAGTTACCAAGTACCAGATTCTATCACAGGGCGCTATGAACTGCTGTGTATTCATGTTTATTTGCTGTTAGAACGCTTGCGTCGGGAAGACGATTTGCGCGAATTAAGCCAAACACTAACCGAAATATTGGTTAAGGAACTAGAGCGCGCCTATCGCGACAATGGACATGCAGATCTTTCAATACCCAAAAACATCAAAAAATTAATCGGGGGCTTTTATACCCGCGCAGAAAGCTATAAAAAAGGCATACGGAAAAACAATTTACATGTGTTAGCCATGGCTTTGCACGATTATGTGTATGTCAATGAGGGAGACAAGGACGAGCGGGCACAAAAACTGGCCATCTATATGTTAGCAGCTCACACCCACTTGGAGTCTTTAGGCATACGTGATATTGAAAATGCCCATTTTGCATTTATATCTCCTGATATGGACAATCTATAAGCCCGCTAAATAATCATGTTAACAAGAAATATGCTGTGAAGACGAAGGAAACAAGCCCCCATGACGACAGAAGATCTAATTACACAGCCCATTACCTGTCTCGTTTCGATAAAAGAAATAACTGATAACGGCTTTGAAAAAACGCTGAGCTTAAATGAACAACAGCGCGCCCAGCTTGAAACCATCTTAGACATATCAAAGCTCGAGTTGTTTGATTGCCAATTTGATCTCAAGAGTTTGCATAAAGACCGTTTTGCATTAACAGGAAAAATCACGGCCAATTATGAACAAAAAAGCGCCATCAGCTTAACCTCTATTCCCGTTCAATTAAGAGACTCTTTTTCCTCTCAGCTATGGCCGATCAGTCAAAACGATCCGGAAAAGTCGCCAGAACTAGATTTAGAATTTGAGGATGAAGTTATAGAATTTTATCAATCGGGAAAACTCGACATAGGCCAAATTATTTACGAACATTTTGTAATTTCCATAGATCCATTCCCGCGCGCTAGCGGAGAGGCCTTTGAGTGGGGGGCTCAAAACGAGCAGGATCAACAAAAAGAAAACCCCTTTGCAGCTCTAAAAATATTAAAAAAATAAGGTCCAAAGCTTATCAATTTCAGCTTTTATATGCTCTGATGAGATGAGGTCAGGATGTTTGTATAAATCAAACAATATCAATGCCTTTCAGGGTTAAGTTCAAATATTGTATTTATTAAAAAAAATAAATTTCACATCAATTATGAAATCGGGCTTGTCTCTCAGCTGATAACCTTTATGTTTGCTCGTTCATATAAAGAGTGAATAATAAAGGACGAGCAGTTTTGCTCTGGCGTTTGGCAAAGCTAAAATCCAAATTTAAATAATAAGGCAACAAATCCAAATCAACACACGATAACAACGGCAGTCAGTTACGATATGGGTTGGGAGCAAATAGGGTAAGAAATAAGATGAGCGCGCCGCTTCGGATATCGTTGGACGCAATGGGAGGAGATGCAGGGCCAGCAATGGTCATAGGCGGGGCCAATCGCTCTTTAACGCGGCATCCATTGTCACAATATATGCTATTTGGTGATGAGAAAGCTCTCGTCCCTGAGCTGAATAAATATCCAGATTTAGCAAAAAAATCTCAAATTATACACACAGACATTTCAGTTGAAATGGGAGAAAAGCCCAGCCAAGCTTTGCGCCGCGGTAAGCGCAAGTCTAGCATGTGGATGGCAATTGACGCTGTTAAAAAGGGCCAGGCAGATGTCTGCATCTCAGCTGGCAACACCGGGGCATTAATGGCCATGGCCAAAATTTGTTTGCGCACTGTAGCCAATGTTGATCGCCCTGCCATCGCCGCCCTGTGGCCAACGGTTCGGCGCGATAGCATTGTGTTAGATGTGGGGGCCAATGTAGGTGCCAATGCCGAGCAGTTGGTTGACTACGCCGTTATGGGTTCGGCCATGGCCACGGCTCTTTTTTCAAAAGAACGCCCGCGCATTGGGCTTTTAAATGTCGGCGTTGAAGAGATCAAAGGCTTAGATGATATCAAAAACGCGGCCCACTTAATAAAAACCCTCGATCTTCCTTTTGACTATCATGGATTTGTTGAAGGTGATGATTTAGGCCAGGGCCTTGTCGATGTCATCGTAACGGAAGGCTTTTCGGGTAACATTGCGTTAAAAACAGCTGAAGGCACAGCCAGACAGGTTGGTACCTATATTAAAGATGCTATGACCCGGACCTGGATCACCAAAATCGGAAGCCTGATTGCCGCGGGCGGTTTTCAAGCCTTAAAAAGAAAAATGGACCCACGCGGTATGAATGGCGGGGTCTTTTTAGGATTAAATGGACTTGTGATTAAAAGTCATGGCGGCACGGATGCAAAAGGCTTTGCCAGCGCCATTGATCTTGGGTATGACATGGCCTCAAATAAATTAGTTGAGCGTTTGTCACAAGACATTGAAAAATTCCATCGCTCACTTTCAAATGAAGATCAAGAACAATAAAAGGTGAGTACTGTGTCTCCTTATCAATCAATAATTCTCTCTGTCGGTGGCTACCTACCTGAAAACATCGTGACCAATGAGGAGTTGTCAAAACGCGTTGATACCAGTGATGCTTGGATAACAGAGCGTACCGGCATTAAGGCACGTCATATCGCAGCTGAGAATGAAAACACATCAGATCTTGCTTTAAAAGCGGCCCGGCAAGCGATTGAGCGCGCGCAAATAGACCCAAACAAAATAGATCTCATCATTCTGGCAACCTCAACGCCAGACCAAACATTCCCAGCAACGGCAGTGACCATACAAGCTGAACTTGGCATCACGCAAGGTGCGGCCTTTGATTTGCAAGCTGTATGCTCAGGCTTTGTCTTTGCCCTTACAACAGCAGATCAATATATAAGAAGCGGTCAAGCCAAAAATGTTTTGGTGATCGGGGCAGAGACATTTTCGCGCATCCTAGATTGGGAAGATCGCACAACATGTGTGTTATTTGGTGATGGGGCAGGGGCAGTATTGCTACAAGGCCGGCCCACCAAAGAAGGACAAGAAGATCAAGGCATCATTGCCTCAAGCTTGCGCTCAGATGGTCGCTATCGCGATAAGCTATATGTCGATGGCGGACCTTCTAGCACTCAAACCACTGGTTACCTGCGCATGGAAGGACGAGAAGTTTTTAGACATGCTGTGACAAACATTGCAGGTGTTGTCCTTGAAAGCTTAGCCAACGCCAACCTCACAATTGCAGATATAGATTGGTTTGTACCTCATCAAGCCAATGAACGAATTTTAGTGGGAACGGCTAAAAAAATAGGCCTGCCGATGGACAAAGTCATCATGACAGTTGCCAATCATGGCAATACATCAGCGGCATCAATACCCCTGGCTTTAAACCATGGAGTTGAATCTGGTAAAATTAAAAAAGGAGACATGGTTCTTCTAGAAGCCATGGGTGGAGGCTTCACCTGGGGGGCGGTCTTACTGCGTTGGTAAGCGATCAAAAAAGCGTGAGTAAGTCACATGCGGGCCAGTACAACTTTTAAGAAAAGCACCTTATAGATTAGTCTGGATAAATTTTTTTAGGAAAATATGTGTTAGAAAAGCAAAAAGAACTGCTAAATCCCGAAATTTGCAAGAAAAATTGCGATTGCCCATTGACCAATTCCAACCCCATAGATTAGCATTTAAAATAACATTCTGAAAAAAACGTTGGTGTCTTTCATGAGCAACAAAAAGGACGAGTTATGGGCGGGAAAACCTTAACAAGGGCTGATTTAGCAGAAGCAATTGTCAAACGTATTGGTCTGCCACGCAATGAATCAGCTGATTTGGTTGAACTTGTTTTAAGTGAAATCAGCACAAGCTTACAAACAGGCCAGCAGGTTAAATTGTCTTCTTTTGGGTCTTTTGGTGTCCGCGAAAAAAAACAACGCATTGGACGGAACCCAAAAACAGGTGAAGAAGTTCCAATTACTCCGCGCCGTGTTTTGGTATTTCGGCCAAGTGCAATCATGAAGAAACGGATTGATGCGCAAATGAAAACAGACAAAAAGCCTCCTAAGAAAAAGTCATAACAAAACATTACCCGAATGCTTAATGACAAAACGATCAATATTTAGTTGCAAAGTCATAAATTTAAAAAATTTAATTTAAAATAATATTGAGATCATCTATGGAAAAATCATCTGACGCATTACGCACCATTAGTGAAGTCGCAACTGACCTTGATATCCCAAAACACGTATTACGGTTCTGGGAAAGTAAATTTACCCAAATAAACCCTATGAAGCGCGGCGGTGGGCGTAGGTATTATCGACCCTCAGATATTGAATTGCTTAAAGGCATTCGCCATCTTTTATATGGTGAAGGGTTTACCATTCGCGGCGTTCAACAAATCTTTAAACGTGAAGGCATTGACTACGTGAAAAGCTTCGCGTCAGGCAACAACACAGCGCTCCCTTTGCCCGATGCGGGAAAAAAAATTAAATCGATCAAACATTCAAAGAAACCAAAAAAACGCCCTTCAGCTGCACAACTTCATCCAAAACAAAAAATACTCATATCAGTATTAGATGAAATTGAAGAATGCCGTAAAATTTTAATCAAGAGCTAGTTGTACAAAAATATAGTGCCACGATTCAATAGAGACGTTAGAATGAATTAGAAAAAATGTAGTTGGTGGGCATGAGAATTTATTGACAAATCCCCTCAAATGCTGACAAAACTAGTTAAGTGAGAATGCCGTTCACAAAAAGGTTATCTTGTTTAAATTAAAGGCAATCATTTTCTAAATCGATAGCAATTGGCCATCTACCCCGTGTCAATATTAAGTTTCGATGATATGAATATATAGATACAGTTTTAAACTGTCGGAGCGTGGCGCAGCCCGGTTAGCGCACCGGTCTGGGGGACCGGGGGTCGTAGGTTCAAATCCTATCGCTCCGACCATTTAAACCCCTAAAATTACTCAATAAATTATAAGTTGGTTTGTGTCTCGTTAAGCACTGATGACACCCGGTAATGCACCCGTTTGCTGTTTATCTATTTGCCAACCTTATGCGCCCGGTCTTCGATCTGAGCCGCTGCATAAGCCCCCCATATCAATCCCATAAGAATATAAAGCAAGCGCCAATGATCGCTATCGATAATGTAACTCTCGATGGCCAAGCCGACAAAACTGCAATAGGTAATGGCATGATAATGTGCCCAAGGCGATCGTCTAAATAAAATAAGCCCCCCCAACAGCAATGTCGCTAATATCAAAAACAAAAACACAGTGCCACCGATCCAGCCCGTTGAGAGATACATGCTGAGATATAAATTATGTGGCAACTCATGGTGATAAAAATATCCAAAATATAAAGCACCGATGCCAATGGGCTTTTCTAGAATAATATTCATCGCCTTTTTGTGTCCAGCAAAGCGCCCTTGATCACCAACATCATAATCTTGGTTAAGACTAGCGCGGACATCCCATAACTTTTGAACCTTTGAGGATTGCAACGCCCCAGCTACGACGCCTAAAAAGACAAACAAGCTAGCAACACAAAGAAATACGGTACGCATCCGCTGTCGGTTATTGGGCGCCATAATAAAGAAAATGCCAATATAAAGCGAACTGGCCACTAAAAATAATAACCAAGCCCCGCGAGAAAAACACATGAGAATGCCGAATAAAAACACGCTCATTAATAAGAGAGAGAAAAACCCTTTTTTGAGAGAATGAGATAATAAATGATGCAAACAATATAAAAAGGCGGGCACTAAATAAGGGCCAAATACGTTGGGGTCCTTAAAGGTGCCACGGGCCCGTCCATATTTAGTTAGCAGTTCATATGTCCCAGGTATAAGGTCAAAATAACCAATGATTGCCACCACAGAAGCAATGATAGCACCGCACATATACCCATTCCAGATGATACCAAAATGGTGAAGGGGGTTTTTAGTCAAGTAGGCTGCCAGTACCACTGAAAAGACAGCCAAATAGCCTGAAATCAGCATATGACGCAAAGAGATGGTATAGAATTCGTGGGTTACAGCTGCAACCAGACCGAAGCTAAGAACGATCATCCACAAGACAAGAAATAAGATATGTAACCGAGTAAAACGAGCAAATCCACACAAAGGAATAATAATAATAAAGCCCATCATAAATAAATCACAAGGGGCTGGTTCCTTAATGACCATGCCATTGAGAAAAAAAGTCAACCAAACAAACGGAATAATAATTTGCCGCGCTGAAATATTGTTATAAATGTCATTGTTTACGCTGGTGGCAGCAGTCATGTTTCACCTAATAGGCATTTTCAGAGTCAAAAACCAAGCAGAAAGGTGTTTTAATTAGAATGTAAAGATCTAAAAAGATTGACCAGTTCTCAATATAATAAAGATCAAACTCTACTCTTTTCTTAATTTTTTCTTCTGTATCTGTCTCACCGCGCCAGCCATGAATTTGTGCCCAACCAGTAATCCCAGGCTTAACCCGGTGGCGAGCAAAATAACCATCAACCACATCATCATAGTTCTGAGAGGCAGCTTTCGCTTGCAAAGCATGCGGGCGTGGGCCAACCAAAGACAATTCTCCTTTCAAAACATTGAACAATTGGGGTAATTCATCAAGGCTGGTTTTACGAATAAAGCGTCCAACAGGTGTAACACGAGGATCATCTTTGGTGACCAATTTAGAGGCCGTAGCATCAGACATATCTGTAAACATGGATCTAAATTTATAAACTTCAATCAGCTCATTATTAAAGCCATATCGCTTTTGTTTAAATAAAACAGGCCCTTTGCTGGTGAACTTAACCGCCAAAGCCACTCCAACCATAACAGGAAAAAGAAAGAAAAGAGCAAGGCTTGCGATCACTTTATCAAAGAACCATTTTAATACGAAATCCCAATCAGCCAGAGGCTTATCAAAGATATCAATAAAAGGAACATTACCAATATAAGAATAGGCGCGTGGGCGAAAACGCAATTTTGTCGTGTGAGCGGCCAGACGAATGTCAACGGGAAGCACCCAAAGTTTTTTCAAAACAGACATGATCCGCCCTTCAGCCGTAAGAGGCAAAGTGACAATTAACAGATCAATGCGTGATTTGCGGCCAAACTCAACAAGTTCGTCATAATTTCCAAGTTTAGGGTATCCCTCAATATGGGTAGGGACGCGGTCATCACTGCGCTCATCAAACACGCCGCAAATACGAATATCAGACTCAGGCGTTGCTTCCAGGGCACGAATGATAGCAATACCTTGGTCTCCGCCGCCAACGACAACGGCGCGGCGATAAATACGTCCCTCTTTGCACCATTGTTGTAAAATCGCTGCAAAAGCAAATCGGAAAAACAATAGAGACAACAAGCCAAGCACATACCAAGAAATCATCCAAATTCGAGAATAATTTTCACCCGCTTTAAAAAAGAAAAGCCCTGAAATAAAGAAGGCAAACACCACGGTGAGCCCAATCCAAATTTTAGGAGTTTGGCGAATGGGTGTATTAAAAGCATGGATGTTGTAAATGTTAGCAATTTGAAAGACAGCCATCGTGAGCAAGCACAAAATCAAAATTGCGCCCCCATAACCACTAAATTGTGAAAGGTTTCCAGGCGAGACATAAGCATAAAATACCCCAACCCCAACGCCAGCTAAAACCAACAATTCAAACAATCGATAGCAGCCACTTAATACAATAGGGGAAATAAAAATAGAATTTTCATCATCGTGCACTTTTTGTAACCATTTAGGACGCTCATTACTGTTGGCGACGTTGTTCTGGGCAACATGAGGGCCCTGATAGCCCGAAGTTTGTTGCTCCTCATTGGAGACATCTTTATCGTCAAGCTCTGTTTCTACTTGATTATAAGACTGTTCAGTCATGCCATCACCTTACTACTCAACTCTCAAAAAATACATTTTTTGCACCAAAGGGAGAGTTTACAAACTTTTTGTATAACGAAACAAAATCAGATTTAAAAGTGCATGATTCATGCCTACATTTAAAATAGTACCTATAAACTCTTAGAAATTAGGAACCAGAAAGCAATTTTGGGTCATATTTAATAATCATAGTTAATAAAGCATTTTATCATTATATAAAACAATAAATAATTCAATGAGATAAGGTGTTTAATTGATTTTTATATTAAGAAATCATACGAAGGTGCAATTCCATCACAATAAGTTTGAGCCCATCACGAGCACATAAATAGCATTTCTATGAAACTGTTTCATATTGTGACGACGAAAAGTACAATCGTTTCGTTTGAAATCGAAGTTAACGTTTAAGAAGTGAAAGATAAAAATCAGTGATCTGCGCCGCCATGGTCTCGACAGTAAATTTTTGTGCAATATGATCTTGCAGGATCTTAGCCTTGGTTTGATACTGAACGCGATGAGTTAAAAAGTCAGCCATGGTTTCTTGCAAGGCCTCAACACTCTCAGCTTGAATAAGGTCGCTAGTCGTTCCATCAGTAATTTCATGAATTCCCCCCACATCGGTAACAATCAAGGGCAAACAAGCCGCGCCTGCTTCTAAAACAATATATGGAAAACTCTCCGCTCGAGACGGCACTACCAAAGCGCGGCCCAGCGAAAAAGCTTGGCGCGCAGGTAATCGTCCATAAAAAGTTACATTATCATCAAGGCCCAGTGCAACGCTAAGATTTTGAAAGGTTTCCATATCAGGGCCATCACCCACAATCGCCAAACGCACTTTCGGCCATTGTTTGGTCAGCCCCTTTAAAGCCTCTAGCAGCAGATCAACCCCTTTTAAATAACGCAACTCTCCAACAAATAAAAAGTCTGCAGCTTCTGCAACCGGCAAGTGAGACAAAAAGTCATCTTTGCTGAGACCATTGGGAATAACCCGGGTCGGACAGTAACCAACCCCAACCTCGCGCCCGTAAACATCAGCGGAAAAAGCGCTTTCAAAGATAAGACCATTGGTCCGGCGGGCCAGTCGTTTTTCGAGCCCAAGAAACAATCGCCCTTGTAGACTTTGAGGGGAATAATGCAAACTTCCCCCATGCGGTGTGTAAAAGCCAAGCACCATATGATTTTTTTTACGCAATTGCGAGCTAGCAAAGCGCGCATACGCGCCCCCCTTTGCCCCATGGCCATGAAGGATTTGAGCACCCGTTTCGCTTGCAAAAGCCCGAATAGAACGATAAGCAAAATAATCATTTATATGAAGAAGACGGGGCATTGAAACAGCGCGCACGCCAAGTTTGCAAGCTTGGTTTAAAGCATGCAGTTGGGGGGTAATGGCATCGCTTTGGGTGTTTTTATCATATATGACGCCAATTTCATGCCCAACATTCGCTTGTTCTAGTGCCAGATCAACCACATGGCGAAACAAACCTCCAACCGGGGCGCGCAAACAATGAATGATTTTCAAATTACGGCTCATAAACCTCACCCATTATTTGCAAGAAAGCCCATTAACCAAAGCGGCACTACGAGATTTTAAAAGAAGCGCTCAGGCACATAAATGGTATCACCAGGAAAAACAGGGAAGTTTCTAGAAACCAACAGCGTATAACGCCGTCCTTTGTAAACCCTATTCACTCTAAATTTACGCTCATTCGCACGCGGCGTAAAACCACCGCCAATGGCCACAGCCATTTCAGCTGTCATGCCAACCACATAAGGAAATTGCCCGGCAGCTTGGACTTGTCCAAGCACAAAGAAGGGCCGATAGGTCGCAACTTCAACAGAAACTTTCGGATCGCGTAAATATTTTTTAGATAATGCTTTGGTGATACGTTGCGAGACGGTCTTGGTTGAAGACCCACGGGCATAAATTTGGCCCACCAAAGGAATCGAAATATGGCCACTATCATCTACGCTATAAGTCCGCGTTAACGTTCTCTGGCTATAGACAATCACGCGCAAGCGATCGCCTGTATCAAGAGAATATTGCAAAGGCCAGTGTCCTGTCCGGCGATAAGTCTCTACAGGGTTTGGCAGTTTATTATCATCAAAAATAGCATCTTTAAGTGAATGAGTATAGCTTGTGTCCCAATCAGATTTAGAAGGACTTATAATCGAATGCGCCACTTTTGTTCGCCAAGATGTGGTTTCCTGGGACGCAAAACGATCACTCAGACCGTAACGAAAGCCGGTGTCTTTCAAAGAGTTTGAAAAAGAACTGCTTTCAATGGGCTCAGGAATGACATCTTGCTCATCAGCCAATTCAAACTCATTTTGCGCCACATGCTGTCTGTGACCACATCCAGAGATTGAAAGAAGAACAGTAAATAAAACGAAGCACTTAAAATAACTCATGACAATAAAACCTACAAAAAACTACACTACACATGAGGATGATAATAAGGGAATATCATTAATAATTATCTAATTGCGTTTTAAAGTGAGACGCTGTTAAAGATTTACTGGCAATTATAGGGTTCAATAGCAATTGATTCGGTTTATTCACTAACAAAGGCAATATATGGAACGAATCCTGATAGGATTAATATGCACAGGTGACAATTAGCTATTGTCAATACAGAGTAGAGATACGCAGTCGTAATATTTATAAAGAGGAAAACAAATGTTAAAAGCAGATGAAGTTAGCAAAGGCTCTTTGGGCTTAGCTATCAAGCGATCATGGTGGAAAATACTGTTGATCAGCTTGTTCATTGCAGCTGTAATTTGTGTAATTTTGTTGCAACTATCTCCTCGTTATGTGTCTGAGAGTCGTATTTTGATTTCTCCAATAACATCCTATCAAGATCCCGCAGCACCGCGGCGCCAGGATCCATCACGTCTCATTGATAAGGCCTCAATTTTAAGTCAAATCCAAGTGATATTATCGCGTGATACGTTAGCCCAAGTCATTGATGATGTTGGTTTGATGGAAGATGAGAAGTTCCAAAAAGACCTATCAAGAAAAATCTTAGTAAGACTAAACAACACCTTACCAACAAATTTATCGAAAGATAAAAAAAATGATGAGCAAACAAAACGTGAGCGCACAATTGATCAAATTTTAAAAAATTTACAAGTGGTTAGTTTAGCAGAATCGCGGGTGATCGGTGTCCGCTATCACAGCCCAGACCAGATGCGAGCAGCGCAAATCGCAAACAGCGTTGCAAAAGCATATATAAATTGGCAGAGATCAGAAAAAGTAATTCAAAACCAAGAGGACAGCGTGCGTTTGTCTTTTTTAATTAAGGATTTGAAAAAAGAAGTTGAACAATCTGAAGCAGATGTTGCTAAATACCGAGCGCAAAAAGGTATTTTTAAAAGTTCAAGCACAAATGTAACCCTAAGCCAGCAACAACTCACAGAGCTTAATCGGCGCATTATTGATGCAAGAGAACGCCGCGCAGGTACTGAAATTCGAGCACAATTGATCAGAGAAATGTTAGAACGTGAAGGTGAAGTTGTATCAGCGCCAGACTCGATGCGTTCACAATTAATCCAGCGCCTATTTGAGCAAAAAACCCGTATCAAAAGGACCACAGCAGAACTAAGCGCCACATTGCTAGCCTCTCACCCACGCATAAAACAACTGCGCGCAGAATTAGCTGGCATTAATCAGCAAATACGCTCTGAAATGAAACGAATTGTTCAAAGCGCGGAGAACGATGCGAAAATCGCGCTGGCCAGAGAGAAATCTTTGCAAAAAAGTTTGAATGAACTCAAAAACCAATCAACCCAAAATGACGGTGATGAAATCCAGCTTCGCGCCCTTGAGCGCGAAGCAAAAACCAATCGCGAGTTGTTAAACACCTATCTAACCAGATACAGAGACGCTGAGGCGCGCAAAGGCAGTGCAATCGCACCAGCTTACGCTTCAATCATTTCCAAGGCACATATTCCAACAGAACCTTATTTTCCCAAAGTGCTCCCGTTTACACTTTTGGCGTTTCTCATCACATTCTTAATCGGGCTCGGGTTATTGATCATTCTAACCATAATGAAGACACCAAATGAAGAGCCCTCACAAAGCACAGCTTAAAGGGCATGTTTATGCGGGGATCTTGCTAGAAGATAAATCTTTATAAAAGATCAACAATAGCGCACAAAAATTCACTGTGATATAAGGTGTGAGCCACTGGTGCTTTGCTTCAAGGTCTAGACGTGAAATAATTCAAAAATCCCTAGATCAAAACATAATAATAATCTAAAGAGAACAAACAAACACTTTCACAGGAATTTTAGTTAATCCAATGACATACTGGAATCGCTATTTTAACCAAACGGCACTAACAAGCCTATACTATAGCGGATTACATAAAATATTAGCGCCCATCACCCGCGGCAATGGGATTATTTTTACATTACATCAAATTGAAGAACAAACATCAGATCCGTTTTCTCCAAATTCCATATTGAAAATCACACCACAATTTCTTGAAGAAACCATCAATATTGTCCGCACAAAGGGCTTTGATATAATCTCATTGGATGAAATGCATAACCGTCTTAAGAGACCAGACACTCAAGCGCCATATGCTGTATTTACCTTTGATGATGGATATAAAGATAATCGTGATCTAGCTCTTAAAGTTTTTGAAAAATACAACATCCCTCTTGCTCTATACATTGTATCTGATTACAGCTCGGGCGAAGGCGAGCTTTGGTGGCTTGCCCTAGAGAAAATCATTCAGCAAAATACGACCCTTAAAGATCCTTTCAGCCAAAGCCGGACATATAGTGCCAAAACGACAAAAGAAAAAGAGCAGGTTTACGATAAACTTTACTGGCAGCTGCGTTCTATGGATCAAACAAAACAGCGCGAATCCATTTGTCGTTTTGCCAATGATCATAATTTTGATATCTTAAGCCTAACCAAAGATTTAATCATGGATTGGCAAGAGTTGCGTGAGCTAAACAAGCACCCTTTGGTGACCTTAGGCGCCCATACAAAATCTCACTTTGCGTTAAGCTTGTTGAGCGAACAAGAGGCAATCGAACAAATCGTAAAAGGTGTTGAAGTCATGAAGACTGAGTTGGGGCAAGATCCTCAACATTTCTCATATCCCTATGGAGATGCCAATTGCGCTGGGCCAAGAGAGTTTGCCATCGCAAAAGAACTTGGATTTAAAACGGCCGTGACAACCCGAAAAGGGGTGATTTATGAAGAGCATAAAAAATTCGCCACGGCCCTGCCGCGCGTTTCACTCAATGGCGAATATCAAAAATGCCGTTATGTCGAAACCTTTATGTCTGGAGCCCCATTTTGTCTAGCAAATGGTCTAAGGCGTCTCAATGTAAATTGATGATATTGCTAGAAAGCGACTGTAATGAGGGGAGGCAATGAGCTTAACGGAAGGCAAAGCCTCTTTACTTCGCCAACCATTTTATAATCCAAGCCCCTGGGATCACCCATATCGTGCCAGCAATCGCCATAAACAACAATTGATAACCATGTGATTTACCAGGTAAGACCCCATGAGAAATGGCAATAACCACCACAACGTAAAAGGCCAAAAATAAGATAAACAAAAGTCCACCTATTAGTCTTTTTAGTTTTGGATTCATGAAACAAAGCCTTTATTGTAACAGCCACTAACAACCTGTGAAGCGATAGCCTATATTGCTCATAAATCGCAACAGGTAAAGTCCAAACCTAACATTTTCAAAACGCAATAGTTAAGAGCCTACCCATTATGTCAACGATAAATACCAGCACGACCCCTGACCATCAAGCAGGGGCAACTGAGAAACAACG
This sequence comes from Hyphomicrobiaceae bacterium, assembly GCA_021775775.1. Classification (GTDB taxonomy): domain Bacteria; phylum Pseudomonadota; class Alphaproteobacteria; order Rhizobiales; family HXMU1428-3; genus HXMU1428-3. Next base: position 14,377 of record JAJFHF010000120.1, read on the forward strand.
CAAGTCTCGCACCCATATACGCCAATGGTTGTTTATAATCTGCGCCCTTATCTTTGCGATGGTTCTAGTCGGCGGGGCCACCCGTCTTACCGGCTCAGGCCTATCCATCACAGAATGGAAACCCATAATGGGCGCAATCCCCCCCTTGAGCGCGGGGGATTGGCAAGAGGCATTTGAAAAATACAAACAGATCCCTCAATACGAAAAAATCAACGCTGGTATGAGCATGGTTCAATTCAAATCCATTTTTTGGTGGGAATGGGCGCATCGATTTTTGGGTCGCTTTATAGGGATTGCGTTCTTACTTCCCTTTTTATTCTTTTTGGGCACCAAACGCATAGAGCCTTCTTTAAAACCCAAATTATGGGTGTTATTTGCACTGGGCGGCCTACAAGGCTTTGTTGGGTGGTACATGGTGAGCTCTGGTCTGGTTGAGCGAACAGACGTTAGTCAATATCGACTAGCACTGCATTTAGGCCTAGCCGTTCTCATCTATGCAGCCATCTTTTGGGTGGCCTTAACTTTGGGAAAAACAACAACATCTCAAAGCCGAGCGGTAAGTAATGCTGTGAAAG
>JAJFHF010000013.1 GCA_021775775.1 Hyphomicrobiaceae bacterium
ATGTTTTGATTTGTTATCCAAACGGTGTTTCCCCAAACATCTTGGTTTGGATTTTTTGTTTTTGGGGGCCCATAGCTCAGTTGGTAGAGCAACTGACTTTTAATCAGTAGGTCACAGGTTCGACCCCTGTTGGGCTCACCACTTTTTCTCTTTAAAATCAACCGCTTACCGTATCTCAATTTTTTGCTTTTCATTTATATTGTTGCCACTGGTCCACTACTGGTCCGATATGGCCTATTTTCCGTCGTTTTGGGCCGCAAAATCTCGTTTTTCATATTCGGCAATTTGGGATGCCCGCCAATAGCGAGTGTTACCTCTGTACATTGGTTTTGGTAGCCGGTTCTCTTTCACCCATACCCATATGGTTCTTGTGTGGATGCTGTACCTGTCAGCAATGAATTTTGCCGTTACAAGGCGGTCATTCAAAATATCTGTAACTTGTTCTGTCTGTGCCATGTCTATTCACTCCTCCTTATTGGTCTTAGCTTCAATATTTTTTAAACGTTGGTCCAACATCTCTAATTGGATTGATATTTCGTTGCCGTAAATTTTAATTATTTGGTGCTGATGAAGGCTAGAAATGACCAATGACCAAATAATGAATTTCCAAAATATGTGTATAGTCTCTATTCCTTCTCTTTAGCTCTAATCTCATTAACTGAGATAATTAGTTGCCGGTCTCTCCCAACCATCGCCAGCCTGTGCTAGATTGCTCTCGCTCTCAACATACCCACCAAGATCCCCTTTATTAACATCTGTAAAATCTTTAACGGCTTTTATGCGGTGTAGCTTGCAACCGTTGAACGTGATTGTTTCGTCGATTAGTTTATATTTTTTAGCCATCACTCACCCTCCTTGTTTTCTGTAGGGTTGAGCATTAGTCAGCCACCCTGCGCGCTTGTTTTGTGAATGGGTCATAGTCGATCAAGCTACCAATGATGTATTCACCCGCTTCTATTATTTGTGCCTCATGCGGCGCTGATGCGTCTTGATAAAGTCGTTTGTTTTCTTTCACGATGGCATGAAATATTTTCATGCCATCGTGAGCAAATTCAGTTATTTCGATGTCTTCGCGCTCGATTACGTGGTGATGCCCACTCTCAGAATGACCAACAATAATATCGCCATTAGCGGCTGTGTCAGTAAGTGGACCGAAGTCACTAGTATCTGGAACACCACTAATGATTTTATAAAAACCAATTTCGCCATGAGCGTTGCTGTACTCAACTTTTGTAACGTTTTTGAAGATTTTATCTGTAATTTTATTCATGATCAGGTCCTTGTTTTTGGGTAAGTAAAAAGATGGTTTGGAAGTGGAGATTTCCAAGCCTGGGCCGCAAACACAGTCGGCTCAGAAAGCTCTCGTCTATTTACGCCCTCCATCATTACGCCGTTTCGCGGGCATTCAAATTTTAGATACCATTCTGGTTCCGGGAGCCCGTCGAGCGTGACCTCAATCAAATCACCGTGTTCGGGGTCTGGATCACTATCAATAATTTTGTGATCCAAATGATCAAGCATCTTGTGCCAGCCGATAATCTGACAGCCGGCGGCTCTTTGCTCGACGTTTTCAGTCTTCAAAATCTCATTCGGATCTAAATTGCTTTTGTCTTCAATCCAGTGTGCGGGGACCTTTGTGCCGTGCCAGTGATATAACGCCCACCCATCGCGCCATTTGTGGCTAGGGCCATCTTCGCAATGCGGTTGGTTGTTATCGTTAACATTTAAAATCTCTGGAAAATCACAGACCATGCAAAATTCTTCATGCATAACGCGAAAACCGCCATGAATCGCGGCTTGCCCCCAAGGCTGATATTTTTTGTGATCAGGTAATTCTAGCCCTAGGATGTCGCGGCACGCAGTTAAGTAACTCTCGCTTGCTGACCACATGTTGCCGCCTTGATAAATAGCCCCCCACCGCCGCGCGCATAAAATGCCAAAGCGTCCAGCAAGATCTAGGCAGGCATTTGCAGCTAATTTTTCCGCGTTGTCTGTGGCTTTGTCTGTGGCTTTGTCTGTGGCGTTGCGTGTGGCGTTGTCTGTGGCGTTGGTTTTACGCTTGTGCCAAATCGCTGCTGATGCGCCATAAGCAAACGCCATAACGAGGGGCGATGGGACGATGACAACTCTCGGCTCCTTCAAACCAGAAACAGCATAGATTTCTTTGATGACTGGTATAATTTTTGATGGCTCAATTGGTTTTGTTCGCATCGCACGGCTAATCCAGAGTTTTGAGTGCTCCGCCATGCGAGCTTTTTCTTCAGGTGTGATACCACCTTCTGCACGTAATTTCGTTCTGATGATTTCAGGCACTTTATTCATTTCCGTCTCTCTTTCTCTTTAGCTATTGGCTATTGCCTCTAGCTGAATGCTTGTTTCTGTTAACAACATTCTGATATTGCTGGAATTGTCATAGGTGGTTTTAATAATACCAAAGCTCAATGTGATAGTTACAAATACAATCACAGGCAGCATTAAGACTGTGATGATCTGATCAAAGCCTGGCCATTTTCTTTTTTTCACATAGGGCATGGGGTTAATTGGCTGGTTATCCATATCGACAATGTTAGGCATCACTCACCCCCTGTTTCTGTAGGAGGGAGGGGGTAGAATTTTTTTGGGGCTAAGTACACCGTTCCACTCCACTCATCAAACCATTCATCATCAGAACCCCATTCACATGTTGGGATCGGCGCCCACTTCACAAGCGCTGCATCACCAGGTTTGCAGAGTGACCACAGCTTGCCGTCGCTTGAGTGCTTTTCCCAATCCATGATTATGACCTGATCGAGTTTTTTAGCCTTCTCTATAGGAATGCCTTCTTGGAACTCAGAGAGCTTTTCGTCTTTTTGCTTTAATTCTGCTTCTAAAGCATGGATATGTTTTAGCTGTTGACTAACAACATCTCCCCTCCCCATATCTTCTCTGATGATTGCTTCATGCATATCTAAAGCCCATTGGATGCCATCCAAAGACACGTGAAACATAGTCTCGTTGTTCTGCACAGCAAGGCCGCTATAAACCATGTCTTGCCAGTCGAATTGATCTTGACCTCCCTCTGACGTTTCATAGTAATTGCGATACGCTAGATTTCTTTTGTTGGGGAGCCCTAATGCATGACGGGCCATATCTCTCTTACATTCAGACATCTATTTTTTATCTCCCTCTTGTGTGGGAGCTTCATAAAGACCTAGATCTTGGGCCTCATCGACCATTTTTTGCAGGGCTTCCTCATTTTTAGGAATTGCTTTTAGTAGGCGCTCTATTTGGTCTTCTTGATCTGCAATTTGTAAATCTTTTATTTTGATCTGTGCTTCTAGCTCTTTAATGCGAGCTTGGAAGGACGCAGTACCAGTCTCAATTGTTCTTTTTTCATTTTCCGTATGACATTTTGCGCATATAGGTGAGGGTTCAAACGCTGGATTTTCATCGCACTGCTCGCATAAATCGTAAACAAGTGTTCCTGACATCTCTACACCTCCCCTTTAGATTGTTGCGGGCCATAAACACCGTTATGCAAATCGCATACAGACGTTGCGGTAGAAAAACTGTAAGTGAGGTGATTTTTAAAAACAAATTCTTTGTGGCAAGATTCACAAGTAGCTTCATCTGTTGCTTCATCACTTAAATTGTATTCAAAGTAATCATTGCTCCAAATGTCGAAATCTTCATCGCAGTGAGGGCACTTTGGAAGGTCATTCATAAAATAATTTAAATCGATCATTATTCTTTATCTCCCTCTTGTGTGGGAGGGGTGGAGGTCTCATTTGTTTGCTCAAGTATTTTTGAAACAGCCTTCATTATTTTAATGCCTGTTTGATGTGGTGCAGAAACACGAATGACACTGTCAAACTTGCCACCTGACATAAAACTAATATTGATTGGGTCGCCTAATTTCTCAAAAACAGATGTTGTTGAATCTATATATTGAGCTGACAATTTTGTTTCTTCTGTCATTGTTCCCTCTTAATTATCTTTTCTCGTGCCAATCACCAAGACCACCAAGACCACACCTAAAATGCTCGTGGCAATGAGACTGGCTAAGACGACGCCCCAAAATAGCTCCATTGTTATCTCCCTACAGGGTGGTTTGTTTTACGGTCAAAGATGGTACTTTTCTTGTCCCAATGTGTTTGCCAGACATTTTTCATTAACTCTAAGTCGTGACGATTTTGCCAAAGGGCTGAGGCGAGATCTAAGCAGTAAATTCCTCGGTCTTTAAACCAGTTTATCTCATTCCTTGAACCAGTCTTTTCAACGCCATTAATGTGACATTCGTGGCAAAGCGGAACGCCCCATTTGTCTGTTGACCTCATCCCAGCCCCGCGCTCGCCAGTGCATTTTAAGTGATGTATTTCACTGTCAGACTCACCGCAATTAATGCAGGGTAAAGCTCTTATGTTTTCACAATGCTGCTCACACATGCCGTGGCGTTTGTCTTTTTTCTTAGCCTTTTTTGACTTGAGTTTTTGCGCGGGCGTTGGCTTGAATCTGCCGTAAACGTGCTGTTTTTTAACTTGTGTGGCCATTTATTTTGCCCCTCTCAAAATCACTGGTGACCAATGGGTGTCATAGACAGCCTCACCATTCACATGCAATACCCAACAGCCATTAGGATGTGTCCTATCGCATGTCCCCTTGCATTTTTCAGAGCTCCACCAAACATGCTTGATTTTGTCCTGCTCAGGAAGGGACAGAGGTTGTTTTTTCATCACAGCCACCCGTTGCTTACGGCAAAAGTCATTACGAAAAGTCCGGAGGTAAAGCCCAAGAACATCGATGGCAGTTGAATATCAGGCCGTAATGCATGGTCAATCAAGAGCGCCAAAAGAACAGCAATAGCGACGAAGATTATGAATTTTACTGAAGCTATCATGTTACCGCCTCTTCAAATTTCTGTTTCTCACCATTCGGCATTTTGCGTCCTCTAAAATCAACCAATGGAGCCCAATACAAACAGCTATATCTTGCGTTGACATGAGGACCATTTTGTTTGCAACGGCCTACTGAGCTATCTAGGATTTTATAATGATTGCACATCGCACATGTTTGTTTGGTCATGCGGCTTGCCCCTTGGCATCAAGAAGAGATTCAACATCAATACCCAATCGTTCGCATAGGAGTTTTACTGCTCTATCGTAGAAGAGTTTGAACTTGATTTGATCCATGCTCTCAAAGGCAATTGATCTGGTTACAATGAAAACTTGCCCATCAACCTCCATTTTATAGTCAACATAACCCAACTTAATTTTGACCCATTCGCTAACCATGTCGGCGGTTTCAAGGGCAGGGTCATTGTCGGCAACAATCTGATAGATTGACCATATGCGGTCATGGTGTTTAGGGTTCCTTGGTTGATGAGCTTTGATGATTACTGGTCGTTTGTTGGTTATTGTTTCAAAGTCTCTCATGGCCGCCGCACCATAAGGTAGCAAGCAAATTCTACCTTCAATAACATCTTTGATCATTGTTATTTTTGTCTTGCTCATGCGGCCTCACTTAGACGCATTTTGTTTTTATCAAAGGCATCTGCAATGCGTACGCCTTCGTCTAATAAAAAGGAAAACTGGCTTTGAGTGCTGTTAAATTCATCCAAGATTTCATCTAATATTGAGAGGTCCGGTGCACTATTCATGCGTCCTTCAATATCATCTAGAAATTTACCAGGATCACCCAAGCCTTTTTCAATCACAAGGTTTTCAGCAGCTTTTCTTAATTCGATTTTTTTCCGCTTAATTTCTTCACGCAGGACATCTTTCCAGCTATCAGGGTAGGCGGTGATGGTATGTTTGTGGCTATCTACGCATGCGTTTAGCTCATCTTCACTTTGGCAAGCTCTTATGTCAGCTTCTATCGTTGGGTATTTACCGTCCTGTCTGGCCTTGTAAGCGCTTATTTGCTCTTCACTTGCAACCTGGCTTTGCTGTTTGTCATAAAGCGCTAAACCAAAGGGGTTGCCATACGTCATAAGCGCACGTTTCATGGCGTCAGTTTCAGCTTCTTTGACAGCGCTTTCTATAGCGTCCCCAATTGCATCCTCTTTACCAAAGCCAGAGCCAAAGCCAGTTCCATCCTTGTGAACACCACCAGCGGTAACTCTAACAGTTGCGACAAAGGAAACTCGCCATTGTTTTCCATTTCTAGCTTCATGCAGACCACGGCTGGCTTCAAAAAGGGTCACTGTTTCGCGAGACCACCCATCAAATCCGAATATCCTGTTAGCCTCTGCTATGGCGTGCCAGCCCTCAACGTAGCTGAGGGACACGCCCGCTTTGGTGCGCTTTTTAATAATGGATTTATCTAGAGGGGCGTTAAGTTCTGTGACTTGCTCTGATGTAAACGACATCACTCACCCCCAACAATACGTTCTGATGAACAAATGGCCTGAGTTGCTAGGCCTTGCATAACCCCAATTGCATTGCTCACTTCAATCGCGTGGTCACAAAACTGGTGATTGTTTTTTTTGCGTTCCCGAGCAACCGCATACAGGCCTTCACAGATCATTTGGATCTCTTCGCAGGCTGCAAAAACTTGGTCGAAAGCAGCTTCATAATCGCCTGGCATACAAGGGACAATTGGCGCGTGGTCTTTTATTTCATCAACAGGGACGCCCGACAGCTTCGCAACCACCCCATTTGAAATGCTGTGCTTGGATTCTGAGAGCTGCTTACCTAGAGATTTGGCGGTGATCTCTTGGCTATGGACTAATTTAAGGGTCATTATCCAAACCTCCGGCCTAGACGTTCATGGTGTCCAGGAGCGTGCTCGTTTTGGGCAGGGTGAAGACCTAAGTCCTCAACAAGGTTTTCAAAAATTTGTTCGCTAATTTCATCCTCAACATCATCAAGGGCTCTGACTAACCCATCTGTTAAGGCCTCATACTCACCATCTTTATTTTGAATCCAATAACTTTGAATATCAGAGACGAAATCATCAGTGTTGTCGGCATTGTTGTGCTCGACCAAAGCGATGGCTTCAACAGTGGCAAAGGCTGTGCCTTCTACCCCTTTGAAATCAACGCAAAAATCTATATAAGCTTCACTCATTTTTTCTGCCTTTCTTTTCGCCTCGCCTCTTTTTTGATTAACTCAAGGGCTAGGATAATTTCTGTTTCTGAAAACTCGTTTTTAATAAATGTTGCTGTTTCTACTTCACTCATTCGACTGACTTTCTATTAGTGTTGTTGGTGTCAGCCTGCCTGTTAACGTCTCAAAACATGCCTTTTTGGGTTGCGACCCATTCGGGAATTGTGAAGGTGCATAAATGCTTTTCCTTTACTTGAGCCTGCGTTTTTGGAAACCACTTTGCATCTTTCTTTTTTCCAGTTGAGGAAAGGAGATAAGCCCTTGGTGTTTCTTGATGAACTGTGAGCATGAACTCACAATCAGTTGATTTTTGAATATTGCGTTTAGCCACAATCTCTCCTTTTCCCCTTCTGGCGGCCCCTGTAATAGGAGTAACTTGGGACCGCCCTTCCTTGGGAGGGATAAACTTTCTTGTTTGTTTTTGCTGGTGAGAGCCTGTCTCTAAACCCTCACCAGCAAACCCCGCTTTAAAAAGCCTGACCCTCATTGAGGAACCTCACAGGCTCTTACCAACAGTGCGGTAATGCGTTGTTGATAACTCTATTAAAATCTAATTTATTTAGATTGTCAATAAAAAAGTCTAATTAATTTAGATTATTTGTGCTATGATGATTTTGAGTTATAGGAGAATGAGCAAGTTAATAATTGTAAGAACTATGCAAATATGCATAATGAGGCCATGATTTAATACTTGCTGAGTGTTACTTGGTTTTAATCATGACTGGCAATGTAGTGCCGGGGATTTAAGGGTGGGGGTGTATGTGAGGGAACGGCAGAAATTTAAGCTAATTAATAAAGCGGCTCAAGACTCAGAGTTGTCATTTGATTTGTTAGAGGCGATATCAAGGGGATTAGATGAAAAAGCGCTTGCCATCTTATGTGGCAATGCATCTAAGCTACCGCAATATATAAAGTCTAAGGACAATCCAAACCTTTCACGGACCTTTATTGCACCGGGTATGGAGATTCTAAAGGCCCCACTTTCCCACTGATTATAGGATTTTGGAGGAACACCAGCTTCTTCAGCATATTTTTTTTGAGACAGATTGTAATACGCTCTAGCCATCCGTAACCGGTTGGATATATCAGCGAACTCACCTGTTACTTTATGTATTTTCATCCACTCAAGCTACACAATCTACAAATAATAGACTATTCCTAATAATTAGTATTGACAAAATCTAAGAATATTAGATAATAACTGTATGGCTACAGTTAGAGAGATAGTAAATGTTATTGGAAGGGACGCGCTTGCGGACGCTTTAGGATTGGCTAATGCAAAAAGCATTCAGCCGGCGGTGACTGCGGGTGAGTTTCCAGCCGCTTGGTATCCAACCATTAAAGAGCTTTGCGAAAAACAAGAGATTAGTATTCCCATGGCTCTATTCAATTGGAAAATACCTGTATCTGACAACCACACCACAGCCTAACCACCATTACCCCCGCGTATTTGGGATCACATACCAATTTTAAACCACGCGGGGGGGCAATGCCTAGCTACACCAAAGCAGCAACATCTTGGACGCCTGACAGGGTTGATCTTTTAAAAGAGCTTTGGGCTAAAGGGCATTCATGCAGCCAGATCGCGGCGCAGCTTGGCGGCCTGACTAGAAATGCGGTTATAGGCAAAAAATCTAGGCTTGGACTGCCCGAAAGAAGAACGACTTTAAGCGCTACCAGGCGCAAGAGGACGGTTAAGCAGCCGCCGCAAAAATCTATGGCCCAGCCCGTTGCATTCAGAGGACCAGAAATCATCCCTTCAAGTAAACCATTTTCAACCAAAGTTTTCGAAGCGGGTGATCGTAAGCCAGTTACGATTGATGATTTACACGGCTTGTCCTGCCGCTTTCCATTTGATGACCAGGACGGCAATCATATCGGCTATTGCGGCGCTACTAAAACTGGCGAGGCTTATTGCGATTTCCATGCGGCTATTGCTTATCCAGCCTTAAGGCACCTGGCTGAAAGAAAAGAGGAGGTTGCATGAAAAAGAAATCAAACAAAAGCACCGTGCACAGAATTAAACGACCGTCAAAGAAGAAGGTCAGACAGTCGCAAGCAGACAAGTACAGAGACCAGGTTTTAGCTTATTTGCATATGGAGGATGAACAACCCTCCAGAGGATGGACACGAGCCTCCAGCATATATTCAGACTATGTTTATGACTGTCTTTCGGAGGGTGCATCTTATTGTAAACAAACAACATTTGGCAAAATAGCGTCTGACTGTCTGGAGAGACAAAAGCGGAGGGACGGCTATGTTTATTACCGTCCGAAACTATCCCTCTACAATTACTTACTCTCCCTCCTAGAGGGGTGCGGGGACGTTAAAAAGGCCGCGTGAATTTAAACAGCAAAAAACCCCAAATCAAATTTGCCGTTTGAAGAGGGGTTTTTGAAACAATGACGCTTTTTGCAGAAGCGTTAAAATCAATCGAACTTACAGAAGGCAATTCCATTAAGTAGGAATGAATTGATGCCTTCGTTTATACACAGGTTCTTAACAGAAGGCAATAAAATAACATGGAAGGTTCAAACTTTCAACAGGATAATAAGGCCGCTTATTCAGGATCATTAAGCTCTAACCGACGCTCAATTCTTTCAAGCTTGTCTTGCATAGAAGCAAGGGCAGCGTCTTGTGATACCTCGGAGTTCATGAAGCCAGCCATATGGGATTTTAAACCTCGGATTTCTGCTTTAACGTCAGATATATCACTGGCCATTCCGCCTAATTTAGACTGTACGCTCTTTAAATGCTCTAGGAGCAATTCGTTTGTCACATTATCAGCCATCTATTGGGATTCCTTCTTTAAACGAACACCTGGGCCTGATGTAGGGGTTTCAGGGATGAATTCAATGCCTGATTGTTCGAGGGCGACTTTGATCCCAAGAATATTGTTTGTGTGGGGTATGCGACGACCTTTTTCAAAGTCCCTAATAGTGCTTAACCCTAAACTAGATATAGTTGCTAGTTCTTGCTGGGATAACTCAAGGAGGGCTCTTGCGGCTCTGCATTGTTCGATAGTAATTTCCATATCTCAATATGGCAAAGTCAACGATAAAAATCAAGAAAAAACTATAATCGTTGACAAGTTAAAAGTAATGGATTACGTTGACCATCAACGAATACCGTTGACTATATCAGCCCAAGCCAGTGTTGGAAGCACTGACAAGGGCCTAACCAAGCTAACCTTTATTGGAGGTCATCATGGCTACACATTCAATACACCCGGAGTCCGATCAGGGCAACGACGATTTACTCATCAGCATCGCAAAAGTTTACATGCAGCTGGAAAGCTTGCACACAAAAGGCCGTCATTTATGGCCAGAAGACGAAGATGCTTTAATTCTTTACATGGACCGTCTGCAAAATGCGGCTCTCACAATAGAGATAAAAACACCAGAAGATTGTTTGGCTTTGGGAGCCATGTTTACCGCCAAGCAAGACTTAGACCCGGACAGCAAGGGACCGTTTCAGCAAGTGGAATGCAAGATGTTCGAATTTTCACGACAGATGATCAAAGAGCAGTAGGGGGCACGGTGTAATGGAGGTCCATAAAGAATGTTTTCCTGAAATGATTGAGTTTTTGCGTGATCACGCCAGTGATCAAGAATGTGCATTTTTAGATCGTTACTGCGAAATTTTAAAAAGAGATCATAATAAGATCGAACCAGGGAGCAAGGATTCCCTAAGGTTCACAGAAATAGCTAATCAATCAGGTTATTTTGAAAGTGAAGTGTTCTTTCGCCATCTTCAAAAGATGCAGCCTATAATTTCAAACCTTCTCGATCAACTTGAGGAGGGCGAGTGATGAATAAGATTGGCCATAACAATCCTCCTAAACAAAGCGTTTTTCGTAATACAGATAAAGGTGATAGTCACACAACGATTCTCAATGAAATGATTCATGACAAGCGCCTGAGTTATGATCAAATAGGTATCTTGACCTTTCTTTTGAGCCAGCCATATGACTGGGTTGTTACCTCTAAATTGATGATCAGAAAGGGATGCAAGAAAGATAAGCTTTACCGCCTTCTCGCTGAATTAACGCTACTTGGTTACATGGGCTTTGAGGACATTAGGGACGAAAATAATCAGTATTTAGGGCGTCATTACTGGGTTTCTGATAAGCCGTTTGCTGAAATACCGAAAGGAGACTGGCCGCTTACGGAAAAACCGGACACGGGTATCGAAAAATCACAACAAAAACAACCGTTAACGGAAAAACCGGACGCGGGACCCGTAAGCGGTTCTGCCGTAAGCGGAAAAACCGCCTCTATACAAAATAATATAAGAAACAAAAAAGAAAAAGAAGAAAAAGAAGATTATTTGGTTTTGGCTTTTGAGGCCTTCAATGATCTAACAGAAAGATCGCCTGTACAAAAAATCATCAAATTATCTGATAAGCGAAAAAAAGCACTAAGAGCCAGATTGGGAGAGCATAACCTCAATGGTTGGCACAGTGCTTTAGCTGCAATCGAAAGGTCGAGTTTTTTATGTGGGGATAATGACCGAGGATGGAAAGCTGATTTTGATTGGTTAGTAAATCCAAATAATTTTCTCAAAGTGATTGAGGGAAAATACGGCAACGGACGAGTACGAAAATCAAAAATCAGCGAAGAGCGAAAAGTCGAGTTGTTGGCCAAGTACGCAGCCCCCCCACCGATCATCAGCGAGGATGCACGATGAAAACAGCGGATGAGCTTTGCAGCCAAAACAAAATACCCCAAAACCAACCGCTCAAGGCCGGGCACAACTACACGACTTGCCCCGAATGCAGCCAACAGCGCAAACCACGCAACAGGAAAACAAAATGCTTGAGAGTGACGGTTGACCAGCTTGGAATTAAATTTACCTGCTTTCATTGCGGGTGGTACGGGCACGGATTTTATGACGAGGATGAACATGGAACATATCAAAATTCAAGAAATCGATTGGGCGGAAAGCCGGGGGCTGGACGCGGAACAAGCGCGCAGGCAAGGGCTGGAAGCGCAGGGGAGCAAGATCGGGTTCAGGTACGAATTTGGCGGACAGACGAAATTCACGAAATGGCGCAATCACGACAAAACGGGCTGGAACATACAGCCAAGCGGACAGCCAATGTTTCTGTTCAACGTGGATTGCCTAGCGGATCACGTCTGCATCCCCGAGGAAGTTCACACGCCATTGATAATCACGGAGGGCGAGTTAGACGCGATAAGCTGCATTCAGGTGGGGTTCTCGTTCGTCGTTAGTGTTCCGACAGGTGCCGGATGTTCAAAATCTGAAGGTATAATTGACGCTGGCAATGATAAGCAGTTTCAATATTTGTGGGATGTGATCGGGAAAATTGACGAGTTTAAAAAGGTGATTTTATTCACTGATAACGATGATGCAGGACTAACGCTGCGCAATGAATTGTCAATTCGAGTGGGTGAGAAAAAATGTTATTACGTCCAGGTGCCAGATGGCTGCAAAGACGCTAATGATATTTTGGTCAGGCATGGCAAAGACCATTTGAACCAATTAATAACTCAGGCAAAGCCGCTTGTAAGTGATGATATTGTTGGTTTGTTTGATTTACCGCCAATGCCTAAAATGCCTCAAATTCTCACAGGCTGGGAGCCATTAAATCAACATTGTTTGCTCACACGCCCTGAGTTCATGGTGATTACGGGGGAGCCAGGGACAGGTAAATCTCAGTTTGCCAGAGCCTTGGCGTTTCACTTGAGTTTTGGATTATCGAGAGGCACATTTAAAACCGGCCCTGATGTTTTACGAGGGATGTTTTTCACACTAGAAGACCCCGCTAGTCGTTTGCAGAGAGACAGCTATTCATACATGCGCGGGATTGGCTTTGGAAGCTCTGACCCTGAAAAACAACAGCGGGTGAGGGAGTTCATATCTGACCGCATCAAAGTGATCAAACCCTCTGACAATGTCTTAACGCTTGATTGGGCGGCTGAAAGAATTGAATGGGCTGTAACCAGACACAATTGTAATTACATCATTTTGGACCCATGGAATGAGGTCGAGCATGATTTTGGGCGTTTGTCGGAAACCATCTATGTTGGCAATGCCATTAGGCGGTTGAAGCGTCTTTGCTCACGTCTTGGGATTTTACTAATCGTCGTTGCCCACCCAACAAAACGCGATAAAAAGACAGGCCCTGTTGATCTCTACTCAATCGCAGGGTCAGCAAATTGGTACAACAAATCTGATCACGGGATTGTTTTGACCAAGCCTGATTTTGGCGAAAATATTCTCAAGGTCGATATCCAAAAATGTAAGGACTGGGAAACAATGGGATCACCAGGCGCTGTCTATATGCGGTTTAATAGAGATAAGAAAGATTTTGTCTGCCTGTCTGGTGATGAGGTGGCGGAACTAAAGGAAGCTTACGAAGAAAAAGGATTTAACTCATGACCCCATTTCTACTCATTGCAATAACAATTTTAACAGCGGCCCTCCTAGCTAGTTTGCTGGTGAACAGCTCCCAAGCCAAGATAATCAATCGGATAAAAGCCCGTGTTGAGCAATTGGAGGCTTTGGACCGATCTGAAGAGATCCAACGATTAACAGCTGAGCACGGCGTGAGGATGGGCGCTCTTCGACTTGAGATAGAGAAAATCACTGATTGTTACAATGATCTGAAAAAAGAGCGTGGCTGGGGCTTTGAGAGTAGCTCACTGGGAAGCAAAAGCTCAAAAAGGGATGGCCTCCCCACCTTAGCAATTAAAGGACCTTCACAGAGAGGATACGAGAGTTTTGAGGGTGATGATTTTGACGATGGAAGAGAGCTTATGACCACCAAGCAAAGAAAAAGGATTGGTGGGTAAATGAATATTATTATTAAAGACAAAGCAACCCAAGCGCTTATTGATCGACTAGGAATGAAACTTCTTGAGGAACTTAAAAGGCGCGTATTAGAAATGATGGAGCGAGTGAATGCTGATACTCAATCTAATTTAATAGAGGTGGTTGCGTATAGGCATGGGCGGGGGGTTTGTCTTCAAGCAGAGTTCAATGGGGGGCAGCTTGAGCAGTATTTAAATTCTCAGCATTTGACCTTTGAAGGCCCCTTGAAAAGAAAACCAAAAAACATTGTTAAACCAAGAACAACATCACCAACCCCTTATAGAGCACTCCCCTCAAAACAGCCTGCAAATTTTATTGACACTCGAGAAATTCATGGAGACAGAGAGATGGCAAATCAAATTAGTGAGCAGCGATTGAGAGATATAATGAAAGCTGCAAAAAAGCGTGAAGAGTGCCTTCGCGCAAAACCAAGAGACCAGGATGGCGCTATCTCATCAGGTATTGAATTAGAAAAACTATTGGACTTGCAAACAGCCACAGCTCTTGTTCGCACCTATCGCGCGGTTCAATCAATTGAAGAAGCAAATTTGGCGGTTGAGACGAGGGCGCTTTCAAGATTGATCTCAAATCAAAAATTATTAATTGACGCCTTGGGGGGTGCGCATGGAAATTGATAGACAAGCCGCTAAGCAAATACGCGAAGAAAAGGCAAAAAACGCCAAAATAAGCTTTGGTGTGCAGAGGTATAACTCAACCACACCAACGCAAGGCCATAGGCATAATACAAGCTATTACCTTGAGCGAATGGAGAAGGGTGAAGTCGGAAACCCTGAAATAATAGAGGGTAGGGATGCCCCGCCTCAGGCCTTCATAAGCCCAAAGGATGGCCGATATAAACATTTAGCGCCCCCACCACGATTAGGAATGCTTAGTCGGCTTTACAGCAATGGGCGACTACGTCTACGACACCTTCGTGCATTGAATCTTTTTCTAACGGATTGCGCTAGAGCACAAGGAAGTTCAAAAGGGCTAACGGCTCAGCTGTCTGAAAAGGTGGATTGCCCGAAAACACTGAAAGCTCCGGAGGCTTACTTGGGGTCTTATGGGAATGATGCATATTACCGTTATAAGCATATTTATAATGGATTGAGAAACCATGAGCTAGCGCTTTTGGTTTGGTCTGTTGTGCAAGAAATGCTCACAACTGATGAGATCGTTGCGCGCGACATAGATCGCTCAGGTGACCAGAAAAACGTAGAGACAATCGGGGCTGCCTGTGATGGTTATAAGCACAAAACTGCAGCATCTTCAGCCGGTACGGCAAGGCTCCATGCATTGCTTGATTCAATTGCAGAGCTTTACGGATTGAGGGAGGAGTAAGTGAGGATGTTATCGACCGTGACCAAGTGGTCAAGATGTGGCGGCAAAACCACGTGATATGCCTGCAAGTGGCTGATGGTGACTTGTCCGTCATGGAAAAAATCAGATTAAGAGAGCGAAGCGATGTTGATAGATCAATATGTGGTGAATGGATAGGGGGGGGTGATGGAGACTGATCTAGATAAAATCAATAAAATTTTTCAAAGTCCATTTGTCCATATGACAGATGAAAAACAGTTGCAAGCAGAGATCGCACAACGCTTTGATGAGCATGGTATTGAGTATTCAAAAGAGATTGCTGTGACAGGCGGTGTTATAGATTTTCTGGTTTGCCTGTTGCGGAATGAAAAAAGGATTATGCAAATAAAATCCAAAAACCCGCTTGACACCATGCGCATAGCATGTTAGGTAAATTTCCATAGTTGGAGATGCGCCTAAAACTCGGTTTTGGGCGCTTTTTTGTGAATAAATTCCTATTTCTAGTAAAGTAGCATAGTAAGAATGCAAAGAGGTTGGCAACTGTCCGTCTAAGAAAGAAGCCAACCCCTCTAATATGAAGTAATCCTAATTCAACTATTTCCAATATTGAAACGGTTATGGCCCTTCCCTGTATGGTCAGGGGTTGTACTCTGACGGGGGTACCTCTCGGAGCAATGTTGTGCATAGCATTGTGAGCATCGAAGCTCTGAGGGCCACCAGCAATTTTTTTATCGTCTGGTGTATACAGAGGGACGGCAAACCGACTGTATGTTTATATTTACACCAGATGCTAACCCCACCATTTGCCCTTAGCGGTGGGGACTAATTCAAGCCCCGCACCTCTAGATCGCGTTAAGAGATATACAATTAGCTACTGTATGCAGGCGATCTACGTGCGGGGTGTCTAATTCAAACAACAATCCAGTTAGAGCAGCCAGGCATGCCCCATGAACGCTTGAGCGGACCCACCGCTTGCGTTCAACCCAGCACCTCACCTGGTTGCTCTATCCCAATTACACAGGCTCTTTTTGTGTTCACCTCCCTGGCACAAAAACTAAAGCTTGTGTAACCAGTTTAGTCCACAACGAACCCAAGCGAACCTATACAGAAGCAATCGTAAAACATAGCGCTATGGGATGTTGTGGGCTATAATGCCTTTAAATGATTTGGAACAACTACGTGAGGGCAATAGGTAAATGGCTGACGAAATTGAACCTGAATGTCAAGAGGGTGATATCGCCAAAAGAAAAGAGTCTGAAGACGGAGAAATCGTTATTGTGCCCATATCTTCAAGAGGACACTATCCTGATGAGCCTCATTACTACGAAATAGGGCCTAATGTTTACTTTGATGGTGCTCAGATGAGAGAGCTAGGGCTAGAAGGTTTCAAAAAAATAATTAGATGATAAATCGACGCAAACTCTTACAAGCACTAGGCTGTTCAGGATTGGTGTTAACCTTGCCGATTGGGCAGGAGGCTCAGAAGACGCCAGAGACAGCCTCCCAAGATATTCCAGATTTAATGAGCCCTCGGTTTATTGAGGTGAATGTCATGTACAGGTTTACCCGCAGTGATCAGTGGAGCGCTAAGGAACAGGATGCATTGATGAAACTCCAGCAGCCAGCCGCTCAATACAACCAAATTAAGCCTAAAAACAATAAAGGCAGGCCATCACTATATTTTCAGGCACAAAACCTGTCAAAGACTTAAGACACTTAATCATAAGCTAAGTGCATAGAGGCACAATCTTAACTCACCTAGAGCCAAACTTACACAACAACCCGCTTCACGGCGGGTTTTTTATTGGAAAGATTTCTAAATGACAAAACGCCTTATAAAGCCAGTAAGAAACGGAAGAGATGTTTTATACGGTGTTCATAGCAAGAAAGACGGCCGCTATTATTGGGCCTCTCAGGAAGATGGTGAGGCTGTTAAATACACAATCGACATGAAGCAATGGATGGATGAAGACGAAACCATCACAGATGTAACAGAAGCTGGCAGTGCCCAAACAGAAAAAGAGCTCACTGATACATCTGTCACATACATGATTAAAAAGGCTGGCTGCATTGAATCGTTGATTACAACATCAACAGGCGAAACCAAGGTGGTTAACTTACACATTGTAGAGCCGTGCACATATGTAAGAGATAGCTACCGTAGTGACGGGTACTGGGGTTAAGGGGGTATTATGGGGGTACTGAAAAACACAAAGTGGGAGTTGTTCGCCCAAGAAATATTAAAAGGTGAGACAGCGGACCAAGCTTATGTAAACGCAGGTTATAAAAAGAACCGCAAAAACGCCGCTCGCTTGAAGACAAATGAGGACATCATGGCCAGAATTGATGCCCTAAAGAGGACAGCGGCTATAAAAGCGGTTGTTGATCGGGCTTGGGTACTAGAGCACTTGAAGGAAAATGCTCTTGTTAGTATGGGAAAAATGAGAGTCAAAGATGAGAACGGGATCCTTGCTGAAACCAATCATAATCCATCGGCTGCAAATGCAGCTTTAAAACTTCTGGGCCAAGAACTTGAAGGCATGTTTATTGATGTCAAAAAACAAATTGACGATGACGGCAAGGCTGTTGTCCCAGTGATAAATGTTACCATCGGAACTGAATCTTAATCTTCACCCCAAGCAGGGTGAGGCTTTCTTATCTAAAGCCACTGAGATTTTGTATGGCGGTGCAGCTGGTGGTGGAAAATCTCATTTAATGCGTGTAGCGGCTATTATTTGGGCATCACAAATACCAGGGCTGCAAATTTATTTATTCCGTCGCATTAAAGAGGATTTGGTCAAAAACCACATTGAGGGGCCCAAGGGTCTTAGGACGCTGCTAGCAGGCTGGGAGCGTGAGGGCTTTGTTACCATCGTAGAAGATGAAATAAGGTTCTGGAACGGCTCTAAAATCTATTTATGCCACTGTAAGGATGCGAAGCACCGGTTTAAATATCAAGGTGCTGAAATCCATGTTCTGTTGATTGATGAGCTTACCCATTTTCCTGAAGAAGTTTACCGCTACCTAAGAGGGCGGTGTCGGATGGTCGGGCTTAAAGTGCCAAAGCAGTATGTGGGGCAATTCCCTTGCATCATCGCATCGAGCAATCCAGGTGGCACGGGTCATCTTTGGGTTAAGAATACGTTCATTGATTTCGCTAGGCGTATGGAGATTGTGAGGACTGAGAAAGGTGAGGGAGGGATGCTTCGTCAATATATCCCTGCGAAGGTAGATGACAACCCATCCTTAATGAAAGACGATCCTGAATATATCAGTAAATTACAGGGCCTTGGTAAAGATGAGCTTGTCGCCGCCATGCTTGAGGGAGATTGGAATCAAGTCGAAGGCGCTTTCTTTAACGAGTTTTCACGTGACAAACATGTGATAGAGCCATTTGCCATACCTCAAGAGTGGACCAAATTTAGATCATTTGATTGGGGCAGTGCCAAGCCATTTTCTTGTGGCTGGTGGGCTGTTGTATCAGATAACTATAGAACAAAATGTGGCAAAACAATACCGCGCGGGGCTTTGATTAGATACCGCGAATATTACGGCTGTGTGAAGGGGAAGCCTGACACTGGGCTTAAGATGAAAAGCTTTAAGGTTGCAGAGAAAATCAAAGCGAAGGATGACGGCGACAAGATAGCTTACGGAGTTGCTGACCCTGCGATATTTGCAGTGACCGACGGGCCATCAATCGCGGAAAAAATGCGTAAGGCAAAAATATTCTGGCGCAAAGCTGACAATAAGCGGATTAGCAGGAGCGGCGTGCAAGGTGGCTGGGATCAAATTAGGGACCGGCTTGGGGGGGAGGGTGATAACCCAATGATTTATTGGTTTAGCACTTGCTTAGATTCAATCCGGACCATGCCAGCGCTACAGCATGATCCGGTACGACCTGAAGACTTAGACACAAAATCAGAAGATCATATAGCAGATGAGACACGCTATGCCTGCATGAGCAGGCCTTACATTGCATCAAGATCTAGCGATAAGCCAATACGGGATGATTATTATTCAAATGAGGATCAAGGAAATTCATGGATGACAGCTTAAACGCTCAATCACCCCAAGACGGGGAGGCTAAGCCTAATACATTTCTTGATGGTGAAAAACTAACAAAAATGTTCAAGGCCTATGGGAGCGCAAAAGAAGAGGAGATTAGTCTTGCGCGGCGTTGTTGGGATTTTTACCATGGCTATCAGTGGAGCTCTGAAGAGCAGGAAATTTTAAGAAAGCGCCAGCAACCTGATACGTATTACAACCAAATCAGATTGAAAGTTAACGCATTTGTTGGTTTGCAAGAAAATATGCGGCGCGATCCAAAAGCATTTGCACGCACTCCTAAGCCTAATAGCCAAAAATTGGCGGAGGGCGCAACTAAAATATTGAGGTTCATCACTGACAACAATAATTTTGCGAATATTGAGGCCCGCGTTACGCTACGTGGCATTGTTGGGGGGTATGATGGTATTGAGTTTGATATAGAACCTGACGGCGATCAAAGTGAGATTGTCATCTCTCCTATTTCTAAAAACACCTTCTTTTATGATCCACGCTCTGAAGAGCAAGATTTCTCTGATGCTAAATCTATGGGCACAGCTAAGTGGGTGGATATTGAAGATGTAAAAGCCCTCTTCCCTCATAAGACTGACTTCATTGATGAGATAGTAAGCGCAGCGGAAACTAACGATTATTCTTCTTTTGAAAAGGAGCAGGATAAAAAGGATACATGGGTTGAGTTTGGGAAAAAACGTATGTGGATTGTTGAGCATTGGTATTTAAACAAAGGCCAGTGGCATTGCGCACACCACTGCGGAATTTACGTCATTAATGAGCAGATAAGTCCCTTTGTCGACGACAAGGGCAAGACCATGCATCGCTATGAGCTTTGGACCCCCTTGATGGACGAAGCGGGCATGAGGTACGGCGCTGTTAAAGACATGATTCCGATCCAAAGCGCTATAAACAAGCGCCACTCCAGCGCCCTGCATAACATGTCGAAAAAGACAATTGTATATGAAGAAGGGTCTGTTGAAGACATCCAGGAGGCAAGGCGGCAACTTCACAAAGCTGATGGTGTGGTTGAGGTCAATCCTGGCGGTATGCGTTTTGAGATCATCTCAAATGATAGCGAGGCATCAGGACAGCTAAGTTTATTACAACATGACTTGGCTCAGATGAATGAGATGGGGCCTAACAACGCTTTAACAGGGCGTGGCACGGAGAGCCAATCTGGTATTGCCATCCAAGAGCAAAAACACTCAGGCGTTACAGAGCAAAGCCCTCAACTGCAAGAATTGCGCAATTGGAAAATTAGAGGCTACCGCAAAATGTGGAACCTTGCCCGTCAGTTTTGGACAACAGAACGTTATATTCGTGTAGCGGAGGACGGTGGTACAGCGCAGTTCTTAGGATTAAACCAAATCGGGATTGATGAGCAAACAGGAAAGTTTGCGGTACAAAACAAGGTCGAAGACATGGATGTCGAAATCATCTTGGATGAAGGTCCTGATACAGTGACAGTCCAGCAAGAAGATTTCAGAACTTTATTAGAAGTGGCCCCGTTCTTAAAGCAAAATGGGCAGCCATTACCGCCAGAAGTTATTTTTGAGGCAACTCCTTTGAGCTCCAAAGACAAGATCATGCAAAAGCTGCAAGAGAGCGAAGCTAAGACCCAGCAAATGCAGCAGCATCAAATGCAGCAAGAGCAACGCAAGCAATCACTGTTAGAGCAAGAGTTCCAGCTCAAGTTGGCTGAGATCCAAGCAGGCATTCAAGAAACAGTTAGTAAAACAGGATTAAACAATGCCAAGGCACTCAAAGAGGCCCAGGCGGCTGATGTTTTAGATGAACAGGACAGAGTGGACTTGATCCCCCTTGACCCTTACCAGGGCCGCGACCAAGGAATTGTCTACCCTGATCAGATCCCACAGGAATTTGTTCAATAACCAATTTGTAAATGTTGAGTACCAACCCGCTTTTTTAGGCGGGTTTTTTGTTGCCTGCGCGCAGGGCAGAAAACAGCGCGTTTCGTTTGCTCTTAACGACAAAGGGGCACTTCGGCATCGCCAGCCGTAACCAGGCGCTTCGTGACCAGCAACGATAAGCGGAAAAAAGGATGAAAGCTTATGACCACCGAAAACGAACCTAACATTGATAGCATTTTTGATGATGAATTTGAGACTGAAGACGCAGGCGTTAATGCAGCGGATGAGGCTCAAGGCGAGACTACTAAAGAGGTGGTGGAGCCACAACCTGAGCCAGAAGGAGACGTCTCTCAAAACGAGACCGAAACGGAAGGTGAGGGGCAACCTGATCAAGATGCCGAAGGTAAAGCTTCGCACATGGTGCCTATAGCAGAAATCCAAAAGACGCGGGAGCAGCGTAACGAGTACAAAGCCCAGGTCGAAACGGCTCAAGCTGAATTAAATAATGTTCAGCAATACACCGCGAAACTTGAGCAAGAGCACCGCAATTTACTTAACTATTTGGAACAGCAGAACAAGCAGACCAATCAGCAACCTGTTGCGCCTGATCCTTTAGAGGACCCTCAAGGTTATGAGAGCCATATATTGGGCCAGGCACAACAGGCTTTAAACCCCATCCAAGAACAAATAGCCGAAATTAAGCTTGGGCAATCGCATTCCAATGCAGTCGCCACTTATGGCAACGACGTTGTGAATGCGGCTGTTCAAGCGGCTGATGCGGCTGGGGTTGGGCAACAGCTCAGGGTTAATTCTCAAAACCCATATGCCGAAGCCGTGGCTTGGTATCAGACCCAACAATTACGACAAGAAGTCGGGAATGATCCAGCCGCTTACAAAGCCCAGGTCATGAAGGAAGCCCGCGAGCAAGCGCTCGAAGAGCTGAAAGCTGAACAGTCTCAAGGAAACGCAAATCCAAAGATTCCGCCCTCTATCCGCAACGTTACGGACGCTGGTAACGGACAGGCTCAAGTCCTGTCGGATGAGGACCATTTTAATAAACTCTTTGATGACTAAGGACAAACACAATGACAATGACAACCACCCCCCCAGAAATGAAAAAACAAGATTGGGAACAATCGTTCCATGAAGAATATGTACGCGAAAGCGGATATAAATCTTTCATGGGTAAATCGCCCATGTCTGTGATCCAGGTGAAGGCAGAAAATAAAATTCCAGGCGAATCTTTAACTCTCTCGTTGTCTTCACGGCTAACAGGTGCTGGTGTGAGCGGCGTAAATAATGATCTGGTTGGTTCTGAGGAACCTTTAGGTCTTTTCACTCACAAAATCCCCGTGCAAGAACGTATTCACGGTGTTCTGCTTTCTAAATCTGAGGCCCGTGCATCAGCTGCGGACCAACGAGCAATTGTAAAGCCATTGCTTAAAGATTGGGAGATTGACCAAACTCGCAACGATATTTCAGATGCTATGTTAATGGCGCAAAGCAACAAGACATTGGTTGCGCCGCTAAACACACTGCATAATGCAGAAGCTTCAGTAGCAGAGAAAAACAGCTGGATTACTGATAATGAAAACCGTGTTTTGTTTGGTGCTTCTAAAAGCAATCTGGTGTCTGGTGACTTCGCAGCTTCATTGGCAACCGTTGACGCGGCCGGTGATAAGTTTACCGGCGCACGTCTCTCTCTGATGAAGCGCATTGCCAAGACAACCTCACCTCACATCCGCCCAATTCGGATACAGGGCAAGGGCCGTGAGTATTTTGTGGCATTCACAGACACGCGCGCTTTCCGTGATTTAAAGGAAGATTTGCGCACTGTGAATTCAGATGCCCGTGAGCGTAATGTCAACTCAAATCCTATTTTCCAAGATGGTGAGTTGATTTATGACGGTGTCATTGTTTGTGAGATTCCTGAATTGCCTGTTTTTGCAGGCGCAGGTGCCTCAGCTATTGACGTGTCTCCAGCGCTTCTTTGTGGTGCTCAAGCCATCGCGATGGGGTGGGGCCAGCGTCCGCAATACAAAAAACGGTTAGAAGATGACTACGGTCGCCGTATTGGTCGTGCGATTGAGGAATATATCGGGATAAACAAGATCCAGCGCTTCAAAGCAGGTGACCCTTTAATTGACCATGGCATGGTCTCAGGCTTCTTTGCCGGTGTAGAAGACGCTTAATTTTTACTTAAAACAGCAAACACAACAACCCAAGGCGATTGATTTTGCCTTGGGTTTATTATTCAAACAAAAGGATTATCACTGTGAAAATTACATATGCGGGAGATGCACAAGAGGTTAAAACTCAAGGCATTACCTTCCCAAAAGACAAGGCTGTCGATGTCGATGATGAGCAGATTATTGCCCGTCTTTCCAACAACAAGTATTTCAAGGTTGAAGAGGCGAAAAAAGCGCCAACCGCCAAAAAAGCCAAAGAGACTAAACAGGTAAAAAATGAAGACTAAAACCAAGCACGATCTCGTGACGCGGGTTTTAAGAATTGTTCTTGGCGTTATCGACTCTTCTGAGGTGCCTGGAGCTGAAGACCAGCGCGATGCTCTAGACCTCTATGGATCCCTTTATGAAGAGCTTGCGCATAAGGGCATCTCCTATTGGGCAGAGGATGAAATTCCAGTCGCCATAATTGATCCTCTAGCAACTATTATCGGTATGCGGCTCGCCCCGTCCTTTGGAAAAGTTAGGGATATTGGGCAGGAAGAATATGCCCTAAAAAAGCTGAGACAGCATACGTCAAAAGCCTATGAAGACAGACCTGTTATTGTGGACTTTATGTAAATGCCACTTGTCCCTATTGCCTTCCCAAAGAAATCAAATCCGGCGAGATACAAAGCACATGGTGCAGCCAGGCTATTAAATGCTTATGTTGAGGAAGTTGGAGAGGAAGGTAAAAAGCCGCTTAGCCTCTATTGCTCAGATGGTTTGAAAGTATTTGCTGATACGGGGTCTAAGCTGCCGTGTCGTGGGGCTATAGCTTTTGATCATGAAGCTTTTATCGTTGTTGGTTATCACCTTTATCGTTTAACGCCATCTGGTAAGACTTTTAAAATTGGTACGATTGCAGGCAAAGGTCCTATCTCCATAGACCACAACCAGCATAGGCCTACCCAAATAGCCATCGTTAGTGAAGACGGTGGTAATTATGTGCTGGAAGGTGGAAAGCTTACAAGTAATCCTGACAAGGATCTAATTAAACCTAATTCTGTGGCGTTTCTGAACCAGTATCTGGTCTATTTCCATAGAGACGGTCGCATTACATCGACTGCAATAAGTGACGCAACAGATATCAACGCTTTAGATTATGACAGCGCTGAGTACAGTTCAGACCGTACCTTAAAAGGCGTTGCGAAGGGATCTGAGTTATGGGTCTTTGGTGAAAAAACCATTGAAATTTGGCAGCCGGCTGGTGGAGAGGGGCTTCCATTCTTACGCCAGGACGCAATTGAAATTGGCACACTCTCAGGTGCTTCAGTTCAGACATATGATGGCATTGCGTTTTGGGTTGCAGATGATCGCACAGTCAGGGCGGCAAAGGGCTATGATGCCCAAAAAATATCAACTCATGCCGTAGATCGAGATTTAGCCAAAGTTAAAGATCCAGAGACGATCACCTCCATGGTGTGGAATTCCGTTGGTCATACATTCTATTCTATCACCAGTGATGAATTTACCTGGGTGTATGATTTAACAACAGGTCTTTGGCATGAGCGTCAATCTCATGAACGTAAGAATTGGCGCTGCGGGGTAGCCTTCGAGTTTCGTGGCAAGAAGCTTTTTGGTGATAACAAAACAGGGATTATTTACGAACAAGACGTTGAAGTTTTCACAGAAGGCGAAGCCCCTTTGCCATGGAAAGCGTTGCTTTCCATTACTCACGCAACGCCAAATAGATTGATCATGAATGAACTGCTCATTGATGCTGTCACAGGGATGACCGAAAGCAATCAAGAAGCTTTCATTAATGTCCGTGTTTCAAGAGATAACGCCCATACCTGGTTTGCAAATAGACAGCTGAGCTTGGGCGCAGTGGGCGAGTACTCAAAACGTCTAAAGGCCAACAGATTTGGGGCTTCAAAAAAAGATGGGTTCGTTATTGAGCTTTCATCTTCAGACGAAACGGTTCGAGCTATATCCGGAATATATGCTGATATTGAAAAGATAGGAATTTAATTATGGCATTTTTTGACGCGGCCCTTGGCCTTGGGGGAACTGCCCTTGGTGGGTATTTTGCCTCTAGAGAAAACAGAAAAGCACGCAAAGGCCTTGCAAGAGCAGGGCGAGCCGCTGAAGGAGATTTGCGTGCAGGTTATGATGATGCCCTTGGATTCTTAGATCAAGGACACGGGGATGCATCTAAGTACCTCACGCCTTACGTCGATTCTGGTCAAGCTGGGCAGAAACTTTATCACGATGCTTTAGGGATAAATGGCGGCGAAGCCCAAAAATCCTATCACGATGACTTCCAAGATGATCCAGGGTTTCAAGATGGGGTAGATTATTCTCTAAACCAGGTTGAGCGTTCGTTCGCAAACAGAGGCGGCGTGAACTCAGGGCGAGCCATGATTGCCTTAGCCGATAATGCTAGAAAAGCAAAATATGGGGCTTATCAAGATCGTTTATCTCATTTGCGCGGGGTAGGCGAGCTGGGGTTTAACGCCTCACGCGGCCTTGCTGATTTGGCATATAATACAGGAACCAACAAGGCTTCATATCGCACAAATTTGGCCAGTGCACTGGCCAGTAATGCAATATCGGGGGCGGGTGGGCAAGCCCAAGCCCATTCTAATAATGCGAATATTATTGGAAACACGTTATCTGGTCTTGGTTATCAGTTCGGAAGATTTAACGGGGAAACTAGTGGGCAGCAAGAGGCACAGTATAACCCGATTAATGAGTTGAGGGATGTTGGTAGTTACCTTCCTTCGTTTGGGCAGGAGCTTCAGGGGAGGCAAAGTCAGCAACGCGGCTTAAAGCGCCAGCCAAGCGCAAACGATCTCACATATTACCTGCAAGGATAAGCCATGTATAGAATGCCACGTATAACAAACAGCTTTGACCCAACAGCTTATGATAAGGGTTTTGGTGTTGGGCGCAAGCGCCGGCTTGATCAACAAGCTGAGATTAACAATGCAGGTCTTGGTCGTCATTTAGCCAGTGGGCAGTTTGACGAAGCTCAAAAGTTTGCATTTGATAACGGCATGGTAGAGCAAGGATTGGGCTTGCGCCGTATGCAGCGCAATGAGCAAAATGATATTTATAATAGAGGCCGGCAGGAAAAAGCAGACGGGCGGAGTGACCAGCTTCATAATTTGAGGTTGGGGGAGCATGCGTATAAAACGCAGCAGGGTGGTGGTCTTGACGATCAGCTAAAAAAGCTGAAGATCATTAAGATGCAGAGGGAAGCGCGGGGCGTAACAGGAAAATCTCTTGCGGAGGACCGGAGTAGAGCAAGTAAGACAAGAAACATCCACCAAGGTATAGAGAACCTGGCTGGGTTACCTGGTTGGGCCAAGAAAAATAAAATGGACTTTGATGGCTCAATCGGTCCATTGGATAATTCTATAGCAGGTCGGGCATCATCAGTATTTTTTGATCCTGGTGAAGGAGAGGTAAGGCGTCGAATAAGTGGTGATGTTGAAGCATTAGCAGCAGCAATCAAGCCTTTAATTAGAAAGCCTGGCGAGGGAGCCTGGACGGACACAGACCAAGAGCGCTTAGTAAGCGTCGTTGGTGACTTAACACTCTCCAGAAATACAGCCGAATATCAAAGAGCCCTATCGGGTGTACGAAAAAGAATAAATGCTAATTTTGGCCTGAATATCCCTGTCCTTAGTTTTGTTGCTTCACCGTTTCCAAAAGAAGCGAGAGCCGCCGCTGAAAGAGCTATTGCCCAAGGTAAGGACCGCGCCCTGGTTATGAAAAAGTTACGTGAGAAATTTGGAAACGGGGCTCAGTAATGGAAAATTACGACGATCTATTTGCCGATATCCCCAGCCAGAATAGCACTAATGAATATGATGAGCTATTCGCTGATATTGAAGTGACGAAGCCTGTCAAGCGCAAAAAGGGTGTAAAGCAACAAAAAGCTTTAGATCCTTATGACTTTTTAAGAGAAGCGCAAGAGCCCCCCTCAGAAACCCCTATAGATAACAGCAATATAGCTGGTCGTTTTGCGGACGCAGCGGGCAGGGGTTTCAGCAAAGGCTTTGGTGATCAACCCATTGGTGATGGTAAAACAGGTCGTTACTTACCTGCCACTCCATTCACAGGCGGTCTTAACATGATGATTGATAAGGGCCTTGATTTGGGAGTGACAGGCCTTCGTGCCTTGGGCGGGGTAGCACGGGCTGGGACGCATGTGGCGGCTCAGGCAGGTCAAGAATTAGGATTGAGTCCCAGTAGCGCAAAAAGACTTGAGCGGGATTTGGCTGGTATGGTTGAAGTCGGGGCTATCATGTCAGGCGCCCCAAATACAGTTTTGTCAGGCGGACTAAAAAAAATAGGCGGCAGAGTTCCCGGGCAAGACCAGATCATGCAAACAAGCAAGGATATTGTTACCTTGCCTAAAAAGGTTATCCCTAGAGTTGTCCGTGAAATTGTTTCTGATGGGACAGGGGCAATCAAGGATTCTGTTAAACATAAATTCCAAGCTGATGATACTGTCGCGGCCGATATTTTGAATAAGACAATACAGCGCTCAGGGAAAACACCGGACCAGATGCTTGCTGATTTTAAAGAAGGACAGCGCGTCTCCAGGTTTGGCAAAAATAGCAGCGCGTTACCTGAGTCTTTAGCTGAGTTGGGAGGTGAGGCAACGCAGTCTCTTTTGGAAACGACAGTACTGTCACCAGGCCGTGCCCGGTCTATTGTTCGTGATCGCATTAACAATAGGCAGAGAGGGACAAGGCAGCCCTTTAGCACTGAGAAATTGCCTGACACAGTTGGAGATCAGCAAGCGCTTTTTGGGCAGCGTGAGCGGCTTCTTGATAATTTAGCTAGATCTTTAGAGATAAAATCATCGGGTACGGCCTTGAAGACCGAAAGAGACATATTGATAGATCTTAAAAGGGAAGCCGGGCCTCTATATAAGAAAGCATTTAAGCAAGCTGATGATTTTGATTTGTCGGGCATAATCCAGGGTGCAAAGACCGAGTTAGATGATATGTCAGGTGGAATAAGGAATTCTCTGAAGAAGGCAATTGGTTATTTTGAAAAAAGTTTGCCACAAAACGCACACAACTTGCCATTGAACCAAAAGCTTAAACGTTTTGATAACGCAAAAAAAGCGCTTGATGATATGATCTCTGCGAAAAGAAGGGGTGGTAAATCTGAATCTGTTCGGGCTTTAACTGAATTTAAAAATCAGATGTTAAACGCAGTACATGGTGGTGACAAGCTTAACCCAACGCGAAATACATTCTACGCTTCAGCTCGAGATCTCTACTCTGGCGGTAAGAGAATGCAAGACGCAATCCAAAAGGGCAGGGACACCTTTAAGGAAGGCGCAGAGCTGACAGCCGAAATGGTCCAGGGCTTAAACCAAGGTGAGATTAAAATGTTGCGCCTTGGGTTTTATGATGCAGTTAAGAAAAACCTAGGTCGCAAAAAGAGAACTGATGATGCGACACAGTTATTCAGGCGCGCTGAATTTGCTGATTTGCACAAAGCTATAGCGCCCCATAAAAAGAGCAAAAAAGCTTTAACAAAGCCATCTGATCAATTTGGTGAGTTGCTAGACCGTGAGCAGCGTATGGTTGAAACGAAAAACATGCTTGGTGGCTCAAGAACTGCATTTAGAATAGAGAGCGCAAAAGATTTTAATGCGCTTGCTGACTTCTCAAGAAGAATGAAAGATAATAACTTATTATCAGCTGTGGCGGATACTGTGGGTATGGTTGTGCGGGAAACGTTGGGGATGCGAGAGGAGGTTTCTACCAAACTTGCTGAACTGCTGACATCGACGGACCCGAAGCAGATAGAGAAAGCTTTAAATATTATAAAATCCCGATATGGACAGGCAAAGTCTCAGGAAGTGGGATCTAGTTTGATGGATATAATAGCAGATAACGAGAGCGCTTTAAGGGCGGGGTATTTAGGTAGGGAAAATTAAATTATGCCCAAGGTGCTCAGCTATTGACTTAAAAACCTGTCAACGTCTCTCATGTTCATATTGTCTTTGTACTCATGGCGCTTCAACTTAAAGCCTGATTTGCCCATGCAACCAATATAAGCATTACGAATAAATTGCTGTCTTTGATTGTTTGCTGCTATTATCTGTTTATTGGCAGCCCTTCTTTGACCATCCTCAAAGCCTCGTGAAAAACTAGTGGGGTCGTAACTGTCGCCTATTTTAGGCATGAGTGGGGGCCTATTATTTGCGTAGACATCCCCGTGAACGGTTATATTGGTTTGTCTATAGTCTGGCCTTCTCGGGGGAGATGGGGGGGTTATTGGGAATCGTGAGGCAATTTGCAGCACATGATTATTACAAGCATATTGCGATTGAAGAAAAGCTTTTTCTTCAGGTAGTTGCTCATCTAAAGTAACCCAAGATAATGAAGTTCTTGTTACCTGACCGCAACAACAAAGGAATAGAGTTGAGAAGAGTGAAAGAGTAAAACTAAGCGTTTTCATCGAGAATACCATTATCAATTAAGATCTATTGAAAGGTAAATATACTTGGGGCGTAGATTAAAAGGCAAGTGGAATTATTAACAAGGAGCCTCAGGGCTCCTTTTTTATTGGAAAAATCATGGAACTAAGAGACTTATCAAACGACGAAATGGATAGCCTGTTTCAAGAAATCCAGGTAGAAGGCCAGCGCATGGCCAGGCAAAGCCTTATTGATGAGAGTAGGGCGGTGCTTGAGGAAGGGCCTGAGCGAGCTTTAGGTGAGCCACTGAGACCTGAATATCAAGGCTTCCCTGAGCATTTTTCTTCTTTGCAGCCAAATCGTGAAAGACCTGAATTAAGAGCAGTGCAGCCCGATGTAACAGAACAAATATTATCGAGCCTGGGCAGGAGAACACCTGATTATTCACCTGATACGACACCCGATGGACGGCCTTTGATGAGATCCAGAGAGCGTACTTTAGGTGATCACATCCGCGATGTTATGCCTGGATCAGAGGCTTACAATAGATTTGGTGATGTGGTCGATTATTTAGGTCAGCCTTATCAAGTCTCTAGCGCCCAATTTGCCGAAGATGGTATTGATAAATTCTCTGAAGGAGTTGAGGAAGGAAAGCCATTAAAAGCACTTGGTGGTGCTGGAATGGTTGGCCTAACAGCATTACCCTTTGCAGGACGGGCAGCGGGCCAGATGTTTGCAACGATACCAAGGTCACTTGGGACTGGCGCGGCTGTAACTACAGCGCCTTTGCTAGCTGAAGAGGCGTTTGACGCAAGCCCTGCTTATGCGGCGGGGGAGAGAGGGTTAGGGGAGGAGCTGGTTGATAAGGGGAAGAGTTTGTTGCCGCGCTACGCTCTATCTATGGCTCCTTATGCTGCTGCGCTAGGGGCTGGCAAAGTATCGGGACTATATGCAAATCGACTAGCCGGGCAAGAGGCGCTTAAAAGGCAACAGAGGTCAGCGGATTCATTGCAGGTCGGTCGTAATCGAGAAACAATACAAAATTTACAGCGCAATACAGACGATGTTCCGTTGCAAAATTCTTTGCAAGATGACTTGATGGCTATTGAGCCAGCTTACTATAAGGGTTTAAGCCAAGCTCAAATAGCACGACAGATTGATAAGGACGATAAGGTGCAAAGGTTTATTGCAGATAATAGAGATGGAATAAGCGTGTCCGCAGGAGCCTTAGGCGGTGGCTTGGCTGGTTATAGTGCGAGCGAGGGTGATCCAGAAGCCACAGCTTATTCAACGTTTATTGGAGCATTAGGCGGGCGTAGAGGTAAATTGGCTCCCCCTAAAACTGTTAAATCCAGAGTCCCTCGTTTAAATCCTGATGAAACTTTGAGAAAGCGAGGCTTAAAGCTTGTGAATGAAAAAGATGCGCGTGGTCTTACGTATGGGGAGACAATGAGCCAGAAGGCAAAGAGACAAAAGAGAAAAGGCGGCAAGTTCGTTAAAGGTTACAATAAAGACAGTGGAGACCTGGATTAGTAGCCGAAGAAATGCAGGCAAATAGCTAAAACAAAAAACGGGACTGCTATATATAGAGACAAAAGCCTTCCTTTCTTTGTGTAAATTTCACCCTCAACATATTCCATAGCTTCAGCACGGCTAAGCTTTTCATCTATCTTGATGGGTTTTGTTATTTTTGTGCAGACGTAAAGCCCCATAGCAGTAACTAAGAATAACTCTCCTGTTTTTACTGAGAAATCATAGAAAGGGGCGGCAAAAAATAGAACAACAGAACTGACAGCCAATACAAGGCTTGCCCAATAAGCCCACACCGACCAATGTGCTTTAGGCCTTCTAAATGTTTCTTTATGCTGATCTAGTTCTTGCATAACTAACTATACCACACTTTTAAACTTTTGGAAGACGACAAGTCCGCCCCCAAACTTTACATACAAAATTAGATTACAGATAGCAATTCACACCAAGGAGCCCCACGGCTCCTTTTTTATTGGAAAAAATCCTATGACATTAAAACTCTGGCGAAAAGCTGGTGAGCAATTTTTTGACAACAATGGCAATCCTTTAAACGAAGGCCAGATACACATCTTTGAGCCCTTACCATCAACGAACAGGATCAGTTTATACCTAGACAAAGATGGCACTACGCCCTTAACGAACCCTGTTGTTTTGGACAGCTCAGGACGCATTGCCGGTCCAGTATATATTGAAGGAGGGGTCTTATTCAGAGAAGCCATCACGAATAATGGCATAAATGTCTTTGGGGCTGATGAATATTTGATGTCAGAAAGTGGCGGGGTTACGGAGGCTTCTGAATTTGCCCTTTCGAAAACAAATGTTATTCAAATAAATGATAATCTGGTTCTTGCTGATGCTCACAAAGGATATGAGATAAATTGCGATCCAACAAGTGGTGATATCACTGTTCAGCTTGGGGATGTGTGGGATAATGGCGACCAAGTCCTGGTTCGTAATATTGGCACTCAAGACAACGTTTTACTTTCCGATCTGGAAAGCACCTTCAATACGATTAAACCAGGAACCTGGGCTAGGATCGTTTCGGACGGTGCGCAATGGATTATTGACCAGTATAAGAGCAGCCAGGTTACTGTCTCAAGCGGGTTCGTGGGTGAGGGAACGGACGCTTCTCCTTTGTCTTTGGATCAAAATTACTTGGATGCAGCAGCCATCGCGTCGGCCCCCCCGCATAGCATTTTAGCTGGTAAACGAAGCCAGGCTGAGGGTGGTGAGAGTTCCACAGGGAACACTTACGTCACTCGCTACCTGAACACTAAAATCAAAGACCATCCTGATGTTACCTTAAACGCGAGCATTTTTACTATAAGTCGGATTGGGATGTGCTCGATAAGATGGGAGGCCCCAGGCTTTGAATGCGGCACCCATCAAGCCAATCTAAAAGATATAGCCAACGATGCATTCCATTATGGTAGCTCGCCAACGTCTCAATCTGGCTCTGAGAGCACATCAATTTCTACAGGCATTGCCAGGCTAGATATCACGGAGCCAACTGATTTTTCTGTTGAGCATAAAGCGACAGAATCCAGCACGAATGGGTTTGGAGTGCCCGCTCTTAATGAACAGGCGCTGTTCACAAGAGTAGAGGTTTCATTCGAGTAATGGGGCTACCAGCTCATACAGCACAAATGGTTGATGCGAACGGTCGTATCACACCTACGTGGCGACGCACCCTTTCGCAATTTGATCAGGTCTTATCTCTCTTTGAGACGCAGGATACCAAAGGGCTCGTTGAAGACTTAAAAAAAGTCAAAGAAGATTTGGAGCTCACATCCTTCAACGCTGTGAATAAAGCAAAGTTTGAAGCTGAACAAGGCAGGGCTGAGACGGCCCTTGAGGAGATAAGAGACACGCTTCTTTACTTTGGGGAAGAGGTTCAAAAATCAGTTGATGTCAGTACAAATTCCAGAGTTCAGATAGACGGAGAGCGTGAGGCTCGCCTACAGCAAGTGCGTAAGCTTGAGGCCAAAAGCAAAGATGTTAGTGCAAGTGTTACAGACCTTGAACAGGTGGTTGTTACCGAGCAGAGTGCCACCGCCTCAAAGTTTAGCCAGGTTCAAACCGAACTTGATGGAAACTCAGCCGCTATAACACAAATAGATCAGTCCGTTGATGGGATTGAGGCAAAGCGCATACTTTCCATAGAATCGAACGGACAGGTTGTTGGCTCACGGGTAATTGGAGGGGGGCTCAGTGGTAGTTATGTCGACTTCTTAGTTAATGTGTTTAGGTTGGTCCATCCAAACGGGGGGGCTCCTATCCCTATTTTTGTGGCGACCTTGGACGAAAATGGTGCACCAGCAGTCTCAGTTAACGGCTTGGTTTCAGCGAACAATATAACCGCTGGTACTATTCAAGGGGTTATTGTTAAAGCAAGTGTATTTAAGGGCAATAAATTCGAGTCAGACGATGGGACTTGCTACCTCGATTTTAACAATAATGTAAAAAGATTTGAGATGGAATTTTAATGGGAAAAAAGAAATTTGTAGTAGATGCTAAAAAGGGAATAGCCGCTATCTACGATAGCTCTCGGCCCCAAGCAGAGGATAGCCCTGAGTCTAATCTGCCATATCTATATTTTCATTCCAAGTTGAAATATATGGCCATGCGGAAAAAGATAATTAAAACGATAAATTTTCCAAGCAAGACAGTTAATTCATCATATTCCATTTTTGGAGGGGGCAAGCCACCGCCTTTTGGTGAGTCTGAATATAGTTTAGGGACCAACAGCTTTGGCAGTGATGTTTTTTTTCTCCCAGTTGTCGGTGGAATAGCGATATCAGGGGGATACCCGCTTTATGCGAACAGTCAAAGTATGAGGGCTATTTCGGTTGTGCTCGATGGGAGCACGCTAAAGTGCATGGAAAAATGGAGAGCCTACGGGACTGTGTCAATACCCGCGCAGTCAGTAACGATTAAAACATATATTTTTTCTTCAATAGAATTTCCATATAGCAACACCAAAGGTTTGTTAATAGATGAAAACGGTATCTCAATAGGAAATGGCAAGATTGATACGAGGCACGGCCACCTTCGCAAGGGGGCAGGCTTTTTACTACCAACCTCAAGAACAATGAAGGTGTCAAATGGGGGGTATTCCGCGCTTAGCACGTCAGGCGTTTCAAAAAAATATTGGGGGTCAACCGCTGTTGTGTCAGCGATTGGAAATCAGGTGAAAATTTGAGCGCTAAATTCTCCGTAGATTCTCAGACTAATCGCATGTATGTGAAGGACAGTAATGGAGATACAGTATTCGACACAAGTGAGCCTATGCCAGCTTTGTTTGACACAAACGGTTTAACTTTTAACAACGTGAATGTTGATTTCCCCAAGCTAGGAAACGAAGAGGTTAGATACGACAATGAATCGTGTGACAACAACTATCGCGGCTGGTACAGAGTTGAAGCGGCTACCTGGTCACACGTCTATGATTTAGGGCCAGCCAACAGCGACACAAACGTTTACTGGGTTAAAATAAGAGGGGTTCGCACATCTCTTCCTTGGTTGCGCCGCTATGCTGGTTCTTGCGATTCAGTCTCATTTAATTATTTCGTCCTTTTCCCTGAAAATAAATGGATAAGCCTTAACGGGAGTATGCTTTTAGAAGTTTCTGGGGCTGGTGGAAACAACAGCGGGCCTAGCCACCCTTGGCTCACAAGGATGATATCGGTTTACCGATCAGGAAGTAGGTGGAAATTAGAGGCCAACCACTCAAACAGATACTATTACGATGATGATATCACAGATTCACCATCTATGAACTCAAGCGATGTGCGTCACGGTAGAATGGCTTCTTCTTATCAATTTGATATTAGAATTTTGCCTGGACGTTTTACAAAATAGGCTCTCACTATGACAACAAACAATACAATTCACCCCCTCTATGAGCGGGGCACAATATCACTCATACAAAATTCTGAGTTTATCACTGGGAGCGGCACCTTTTGGCAGCATCGTATTTTAAAATACGGTCAGCTTAACGTTCACGGGCAGGTAGGGCCTTTTTATATTAAAGAGGTTATATCTGATACCCAAATAAGAATTAATAGGCCGTGGCCTTACGTGTCGATGCCTGAGGCCAATTACATTATATTTTCTCAGCACGGTTCAATTACAGACGCAATCCTCCATGACATAGTGGCAGCTGCCCAACAGAGAGCGGAGAAAAGCTTAGCTGTGCATGTGTTTCAGCCGCATGAGATAGATGTAAATGGCGACCCCCTTGATGTCGTTGGCAATGATTATGACCTTGGTTACTTGCTAGACCAGGAAGGAAATATTTTAACAAGTTGGCAAAAGCTGGGCGGGGAATGGGGAGATGGTGCAGATCTGAAAGGGGGCAAGGGCGACACAGGGACACTTGCCGTTGGTCAGGTCAACACTGGTCAGCCAGGGTCAAATGCGAGCGTTACAAATAGCGGAACCAACCAAGAAGCTATCTTTGACTTTACTATTCCCCGCGGCAATCAAGGTGAGCAAGGCCCATCAGGTCAACTTACCGTTGGCCAGGTTACGACAGGTTCACCAGGAACAGACGTTGAAGTTGTAAATTCAGGAACGACAGAAAACGCGGCTCTCGACTTTATAATTCCACGCGGTGATCAAGGCCCTTCAGGCAAGTTATCTGTCGGCCAAGTCACAACTGGTGCAGCGAATACAGATGTTGTTGTTACAAATACAGGCACTCTAGAAAATGCGATAATGAACTTTACTATCCCACGCGGTTCCAAGGGAAACAAGGGAGACGAAGGGGCCCAGGGCAACCCCGGACCCGCCTTAGTTGTAGAGGTTGAAGGTC
Organism: Hyphomicrobiaceae bacterium; assembly: GCA_021775775.1. Classification (GTDB taxonomy): domain Bacteria; phylum Pseudomonadota; class Alphaproteobacteria; order Rhizobiales; family HXMU1428-3; genus HXMU1428-3. Next base: position 36,141 of record JAJFHF010000013.1, read on the forward strand.
CTTTTGCTGATCGTAGTCTTTACGACAATGAGCCCAAAGGCTTCTCATTTTTCGCAACGGATCAAAACTCAATTTACCATCGTAATTCTGACACTGCCGGTACATGGATCGGGCCGATCGCGGTCGGGACATTAAAGCCAATTTTTTATGGGTTTAGAGTTGACGAAAATTATAATTTCATAGTTGAGCAGCCAGATGGTGAAATTAATCTGGTTGATTACCCCTCCCACACAATATGCCCAGGCGTTTGCCAATTCACTTTGGAAAACGGGCAGTTAAAGCAAACTCTATAAAGGAGATATTTAATGAATGCGATTAATCATGGGCCTATTGCTGTTCGGTGGCGAGGGGGGTGGGTTAATACTGAACAATATTATAGATTGAATCTGACAACATATATCAATGAAACATATATTGTGAAGAGCAATGTGCCAAATGACCCACCAATTGGCACATTACCAACTGATGTTGCTTACTTTGACAAAGTCATTGAAGATTCTGGAGCCAGCTTCAATCCATTGGCAGGGGGCTTTCTCGGTATTAATGCCACAGCTGACACAACAAATCGTTTGTCTTTAAGCTCACCTGGCAGCCTGTTCGATCATGAGGGAGCCGGGCACCAACAAAAAATCAATAAAAACACCACAACAGATACGGCGAGTCAGCTCTATCAAACAGGTTCTTCCGGGCGTGCTGAACTTGGCCTGACCGGAGATGATGATTTTCATATGAAAGTCAGTCCAGATGGCACGACCTTTCATGAAGGCATCGTAATTGATAAAGATACGGGCGCGTGCACTTTTCCCAATACAGCTATGGGTAAAGTTTTGCAAATTAAAACATTTTCAGACCCCACAGATTACACGAGAACAGGAAACACTTATGCAAATATGGGTGCCCCCTTCACTGTTTCGCCAATTTCGACAACTTCCAGCTTGATAGTTATGTGGTGCGCTGATCTAGGAATTACTGCAGGTAGTGCGGATGATTTGGGGTTTCTTGTTTTCCCCCATTACTACAATTCATCTGACAGCACATATTATGCGGTTGGAATACCCATGCGACAAAACCTAACCAATATAGCAAGCAGCACTGGTCAATCAG
>JAJFHF010000121.1 GCA_021775775.1 Hyphomicrobiaceae bacterium
AGCGAAAAAATAGCCCGTGAGAGAGAGAAACAGACTCTAGACTTGATCAATTAAAATCTCTCGTTTGCCTGAGCGATTGGCCGGGCTGACGATGCCTTCATTTTCCATGCGCTCTATGAGTGTGGCGGCGCGGTTATACCCAATTGATAACCGGCGCTGGAGATAGCTGATGGAAGCCTTTTGATCACGTAGGACGATCTCAACAGCTTCGCCATAGATATCTTGGCCTTTGGTTTTGCTGTTGTCTTGCTCTTGGCTCTCGGGGTCTTCATCTAGGGTGATGGTATCTAGATATTGAGGTGAGCCTTGCGCCCTTAAATGGCGAACCACGTTTTCAACTTCACTATCATCGACAAAGGCACCATGCACACGAACCGTGCGGCTGCCTCCTGGCATAAATAACATGTCACCATGGCCTAGGAGTTGCTCGGCACCTTCTTTGCCAAGAATGGTGCGGCTGTCAATTTTTGATGTAACCTGGAAACTAATGCGCGTTGGGAAGTTGGCTTTGATGGTGCCGGTTATGACATCAACAGAGGGGCGCTGGGTGGCCATGATTACGTGAATGCCTGCGGCGCGTGCCATTTGTGCCAAACGTTGAACAGCAATTTCAATCTCTTTGCCAGCAACCATCATGAGATCGGCCATCTCATCAATGACAACGACGATCATAGGCATTGGTTCAAAGGTCATATGTTCTTGTTCAAAGATGGCTTTGCCAGTTTCTTGATCAAAGCCGGTTTGTACAGTGCGTGATATTGGTTCATTTCGTGCTATGGCTTCATTGACCTTCTCGTTAAAGCCATGAATATTGCGCACCCCTAGCTTGGACATTTGGCGGTAGCGATCTTCCATTTCGCGTACTGCCCATTTGAGCGCTGATAGGGCTTTGTGTGGGTCGGTCACCACTGGTGTGAGCAAATGAGGGATACCATCATAAATGCTGAGCTCGAGCATTTTAGGGTCGATCATGATCATGCGGCACTCTTTGGGGCTTAAGCGATAGAGCAAAGAGAGCAGCATGGCGTTGATGCCAACTGATTTGCCTGATCCGGTTGTCCCGGCAATGAGCAAATGAGGCATGGAGGTTAGATCTGTGATGACAGCCTCACCACCAATGGCTTTGCCAAGGATCAATGGGAGGGTGTGCTGTGTGTGATAGAAGTCTGGTTGTTCGACGAGCTCGCGCAAATAGACCGTTTCGCTTTGGGCATTTGGCAGTTCAATGCCAATGGCGTTGCGCCCAGGGATAACTGCTATACGGGCCGATAGAGCGCTCATAGAGCGGGCGATATCTTCGGCTAGGCCAATGATGCGAGAGGTTTTGATGCCGCGTGCTGGCTCAAATTCAAAAAGGGTAACAACGGGGCCAGGGCGAACGTTTAGGATCGAGCCTTTCACTCCAAAATCAAGTAGCACATTTTCTAATGTACTGGCCATCTCACGTAAATCTTCATTTGAAATGGTTGATGCTGGTTGGGGCGGTGTTGGGTTCAGCAGTTCTATGGGCGGCAGAATAAACTCATTTTGCCCGGTGTGCACTGGATGCGCCGTGCGTCTTGGTTGCTTTTTTTGATTTGTGGTGAGGCCTTGTTCGTTTTCTGGTTGGCCTTGATAATGAGGCTTAGCAGACATAGGGGGGAGGGCATTGGGCGATTGTGTGTAGGGTGGTTGACCATGGTTGGATGGTTCTTGTGAAGGTGATTGCGTAACAAAATCTGCTGGACGCATAGGCTTTGGCATCAGCGGGGGGGGCATCATATGAATTGCTGGGCCATTTTGTTGACCTGCGATTGGGTCTGTTTCATCCCAATTGGCATTGCGCCACCAAAGGCGTTGATTTTTTTCAGGCGAGATTGGATTGCTCGCTTTTCTGGCGCGTAGCCAATATGAAAAGCGCTCAATTGGGGCCTTGAGGGCCATTTTTAATTCTTGTGGGTTGTCTAACGCAATTAGGGTTTGGGCATCTTGGATTTTAATGGCTGTTGTGAAAGACAATGCAAAGATGGATAGGGTTAGGAATCCGATAAATCCAATTAGGCTATAAATTATACCGTTTGATGTGAGGATTTTTAGATTTAATAGGCTTGCGAAGGTATCACCAACAATCCCGCCATAGCTTTGTGTTAATGGCCAGGTGCTGGCAGTGGGCAAAAAGGTTAGAGTGATGGCTAACAAGGCGATTGAGAATGGTAGGCTCAAAGCGCGCAGACGGATTTTGGTTGGCGGTTGACCGATAAATAACCTGATCCCTAGAATGGCAAGTGGAAGCACTAGAATTATGCTAGCCAGTCCAAAACTTTGAAATAATATATCTGAGAAAATAGCGCCTGGTTTGCTGGCAATGTTTTTAATTGCCCCATCGGTTGCCCGGCTTAGACTTGGATCTGTAACCGACCAACTCATTAATGCGGCCCAGCTGACGCCAGCACAAATGAGACATAGCACGCCAATAAGCTTATTGGCGCCTTGTTTCAAACCAGCTTGTAATGAACCTGGTAATAATGTTTTTTTCTTTTGACCCCGTGTGGCTGTACCAGCCATGGTTTGCACCTCATCCCAAACAACTTTTTATACGCATCAGTGCTTCACGCGTCTGCTCTTTTGACCCAACAAGCGCAACGCGGGCATAGTTCTCGCCCGGATTTTTGCCTTGATGATCCGGCCGTGAAAGGTAAGCACCTGGGAGAAGTTTAACACCACAACCTTTCCAAAGTGTTGTCACGGCTGGGATTCCGCCGCCAAATTTAGAAAAATTTAACCATAAAAAGAAGCCACCGGACGGTTTTTGCATAGAAAAGCGTTTTTCTAAGATTTTTTCTGCCAAATCAAATTTTTCTTTATAAAGATTTCGATTCTCAATGACATGGGTTTCATCACGCCAAAGTTGAGCTGAAACATGTTGAATGGGGCCAGGGATTTGTGGGGCCGCGACGTTGCGAAAATTGGAAAAATCAGACATGAAATCTGCATCTCCCAAGATAAGCCCTGAGCGCAGGCCTGGGACGTTGGAGCGTTTGGATAAAGAATTAAATACACAGACATTGGCAAATTTATTTGATGTGCTTGTTGTTGTGTCTAGGGAAGCTTCGAGAGCTGAATGGGGTTTCTCATCTGCGTAGATTTCTGAGTAGCATTCATCTGAAAACAGCATGAAATTGTGGGTTCTTGCCAGATCTATGGCGGTTTTAAAATAATTTAATGAAGCAACGGCCCCTTCTGGATTTGAGGGAGAGCAGAGATAGAGGGCAATGGTGCGCTCTAAAATTTGGGGGTCGATGTTTGATAAACAGGGGAGAAAGCCAGATTGGTCCGTTGCGTTTAGATAAAAGGGCTCAGCGCCACTGGCGAGAGCGGCAGCGCTATAGACCTGGTAATAGGGGTTGGGTAGCAAAACGATTGGGTTTTGTAGATCAGGCCGGCGGGCTTTGGCGCTAAAACAGGCATAAAACAAACCTTCTCGGCTGCCATTTAGGGGCAAGACATTTTGGTTTGAGAGATGGCCGTTTAAGGTTTTGAATCTGGTTTGTGCCCAATCGAGAATGGCGTTTTGTAGGTCATTGCTGCCGTGAATGGGAGGGTAGCTGCCTATTGTGTCTAAAGATTCATTTAATCGTTGTTTGATCCAGGGCGGTGGGGGGTGTTTGGGAGCGCCTATGGTTAGGTCAATTTCTGGTTGACCAGGCTCAATGTTTTTTAGTTGTGCGCGCAGGGCGGCGAAGGGTGATTGAATGTCTTTAAAGCTGGTTTGCATGAGTTTTAAGCGGTTTTTGTTGATGGATTGTGAAGGGTTTTGGGAAGATAGCAGATTGGCTACGAATGCGCTTAAATTTTTATGCGTTGGCGCTAAATTAGTTTAGGTGCTTTTGCGCCATTTTTCAATCTAGGCGCTCTTACGCCATTTCTAAATCTAGGCGCTTTTGCGTCATCTTTTAATCTAGGCGCTTTTGCGCCAGGGCTGAAGCGGGGTGCCATGATCAAGAGCGGATAAGAATTCATCAAATGGGATCATGAATTGACTGGGAAGGCCGCTGATAGCAGTTAAAAATGGATCTGCCGTTAAGAAAGGTAACCAATGTTGGCTTGGATGAGGGGGGTGTAGGGCTTGCGTCTTGTCGAAATCTGACAAGGGAATGGTGAAGCCTGCGACTTTTTTCTTGGCTTTGGCCCCATCTAAAGGGTTTTCATTGCGTGGTTGCTCGATATAGGAACTTAGCGCAGAAATGGGCTGGCCAGTTAATTTATCTAAATTTGCTGCCCCGTTATGGCGCATGAAACCAAATGAAGAAACCGGCATGGCGTAAAGATGAGGGCTATCTGGTTCGTGACAATTGAGGGCCCGTAAGCCTGTTTCAATTGATTGATCAGCTAAAATGGTTTTTAGCATGGATTCTAGAATGGTTTGAGGTTTTATGGCGTGACCAAACGCATTGATGCCTTTGTTTAAAAAGAGGCTTTCATATTTTGTGAAGGCAATAATAATGGTTTCAAACTTGCCATAGCGGCCAATGGCGATGTCAGACATTAAGCGAATGAAGCCTGTGGATTCTGAGGGGCTTAATTTTTGACCAGCGGGTTGGCAAATGATGAGGGCATTGGCTGCTTGTAAACTTGATTCAAATTGGGTTAGTGGATTTTGGCCGTCAGCGGTTTGAAATTGGGTAGATTGAGCTTTCTGAGATTGAGAGTGCGTTTGCGGCATATGATTTACAAATTGGCCGAACAAATCAAAATCATCGCGTAAATCAGAAATTTCGATGGCGTAATGACCTGATAAATGTTGTTTCTTGCGTTGAAAGAGGGACCATTTGCTGGATGTGAAATCTATGCCAATCTTTAAGGTGTTAACAGGTGCTGTTTGCTCGGCGCGAAATAAAGTGTGGGGCGCATTGAACTTAAGCGCAAATAGCTTTTCTATTTGTTGTAGACCTTCGGCATCAGGAAAGCGGGCTATCATATTTGGTGAAAAGCCATGTGCATTGGCCATTAAGCTTTGATGTAAGCTGGCGCACAAGGTCGTTTTCCCAGATTTGCGGCCACCAATGATGGCAATTCGATGCTGGTGGGGATTTTGATGATCCCTGATAGAAGAATTTATCACTATGATTCGGCCTCGAAGTTGAGTTTAGAATCTATCATTTTTGGGCAGGGGGACAAAGCTGCCTTTGTGGGTTGACTTTGAGTTCTCAACAAGCTTGATCGAACACTGGGTGATTCTTTGTCAATGATCTGGCTTGCGCATTGGTCATTTCCTTGCCACTAATGGGGTTTATTGGCCATTGTGAAGGTTGTTGATCAAGGTCGTAATTTGAGAGTTCTGTAGACTAGATCTATGATTTCTTTTGGCTTTTTTGATATGTTTTGGGGATCGGTTTGATAAATGAAACGGGTAATTTATCAAGGCGCATGGTAGATGTTCACTAGAGCGGTTTTTGGACTTTTAGAAATTTATGAGCGGTTTTAACCAGTTAGATTTGATTTGGCTTTCTGAGCTAAACATGGCGGTGCTTTATCCGGTGGGAGAGTTGGAAACCTCTTTTGCTGGCGCTGCGATTATTGTCAAAGGGGAAGATGGAACTGATCTGTTTATTCCTTATGAAGGCTATGTCGTAGGCGCGCCAATTGCTTTTTCACTTGGTCCTTTGCTTAATGAGGGGTTGTTTTCTCTTGTTGTGCTTGGCTTTGGGGCCAATGGTGAACCTAATGAGTTGGCTTCTTTTCAACTTGATGAGGGCTTGGTCCCCCATGTTGTGGCGCTTGAGGGGGATGTCTCTGCTCTGGAGATGCATGTGGTTGGTTTTGGAGAGCGCCACTATGGTGTGCTTGGAGATGGCGCAAGCGGTCAGCAGGCAGGTGATCATCAGACTGGTGATCATCAGACTGGTGGTCGGGGGGTACGTGAAATTGGGTTGCGTGCCAGTGATTATGAAATTTCAGGCGCTGTTGATTATAGTGATTTGCTTGCCACGTTTCTTTATGAAATGCGCTCGTTGGAAGACGACCATTTTACGGGGTTTTTTATTACTGGCGTGCCACGGCGTGAGCAGAGAGTTGGTCCTTGTGTGCATTTGCGGCCCTTGCATCATTATCAGTTGGGGTTTACGGCGCGCGCCATGAAAATGGCGTTAGAGGATGATGACCTTGAAGCGTTTGATTTGCACGAAGAAGAGGAACAACGGCGCGCTGAAGGGGCGGCAATTTTAAGTCGTCATGATGGGTTTGGGGCGGATGGGAGCGCTGGATCCTTTCGGGTGCGCAGCGTGCCTGAGTTTACATTGCATGCAGGAATGGCGCGAGAAAGTGTTGATTTTGTTTTGCGTAATGGTTTTCAAATTCATTGGCGGCGCCAGTTAGAAAGCTGGGGCGGCGATCGTTTTGATGGCTCCCAAGGATGGCAGGCAGATGAAGAGCCGTCTTGTTTTGTCATGGACGATATGGTTGAACGCGATTGTCTTGTTCAGCATGATGGGGCTTATTATTTTCGCTGGACGATTGAAGATGCCGTTATTGGGGATGTTGTCGGGCTGGTGTTTGCTTTGGAACATGCCAGTGTTGATATGGCAGTGGCTTTGCCTGGTATGGATGAGGTGCCGCTTGAGCAAACGGCTTTGTTTATTTTTATGGGGGATGAGTTTGTTCCCTTGACCGATGAGATATTAAACGCCGCAGAGAATTTGGGGATTACAGCGCGGTTGCAATCTCACATTGATAAGGGGTTGAAACAAAAAGGAGCTAAAAACCATTTGCGAAAAGATCGCGTGGCTTTGGCAAATCGTTTGTTTGAACGTGATGATCTTTTGCGCGGTGCGCTGGGGATGAAAAAATTAAACGCATTGGCTGATAGCGCGCCTTTTGGACCTGAATTGATGGTGTACCGGGATCATATTTTACGCGTGTCGCAAAATAGTCAAGGGCAAGCTTGGGTTGATCAGCTTTTTGGATCAGCTTCGCCCTCTATGCAGCGCGGTCGTTTGAGTGATGTTATGCAATTTGAGACCTTTAAAAAAGCGCCTGCTTTTGCCCATGCGTTGGTGTTTAATGAGGCGTTTGCTACTTCTTTTCATAATAAGCCTGTTGACCCGCCCAGCTTTCGTATGTCGGTGTTGGAATATTTGTTAGGCAAGTTGTTTTCTGAAAGCTTAATCGATTGGGCCATGCGGTTGAAGGGCGAATCTCAAGCGATTATTTGGCATTTGGCTTTAAAGCGCCCTGCTATGGTTGAGCGCCTTTATGAATTAAAACTTGAACCAGATGTTGCCCTTAATCCATTTGATGACAAGACCCTTGATCACGCCCAAGCCGCCCTTGATGATAGCAGTCATATTGATGTCAATGTGATTGAGAAAAAGGTAATCCCGGTGCTAAAGGCGCTGGGTAATGATCAGCAAATTGAAACGTTAAGTGATTTTGCCAAGGGGCTTCATTTTGGGGCTGAGGGCAAAAAATTAAACATAGGTGAGTTGAGTGTTTGTTTAGGCGCAGTTGAGCGTGTCCAGTTGCAATGGCAAAATTGGATTGAACAGGCAGAGCTATTATTTAAACCGCTGTTACATCCTTTGACCCTTGCTTTGATTTCATTTGAGGAGGGTGAGGATTTTTCCTCTTCATTATCGTTGGAGACAGTAAGACGTGACATTGATCATCTTATTGAACGTTTGGTAGATGAGACAAAGTGCCAGCCTGCTATTGGTGAGCAAGCGATTGCTTTTATTAACTCCATTGAAACGGATGTGTTTTTAAAGGAGTTGCATGACAAACTCGACCTTGCTTTGAAATATCATCATGATTTAATGGTTGGGGTTGAGCAGATTTATGAGCAGTTTGAAACCAATGATGAGGCTTTGGCTGGCATTTCAGCCATAAAAAATGAAGAATGGCCGACGTTAGAGGATTTTGGGCCCACATTTGGCGAACCTTTTGTGCATGAGCAATTGGCCTTGAACTCACAATTTGAAAAGAGCGTTGAGAGATTTTCTCAAAATGTACACCCGCATGATGATTTGTTTCATCAAACATTAAGGGAGGCTTTGAGCGCTCTTGAGGCCGCGTTGCCAAAGTTGGTTTGGCTCAAGGCTGGATTGTTGTTAAACCAACGGGTCGAGAAGACACAAGTGGATTTGGAAAAGGCGCTTTTTGAGATCAAGCCGTTGAGTGCGAAATTGCGCCGCTCCAAGAGTGTTTCTAATGCCGTGAGGCAATTGGTCATGGCGGAACGGATGGGTCCATCTGGCTGGCCTATCATTCATCAATCACTTGAAATTATAGAAAAAAACTTAAGTTTACCGAAATCATAGTTTTTTACTTGGCAATGATCTTCTTTTTATGCAATACGCTGCATTGTTATTTTAGTGGGTTATGCATATCTGTTAAGTGAATGGATGTTTTACACGTTTCAATTTTAGTTAAGGAGATCTTCTGATGGATTGTAAAAATTCCTTCAGTGACAAGATACTTGTTGAAGAGCAACAATCTGACAATGGGACCGATTTGGTGCCTTCTCAGCTTGAGACACGCAAAGATTATTTTATGGAAAAGAACGGTGAGAAATTTGCCGGGCTGCATCTTATAATTGATTGCGTTGGCTGTAAAAATCTTCAATCTTTGGACATTATTGAAGCGTGTTTGCGCAAAGCAGTTGTGGCGGCAAATGCCACTTTGCTTCATATTCATTTGCATCATTTCACTCCAAATGGGGGGATTTCTGGGGTGGCTGTGTTGGCTGAATCTCATATTACTGTGCATAGCTGGCCGGAACATGGGTATTGCGCCCTCGATGTGTTTATGTG
>JAJFHF010000122.1 GCA_021775775.1 Hyphomicrobiaceae bacterium
GCGGATTTGGCCTGATCGACACTTTGTTTTGATGCACCTAAATGTTTCAGATGGTGCGCCAACGCCCCCTTATCCACCTGCGACCGCTTTGAATGAAGGTCCATTTCGCCTTGGGCTAATTTGCTCATTTTGGCAAACCCGCCTGCGATGGTTAATTTGGGTACAGGGTGCTTTTTGAGATATTTTAGCATACCGCCAACAAAGTCACCCATATCGAGAATGTCCGTTTCATCTAAGTCATGGGTTTTTATGATTAGCTTTTCAGACATATTGCCAACAGCGGCCCCAATATGGTGCGTATTGGCAGCGCGTGCCACATCGATACCGCGATGAATGGAGTGGATCCAAGCTGAACAAGAATAGGGAACAACAATGCCCGTTGTGCCTAAAATAGAAATGCCGCCGATAATACCCAATCTTCCATTCCAAGTTTGTTTGGAAATTTTCTCCCCGCCTGGCACCGAAATTTCGATGGTCACATCAGCTGGCACCTGATGTTTCTCTGCCATCTCTTTTATGACCTGTTCCATCATGGTGCGCGGCATGGGATTTATGGCTGGTTCACCTGGAGGGATGGGTAGGCCCGCTTTGGTCACGGTGCCAACGCCCTCACCGGCTTTAAAGATGATGCCTTCACTCTCTTTGGCTGTGTTCTTTGTAATCGTCGCTATGATCGTGGCCCCATGGGTCACATCAGGATCATCGCCCGCATCTTTGATGATGCCAGCGCTGGCGCAGTTGGTTTTAAGCTCAGTTTCAATCACATCAAAGGTAGGGGTTTGCCCTTTGGGCAAAGTGATCGTGACCGTCTTGGCAAAGGTGCCGGTTAGCAAAGCCTCAAAGGCGGCTTTGGTGGCCGCTGTGGCACACGCCCCTGTCGTCCATCCCTTTTTTAATGTTTTTGTCTCGCGCTCAGGCACAGGCTTAATCCGATTATATTTTACCAAAGCTATGGTGCTGGTAATTGTCTTGCTGTCAAGTTGGATCGTAGCTGCGCGGCGTATACATTAAGGGTTTGCCATTTGGCCCTTTGATCAACCTTGTCTTTGATGAGCCAATGATGAGCATGGTGCGCATGTCAATTTCATCAGTGTTCAGCTCGCCCAAGGTGGTGAATTTTGTGTGCTCATCTGGCCGGCCGACATCTTTTGCCAGCAGCACAATGGTTTGGGCAGACTTTTCTTTTAATAACAGCGCTTGCATCTGATTAATTTGCTCTCGGCGGGTTTTTGACGCTGGATTATAAATGGCGATGACCATATCTGAGTGGGCGGCCGCCAGCAGGCGTTTTTCGATGAGCTCAAAAGGTTTTCGAATATCAGATAAAGAAATGACTGCAAAATCATGTCCTAAAGGGGCCCCCACCAGTGAGGCGGCCCCTTGCATGGCTGAGAGCCCAGGCAGTACGTTAAATTCAATGTGTTGCCAGCGCACCGGGTTTTTATCAAGCGCTTCGATGACCGCGCTGGCCATAGCAAAAATACCCGGGTCACCAGAAGAGACCACACAGACATGATGTCCTTTCGCTGCCAGATCTAAGGCCTCGCGAGCGCGCTCTAATTCCACTCTATTGTCAGACGCCAAGCGTTGCTGGCCAAAACGTTTTGGAAGCATGTTTATGTAGGTTTCATAGCCCACTAGAATTTCAGCTTGTTCAAGCTCTTGGCGCACTTGGGGTGTGCGCCATTGGGCACTACCAGGGCCGATGCCGACCACTGAAAGTTTACCAACTGAGCGCCCAACATAGTCAAGATTGGGCGGCGCTTTTAACTCAATGAGAGATAATTTTTTTGGGGTTTGTAATTTAACCCGGCGGATGATTTGGAGATCTGTGTAATTATCAACCAAGCGCAGCGGGACTTGCAGTTCTTTGGCGCACGCTTTGGCGGTTTGAACCGGACCACCTTCATTGGTGATGATGGCGCTAATGCTTGGCAAGGCAAGGCCAAGTTCGCAAAGGGCTGTTTTTATATCACTTGGTTTGGTATCGTGATCTTCTATTTCAACAAGCACGGATTTGGGATGATAAAGAAGGCCATTTTCTGGTGGATCTTCTTGAAAAACGCTAACCCGCAATGTGATGTCACCATCATTTTTAAACGGCAAGTGGCTGTCTTCTAACCAGGGGCAGTGCCCATCGAGTTGAACATCTTGGCCATTGAGAATATCTGAAGTGACGCGTTTGGCATCTTGCTTGTTTGCCAGAACATAGTTTGACGGCGGGGCCTCTAGTTGCAAAGCATAATGGCGCGCGCCGCTGGCGGTTATCACCGGGATGGCTTCTAGTTTGCTGGCCAATTTAAGGGCTAGTTCATTAGCACCTGTGAGCCCACCCAATAAAGGCACGACCAATGCGCCATCATCAGAGATGGCCAAAACGGGCGGCTCTTCTCGTTTGTTGTTTAAGGCGGGGGCTAAACTTCTTATCAAGATGCCAGAGGCCATGATGCCGACCAGTGTTACGCCTTCTTCATAAAGGGACCTTAGATGTTCACCTGTTTGGGTAAATGTTTTGTCTGCGCCTGTCACCCGGCCTTCCAACCCCCAAATGGTGGTGGCATCGAGGTTTGACTGGATTCGTTTGGCGGTCTCTAGACCTTTTTCATTTAATAAAATAATGGCGATGTTGGTCATAATGTTATTTTTGATGTTTCGCTTTATTCAGGCGTTTCACGTTTACTCAGGCGTTTCACAGGGAATAACAATCAAAGAAAAATAAGCCACGTCTTGTGGATCGACATCTTTAACAGGCACTATGCGTTGGTTTTCCATTGTAGCACGCTCAACATAGTGGGCTTTTTCAAGTAGGTCTGCTTTTTTTAAGGCGCTCACAACCTTAGGAAAGGTGCGGCCTAATTTCATGATCACCGCGCTGGTACATTGTTTTAGATGATGAACCAAGTCTTCTTCGCTTAATGTGGCTGGGATGATCGAGACGACATCCTCGCGATGACATAAAGGCATGCCCAGCTGAACGGGCGCGGCCAATATGGAAGAGACGCCTGGCACCACAATGGTCTCAAACTCACAAGATAGGCGCACATGCCAATACATATATGAGCCAAACACGAACGGGTCACCAGCGCAGATGATGGCTACATTTTTGCCCTTTAAGAGATAAGCTCTTATTTCTTGTGCGCTTGTGTCATAAAAACTTTTCATCAAGGGGAGGTAGGCAGCCGTGTCTGCGACCGGACCAGCTGTGACAGGATAAATTAGAGGGAGCAATTCATGGCGCGGCGTTAAATAGGGCTCTATCGTGCGTTTGGCATTGCTTTTTGACCCGGTGGCTGTTGGAAATGCTACGATATCTGCTTTTTCTAATAGTTTTAAAGCCTTAAGCGTCATCAACTCAGGGTCGCCAGGGCCAACGCCCAGGCCATAAAGCTGACCTTTGTTTTGCCCTTCACTCATTGTGCGACCCTATATTGTGTAACCTGGCAATGCATTTATACTTTTTCCTTACTCTATTTCTTTATTCCTGCTCTTGGGCAATGGCATTCAATGCTGCGACCGCCATGGCCGAGCCCCCGCGCCGCCCATGAATGGTGAGAAAGGGTACATCTCTTGGATTGGCGCATAATTCCTGTTTTGATTCAGCAGCGCCTATAAAGCCAACGGGTAAGCCTAAAATGGCTGCAGGTTTTGGCCACCCCTCATCTAGCAATTCTAACAAGCGAAACAGCGCTGTTGGTGCATTGCCAATGACCACAACAGCGCCCTCAATATGACTTTGCCAGAAATCTAGTGCCGCGGCCGTTCTGGTGTTGCCAATTTCTCGGGCCCTTGCGGGGACTTCATTTTGGTGCAGCGTGCAGATCACTTGGTTGTTGTTGGGCAATCTTTTTTTGGTGATGCCATTGGCCACCATCATGCCATCACATAAAATGGGAGCGCCAGCCTCTAGGGCGGCGCGCCCTTTGGCGACCACATCTTTGGCGTAAGCAATGTCTTTGGGAAGATCAGTTGAGCCCACAGCATGGATCATGCGTACCACGACTTTTTCCAAATCAGGGTCAATGCTAGACAGATCAGCT
>JAJFHF010000123.1 GCA_021775775.1 Hyphomicrobiaceae bacterium
CAGCTCTTCTTGGGTGTTGTTCACTTGTTGTAAAAAAGGTGATGTCATCTTTGCAATTATCTTGTCTTCACTTCAGTCGATCGACTTTTAATTCAGTCATTGGGATTGCGTTATTTTATCATGCTTTATAGTGATTCGTTGATCTAAAAGCATCTAGAAACGGGCAGTTTTGCATATGAATTTTGCGGCAAGGATCATTTGCTTTATGGGTGGATTGAGGATTTTAACACTGGTATAGTGTGGCCATATAATGCTGGATTAAGAGGTTTGCAATTCATTGCGCAGACGTTTGGCACAATAAAGAGATAAAAGGTGTTTTAAGTGATGGAAAAGTTTTTTGGTGGTGAGCCTTTGTGGGTTGTGCTGCGTTTGGTGGTGATCTCTTTGGTGCTGGGTGTGGTTATGGCCGCGTTTAATCTCGATGTGTTTGGCTTGGTGCAAAAATTGCGCGATCTGGCAACGTATGTTTATAGCCTTGGGTTTGACGCCTTTGCTTGGGTCATTGATTATTTTATCTTAGGGGCCGTGATTGTGTTTCCGATTTGGTTGATCATGCGTTTGCTTGCTGTCTCAAAAAAATGAAGTGTGGTTTTGTTTTCTCTCACGGGCGTTTTTTCGCGAAAAGCGAAAATCCCTCACTAGGGGCGGCGCTTGCGCCGGACGCCTCTCGGCGTCATGTTCGCTCCTAGGGTCGCTACCTTCTTCGTATAGAGAGTTTTTATTTCTCGCGGGATGATCCCACGATCTCTTCGATGTCTTGGTTTCTTTGTTAAGAGCGTAATTGGTGAGGTTGAATTAAGTGAAATGCTCTTCAGCTTGCTCTATATAATCTCTAGCACTGCTTCGGGGGGGCGGCCGACTTTGGCTTTGTCGCCATTGATGACAATGGGGCGCTCGATCAATGAAGGGTGCGCGTTCATGGCTGTGAGGAGGGCGTCTTCTGGCAAAGATTTGTCATTTAGCTCTAGTTGTTTGTAGAGCTTTTCGCCTGTGCGCAAAATGTCATGGGCGGGTACGTCTAGCTTTTTAAGGACGTCTCTTAGCTGGCTGGGAGTTGGCGGTGTTTCTAGGTAAAGAATGATTTCCGGATCGATGCCTTTTTCTTCTAATAGGGCAAGGGTTTGGCGTGATTTTGAACAGCGCGGATTGTGATACATTTGAACAGTCATGGCTTGAGCCTTTATCTGTGCCGCTGGGTTTTGGTTTCAGCGTTAAGTGGGTTGTTGGTTCTATGAATTAAATGGTATTTTTTATAGCGGCTTGCAAGGGGTGGGTTGTAACAATTAAGTGAAGAAAGCCAAAGGCTTTTTTCTTATAATCGTTAAGCTTGCTTCTGCCTGTTTTGTTTTATTCGGCAGCGGCGCGAATTGCACTTACGGTTTCGGGGCCAAATTTACCATCTGCTTTGCCATTATAGTAGCCGTGGGTTTTTAGGTTTTTTTGCATCTGTTTGCGAAAGTCCTGTGGCCAAACGCTATAATTTCCAGTCATTTGCTCAATGGAGAATTTGTTTTTTTTGCTTATCGCTTCAAAGACTGCATCGGCCCCTTTTTTCGCGCTTCGTTTTACGCCGCGTCCTGTGGCATACATCCAGCCTGTATTGTGTAGACCTTGCAGATCACCAGCGTCTGCTGCTTTTTTGTAATAGGTAAAGGCTTGTGTATCATCTTGTTTGACGCCTTTGCCGGTTTCATACATCCAGCCTAAATTGGTCATGGCTAGTGGTTCGCCCAGGGCAATTGCTCGGCGGTAATAGCGCACTGCTTTGTTGTAATCTTGGCTGATGGTTTTGCCTTGAGTGTACATCCAGCCAAGGTTGTTAAAGGCCATGCTCTCGCCTTTTTCAGCCGCTTTTTCATACCATTGTAATGCCACTTTGTCATTTTTTTGGGTTCCAAATCCGTTTTCATGCATCCATCCAATGTCTGTCATGGATTTGGCGTGGCCTTGTTTGGCCGCTCTGAAAAACAGATCTAGGGCTTTGGCATAATCTTTGCGCTCTCCATTTTGGCCGTATTGAAAATTTTTGGCTCGGAGATAAAGTTGCTTTGCTGGCTCATCATCTTTTGTGGTTGGATCTGGCAAAGGTAAGGTGTCGGTTCGAGCGTTGCTGCCTTTTAATTCTCCAAGACGAGCTTTGGCAAGACGATTGAAAATGCCATCTTTGCATTCAGATAAAAACGCTTCGACCTGGCCTTTGGTGGCGGTGCTGGCGATCTTTGGCCAAATTGAACAGGCTAGATTGTTGTTGGCGGCTAGTTGTAGGTTTTCTAGGGCGCGGCTTGGTTGGGCGGCGCTAAAGCTAAATAAGAGGATAAAAGCGATGAGGGTGAAGCGCATTTTGATCTCCTTGGATTTTTATCTGTTTGGGTTCTATTTTACGATGATTTCTTAGAAAGAAAAGGTTTGTTTGTGAAATTTGTGAGTGTTGTTGGGTTTCAAATGGTTTGGTTAGAGTTTTAGGTTTGCCCATTTTTCAGCCGTCCTGCCGCGTATGCTGGCAAGAGAGTGGATGTCTTCTTTGTCTAGTTTTTCGCTAAGACCTTTTAAGATCTTGGAGACCAGTGAGGGGCCTTGATAGATTAAACAACTGTATAGTTGAATTAAATTAGCGCCTGCTTCTAATTTCATCCACGCAGTGTTTGTGCATTCAATGCCGCCTGCACCGATGATGGGCAAGGCACCCTCCGTGATGATATGGGCGCGCGCTAACATGCGAGTGGAGCGAGTGAACAATGGCCGACCAGACAAACCGCCAGCTTCATGGGCGCTTCCTTTATCTTTTAGGCCGGTTCTGGACAGGGTTGTATTGGAAATTATGACGGCGTCAACTTTGTGATCTAGCAATTTATAGAGCACGGCTTCTAAGTTTTGGTCTTCAATGTCTGGGGCGATTTTTACAAAGATAGGACGGCACCGACCGCCATGGTCAACGATTTTTGTGCGGGTATGCATGATGGTTTTTAACAACTCATCCAAACTATCTGGGTTTTGCAAATCGCGCAGGCCAGGTGTATTGGGAGATGAGATGTTGATGGTAAAATAATCAGCCACACCTTGGAAGGTTTTAAACCCTTCGACATAATCTTGTATGCGGTTTTGACTGTCTTTATTTGCGCCGATATTGACCCCAATGACACCTTGCATTTTTCTGTCTTGTAGCCGCAGAAGAGCTGCGTCTTGCCCCTCATTATTGAAACCCATACGGTTGATAATGCCATGATCAGATGGGAGACGAAAGAGACGTGGTTTGGGGTTGCCGGTTTGAGGTTTGGGGGTCAATGTCCCAACTTCTACAAAACCAAACCCTAGTTTGATCAGCTCATTTGGAACCTGGGCATTTTTATCGAAACCTGCCGCTAACCCTAAAGGGTTTTTGATCTTTAAGCCCCACAGGTTTTGTTCTAATCGAGGATCTTTGGGGGCCGTGTTTGGGAAAGATAGCCCGGTCTGGAGAGCCTTGATGGTGAGGCGGTGGGCGCGCTCTGGATCAATTTGAAAAATGGCAGGTTTTGCAAGTTTATATAAATTTACCACGTTTATTTCCGGCTCTTATTGTTCGTTTGATAGGCAAGGGATGCTGTGCGTTCCATTGTCATTTTGTATTATGGGTTTCTCCCACATAATATGGGTGGTTGGCAATGGGGCATATAGGTGGGGGAATAGGTCGCCGCCACGTGAAGGTTCCCATTTTAAATTTAAACCGAGTATTTCTGAGTTGAGGGCTATTAGTAAAAGATTAGATTTGCCTTTATAGTGTTTATCTAGTGTGGCTTGTAGTTGCTGTTGAGTGGAAAAATGGATAAAGCCATCTTTTAAATCATCGCTTGAGCCTTCATAAATACCAGTGGATTTCGCGGTCTGCCAGCTCTCTTGGTTTTCTATTTTATAGATTGTTGTCATGCTCTTTGACTTCTCATTTTATGGGGGGGTTAACTATAGGAATTATTGTCTGTCTATCTTCATATTTTTCTATACATAAAGTGTTTATCTATGCTAATAAGGCATATATCCCTTTCATAGGAATTAAGTCCTTCATTATAATAGGTGCGGCGGTATGATAACCCACAATTCAATATGGGCTGCAATTGATAGCATTGCGGAACGTTATAATCTATCTCCCTCTGGGCTTGCACGGGCTGCTGGACTTGATGCAACCACGTTTAATAAATCAAAACGTTTTACATCTGGTGGACGACAGCGTTGGCCGAGTACGGAAAGTATTGCCAAAGTCCTGGAGGCTACGGGGGCTTCTTTTGATGAGTTAATGAACTTGCTGGTTTCTATGGATGTTCACTCAAATGTTTTTGAACGCTCTATTCCGCTTATAGATATGGATTTAGCGGGAAAGGGTGATTATTTTGATGCAGAGGGGATACCGCTGGTTGAGGCTTGGGATCAGATTCATTTTCCTGAGATCCAAGATGAAGATATGTTTGCCCTTGAGGTTGTTGTGGATGGATATCAGCCTGTATATTGGGCCGGAGATATCTTAGTGATAAGCCCGCAAGCGGAGAAGCGACGCGGTGATCGTGTTGTGGTCAGATATAGTGACGGACAGGTAAAGGCTCACCTCTTTATGCGTCACTCTTTAAAGCGCTTGGAATTGGCTTCTTTGCAAAACTACAATGAGACTGAGTTTGTTGACCTTACAAAGATTGATTGGATCTATCGAATTGTTTGGGTTCGTCAATAAGGTTTTATAATTTTTGATGGTCTTTGGTCGTTGAAACGTTTTAAAATCTTAAAAATTTAGTCTCTTTTGTTTGGTTGCTCTGTGGATAACTTGGCGGTTGTTATCGATAATATTTTAAGTTTTATGGTTTTCCCTTTGATGTTTTTTATTTGTTCTTCTCTTTCTCGAAGATTTCAATTTGAGACTTGTATTTCGGTTGCCGTGCCAAAATATTTCTCCTAATCTGATAATTATTAGTACACTGATTATCTGTTAACAGAGATGTAGGGCATTTTGTCTTTATATCTCTTGTTCTCATATTAGGGGAAAGCAGTTGCGGCACGGGGCAAGCGAGGCTCGGCTTAATTGCACTAGAGGCATTGGTGACATTTGTTTTGCTTGTATGGCACTGGTATTTGTCGGGGTTTTGAGTGCGACTAAGATCGTTATTATGAAAAGGCAAACTGCCGTTTGCCTCACTTTGTTTTGTTTTATCGTTTCGTTTTTTTTGTCCCCCTCGTTTTCTTCTTTCTCTTTTTCTCAAAGTGC
>JAJFHF010000124.1 GCA_021775775.1 Hyphomicrobiaceae bacterium
GACAGGTCATGGCACCAATGTGATCCAAGGTCTGGCTGTGTCACTAGAGGCAACAGCGCTACCAGCTCTTGTCATCATTGCAGGCATCATCATTTCTTATTCTCTTGCTGGTTTGTTTGGCATCGCCATTGCGGTCTCAACCATGCTTGCATTAGCAGGTCTTGTTGTCGCCCTTGATGCGTTCGGCCCTGTTACAGATAATGCCGGTGGCATTGCTGAAATGGCGGATTTGCCGGAAGAAGTGCGCAACACAACAGATGCACTAGACGCTGTTGGTAACACCACAAAAGCTGTAACCAAAGGCTACGCTATCGGTTCTGCTGGGCTTGGCGCATTGGTTCTTTTCGCAGCCTATACAGAAGATCTAAAGCACTTCGTTGCCAAAGCGAATGAAGGCACTGGTGCTTATTCTTACTTTGAAGGTGTATCTGTCGACTTTTCGCTCTCAAACCCATATGTGGTGGTCGGCTTGTTCTTTGGCGGCATGTTGCCATATCTGTTTGCCTCAATGGGCATGATGGCCGTTGGCCGTGCAGGTGGTAAAATCGTTGAAGAAGTTCGTGCGCAATTTAAAGAGCGCCCGGGCATTATGGAAGGCACTGAGAAGCCAGATTATGGCCGCGCCGTTGATATGCTAACCAAGGCCGCGATCAAAGAGATGATCGTTCCCTCACTCTTGCCAATCTTGTCACCGTTTGTTTGCTTCTTTGTGATTAATGAAATCGCCGGCAAATCAGCAGCCTTTAGTGCTCTGGGTGCAATGTTGTTGGGTATCATTATCACAGGTCTGTTTGTTGCTCTGTCTATGACAGCAGGCGGCGGAGCTTGGGACAATGCCAAGAAATATGTCGAAGATGGCAATTATGGCGGCAAAGGCTCAGATGCTCACAAAGCGGCCATCACTGGTGATACAGTTGGTGATCCGTATAAAGATACAGCCGGACCAGCGATTAACCCAATGATTAAAATCGCAAATATTGTAGCTTTGCTACTGTTGGCAATCTTAGCTCATCAATAAAGATCTCTTGAAGATCGTATAAAATACCCCGCCTTTTCATGAAAAGGCGGGGTATTTTTTCAAAAACAGATTACAATTAAACAATAAGCTATCTTGAATAACATTTTCGTTTTTAAAGTTTAAATTAAGTCAGCGCCTGGCGGTTATGTGTTTGCGACCTACAAAAACAAAAAGGCATATAGAATGAGCAGCTATAAAGATGTGTATCAATCTTGGTTGAATGATAAACAAGGTTTTTGGGAGAACGCAGCCAACGATTTAAGTTGGGATAAAAAATGGGACCAAGTTTTCGATCCAACTGATGGTCCTTATGGGCGCTGGTTCAAAGGCGCCATGTGCAACACGGCTTATAATTGCCTAGATAGACACGTCCCCGACCGACCAGGTCAAGCTGCCATCATATATCACAGCGAAATGACCAATGAGGTTCAATCCATTTCCTATGAAGATTTGCGAGATGATGTGGCCACCTTTGCCAAAGTGATCGCCGATCAAGGTGTGAGCAAGGGAGATCGGGTTATCATTTATATGCCAATGATCCCGCAAGCTGTCATCGCCATGCTAGCCTGCGCGCGCATCGGGGCGGTACATTGCGTCGTCTTTGGTGGCTTTGCAGCCGATGAATTGGCCATTCGTATTAATGATTGCAAACCAAAACTAATCATCGCCGCCTCTTGCGGCCTAGAGCCTAACCGGGTTGTCGAATATAAACCCTTAATTGACAAAGCCATCGATCTAGCCACTTACAAAGTTGAGACCACGCTTATCTATCAACGAGACGGCCAATCACCTGCTTCAATGGGGCCAAATGATAAAGATTGGACACAATTGTTCGATGAAGCCAAACACAAAGAGGAAACCGTAGATTGCGTCTCTCTAGATGCAACGGACCCGCTCTACATTCTTTATACATCAGGCACAACAGGCAAACCAAAAGGCGTGGTACGTGACAATGGCGGGCACATGGTTGCCATGAAATGGACCATGAACAACATCTATGGCATCGAACCAGGAGAGGTTATGTGGGCCGCCTCAGATGTAGGCTGGGTTGTGGGCCATTCCTACATTGTCTATGCGCCGCTCTTGCAAGGGGCAACGACCATACTCTATGAAGGCAAGCCAGTGGGCACACCAGATGCAAGCATATTCTGGAAGGTGATTGAACGCCACGGTGTTAACATCCTCTTCACGGCCCCCACTGCCATTCGGGCCATAAAACGAGAAGACCCGCAAGGCGAGCTCATCGACCAAGCTGACACGTCTAGCATGCGCGCTTTATTTCTAGCTGGTGAACGAGCAGACCCAGACACTATAAAATGGGCTCAGAGCGCTCTGGATAAACCGGTTATTGATCACTGGTGGCAAACAGAAACAGCCTGGGCCATAACAGCCATTCCCTTTGGTTTGGAAAAATGCGCCACCAAATTGGGCTCTTCAAACCTACCAATGCCTGGCTATGAAATTGATATCTTAACTGATGAGGGGGGCAAATGCCCACCAGATGAGATCGGTGCTATAGCCATAAAGCTGCCATTGCCCCCAGGTTGTGCGCCCACCATATGGGAAGATGACGTCCGCTATAAGGAAAGCTATTTATCCAAATTCAAAGGATATTATGAAACGGCTGACGCGGGGTATATGGATGAAGAAAACTATGTGTATGTGATGGCCCGTACAGATGATGTGATAAATGTGGCCGGACACCGTCTTTCAACTGGCGGTATGGAAGAGGTCATTGCGGCTCACGAAGATGTGGCAGAATGCGCGGTCTTTGGGGTCCAAGACAAGTTAAAGGGGCAATTGCCGCTTGGATTAATCGTGCTCAATAGCGGCGTGACCCGCCCCTCTAGTGACATTGAGCAAGAAGTGATCAGCTTGGTCAGAGAAAAGATAGGCCCCGTCGCAGCTTTTAAAACAGCGCTCACCATTGACCGCTTACCCAAGACACGATCGGGCAAAATATTGCGCGGCACCATCAGTAAAATTGCAGATGGGGAAAGCTACACCACGCCAGCAACCATCGATGATCCAGCCATTCTAGATGACATTAAAACTGTCTTTAAAAAACGAAATATCGGCTAAAAACAAGGATCACATTGATGTCACTGAATGGAAAAGTTGCAATCATCACAGGCGGTGCTCTAGGCATTGGCCGGGCTAGCGCGCACCGGTTTGCTCAAGAAGGGGCTAAAACCATCATTGCCGATATTGATGAGGAGGGAGGGCAGGCTGTTGTTAGTGAAATAAAAACCAAGGGTTTTGAGGCTGAATATATCCATTGCAATGTTTCTGAAAAATTGGATGTACATAATCTTGTCGCAGCAACCCTAGAGGCTTATGGTCAAATTGACATTCTCTTAAATTCGGTCGCCATTCGAGATGACAAACCCTTTATGTCTTTATCTGAAGACGAATTTAGCACCATTATTGACATTAATTTAAAAGGCGCTTTTCTACTTGGCAAAGCCGTGGCCAAGCAAATGATAAAACAACAAGAAAAAGACTTACCTCCAGGGACAATCATTTTCATCTCATCGATCCATACTGTTTTAGCCGAACCAAACGCGGTTGCATTTACGGTTGCCAATGGTGGTCTTGGACAATTAACAAAGGCCATGTCTCAAGCATTAGCCCCTCACGGGATCAGAGTGAATGCAATTGGCCCCAGCAACGTGATGACGCCGCAGCTCTCTAAAATTGAAAAAAATGATAAGAAGAAGAAAAAGGCTTTAGAATTTACCCCAATCGGGCGCTTTGGCAACCCATCTGAGATTGCAAGTGTTGCCGCTTTTCTTGCCAGTGAAGATGCCAGTTACATCACAGGTCAAACCATATATGCTGATGGCGGGGCACTCTCCATGCGCCGAGCTGTTTCAGATAAGGATGAGGCAGAGGAAAAATAGTGCAAAAACGCTCACCCTCTACCATAGACTTACATGGAAAGAACGAACTCAACCAGCCTTAGCTGTTCGCGCCGCTTCAGCCATTGGCATCAGTGTCATCTTTTGAGGTATCCCCAAAGACACTCTCAACTGTGACAGCAGCAGGTTCTGGTTCTTTGGCAACAGATTTTGGGGCAGCATCCATCGTCTCTTCGGCTGGCAATAAGCTAGCTGTGTCTTCTTCAGGTTTGATCAAATCAATGCCTTGTGCTTTCGCTTCTTTTTCTAAGCGGCGCGCGGCGCGCTTTACGGCATTATCAAGATCAATTTGGCTACATAAACCAAGCGTAACGGGGTCCATCGGTTGCAAATTCAATGCATTCCAATGGGTGCGTTCTCTAATCGCTTCAATGGTTGGTTTGGTCGTTCCAACAAGCCGCATAACTTGGCTATCTTTTAATTCTGGATGACGCTTTAACAGCCATAAAATGGCATTTGGTCGATCCTGACGGCGAGACACCGGTGTGTAACGAGGTGAGCGTTTTCGCTTAATCTCAGGAATAGAAACTTTAGACTCAGAAATCTCCAAACGATAAGAGCTATCTTTTTGCGCCCGGGCAATCTCTTCTCGAGATAGCTGACCAGATGAAATCGGGTCCATACCTTTAATACCATGAGCAACATCGTCATCAGCAATGCCTTTGACCTCAAGCACATGCAAGCCGCAAAATTCTGCGATCTGATCAAATGTAAGTGAGGTATTATCAACGAGCCAAACAGCTGTCGCTTTCGGCATCAAGGGTGCATTAGTCATTTATTATCTCTGTTAAAGTCATTAATTATTTCTATCAAAAAGCGGGGACCATGAATGTTAAAAACAAAACCCCGCACGACGCTTCACTAAGTTCATACAATTTTCAATAAGCTTCACTTTAAAGAAGCCTGACTCTTAAAGAAGTTTGTCTGAAAAAGTTTAGACAAACCCTCAATTTTACTTAAAGAAGAAGTTATCAAAGGTTTATAGCAGAAAAAAGCATTTCACAAAAGAAATTGACCATTTAAAAGAAATACATCTCTTAAAAGTCAAAATCGTTTCTTAAATGGCTCTTTTCCAAAAAAAATGGCTCTTTTCCAAAAAAGAAACAGATGCAATGCTGTCATAATTGCAAAATTTTAGTCAAAAGGTCAACCCAACAAAAAGAATATAATTTTGACGATTATAATTTGAAAAAAACGCATTTAAAAACATGAAACGAATAAAAGTTTCCCCGCTCGTAAAAAGAATTAAAAGCAGTGCGTTTTTTAACAAAAATCCAATATTATCTTTCCAATGTGATTGCCCTGTTCCATATGCTGATGGGCCTTTTTAATCTCATCAAACTTAAAAACGCGATCTATCTGAGGTTTAATGGTTCCCGCCTCAATAAGCGGCCAAATATGCTCTAAAACATTTTGAGCGATCCCCGTTTTTGTCGGTTCATCACGCGCACGTAAGGTCGATCCTGTTAGTGTCAGCCGTTTCATCATTAAACGCATAAAATTGACATTTGCTTTGGCCCCGCCCAGAAAGGCAATTTGCACAATCACGCCCTCAACGCCAGCTGCGACAAAGTTCTTCTCGATATAGTCTCCCCCCACCATATCAAGGATCACATTCACACCGCGCCCTTGGGTGATCGTTTTGGTCTCTTGAACAAAGTCTTGTTGTTTGTAATTGATTGCCTCGTCAGCGCCAAGCCGCTTACAAGCGTCGCATTTTTCAACAGACCCAGCCGTTGCGATAACTTTTGCACCAAAAGCTTTGGCCATTTGAATGGCAGTAATACCAATGCCACTAGAGCCGCCATGCACCAGAAACCAATCACCGCTCTTCAACCGTGCCCGTTCAAATACATTATGCCAAACCGTAAACACAGTCTCTGGTAAGCTAGCCGCCTCTACTAAGTTTAACCCGGTGGGCACGGGCAAAACACAGCCCCTCTCAGCGACACAATACTCCCCATAGCCCCCCCCATTAACCAAAGCACAAACCAGTTGGCCGATAGCTAGCTCTTTCACATCATCGCCGACCTGAACAATCTCTCCAGCAACTTCCAATCCCAAAATAAGAGAATGCCCCTTGGGCGCAGGGTAAAGCCCATCTCTTTGTAAGATGTCAGGACGATTAATCCCGGCAGCTGCCACCTTAATCAGCACTTGAGAAGGGCCGCAAACCGGAACGTTCTGTTGTTGGATTTCCAAATGATCAGCGCCAGCTATATCTGGCGTTGGCACACAACGCATCAAAGAGGGAATAGACATCATCAAGTCCTTAAGTCAAAATGAAACAATCAAATAGAAAGTTTTTCATATCAGTACGATTAACCAGGTCTATCCCAAAAATAACGACCTGAACAGACATACAAAAGGGTAACAGCAATGACACAAGATGAATGGGCACCGCAAAAATCATCTAATAGTGAAATTATAGTTGGTGAAGAATTAAGTATATTTTCCATAGAAGAGTTGGAAGAACGTTTAACCAAAATCAATCAAGAAATTATACGGGTCAAAACGGCTATGAAGGCAAAACGCTCACAAGCTGATGTGGCACAAGGTCTGTTTAAATCCGATACTTAAGATAAGTAAAAATTAATTACAAAGGCTTCAAAACTTACAAAATCAAAGGCTATCAGCAGGTTAAGGCCAAAACATTGATTGAATCGCTCGCTTGTCCCATTCGCTTAAGGGGCCTTGTTAAGGTTTTGTTATCTATTTAGAGCTAATCTATAAACATTCAGTCTTACTGAATACAGAGCAAGACTAACCGCTCTGTGACGCCTCCCTGTTAACTTCCTGAGCCGCCAAGTTGGCGGCTTTTTTTTATGGCCAAAATGAAAAAAATCAGTCATATTAAATATCTGTTGTGAGTTGAGTAAAACTGGCCTTATTTTTGCTCTAAAGAATACGCTTAAGTCAAAGCCATTCGTTAATAATGAGTAATCGAAAAAATTTGCAAAATTATCTGCAAGTTAGTTTATTTATAAGTTCAGTTTATTATGAGTTAGAGAGTAAATATGTCTCGCGTAATCGAAAAAAATAATAACACCACACAAACCATCTCTTTTGCAGAACGGTTTGTTAGTTCAGATTGTTTCCTTGATATCTTCAAAGAAGGTATGACCTTGGTTGAAGAAACTGCCAACTATCTTGATACAGATGGACGGCGTGAAGCAAAAGCCCTTTCACAAACCACATCCCTTGCCTATGCAACTGAGAGCATGCGGTTAACCACACGCTTAATGCAAATGGCGTCTTGGCTATTGATCCAGCGGGCCGTGAATGAAGGGGAAATGTCACAAGAGCAAGCTTTGGCAGAAAAACAAAAAGTCAAAATCCAATCATCGACCCGTGCTGCTCACATTAAACATTTTCCTGAATTACCAGCCCGCCTTCAGCAATTGATTAAAAATGCTGAGCGTCTACATGATCGCATTCATGTGCTTGAACGCATGATTTATGAAGCACCTGAAGAGAAACAAAATAAAGACAATCCTTTAACTGAGCAGTTTGAAATGTTGAAACAAGCTTTCGGCGCAGACGAAGTTAGCCTCCCGCGCTAATATCCGAGTCTGGGAGCACGTAGTCAGCAAACACTGTTATTTGTCAAATATCAAAAGTGCGGCGTAAGAAAAAAGTATAAATAAAAAGGCTCTGGAAATTATTCCAGAGCCTTTTTTAAAATAAGCCTTTAAACCATCAATTCAAAGCTCAACGGTTAGACCTTGGATATATAAACAAGGCCTCTGTTATCCCTAGATAAAGCCGTCAAATTTCTTCTTAAATTTAGATAGCCGCCCACCGCGGTCAACCAAATGTTGGCTACCGCCAGTCCAAGCAGGGTGTGTATTTGGATCAATATCCAAAACAATGCGCTCACCTTCAGCTCCATAAGTTGAAAATGTTTCAAACTCAGAACCGTCAGTTAAAACAACAGTCACCTTATGATAATCAGGATGAATATCTTTTCTCATCTCGTATGCTTTCAAAGTAATAACGTCGCCACCAAAGCTGACGAGCCAATTAACAATATTTGTTGGATTTCAAGCAGCAATCTATAGCTGAAAGGGCCTGCAAAAGCAAGAGCCTAACTTCATTTTTCAAAAAACCTCTTAGCCGGCTCTTTTTGCCCCTTTTGGTTGGGCCTGCATGCCCCTAGCTGGATCATATGAATAGACCGCAACGGTAAAGGCAATAAGCGCCGTTGAGCAGACAACAAGAGCTCCCAGCCCATAATACTGCCCATGTAAGGCAAAACGAATAAGCTCTACCGCGTAGGTAAAGGGATTATATTGGCAAAATTGATAAAAAGCATAGGACAGATCTTTAATGCGCCATAACGGAAACAAGGCCGAAGAGATGAAGAACATAGGAAAAATCACAAAATTCATCACGCCAGCAAAATTTTCCAGCTGCTTAACTGTCGATGAAAGCGCCATACCAAGCGCCCCCAACATAAAACCAGAGACAATCAACGCTGGTAGCACGGTGAGATACCCTATGGGGTCAATATCCAAATCCAATACCTCAAAGTAAGTAAATAGAAAAGCAATGCCCAAGAAAGCATAAACCTGCAAAATAGAGACAGCCACGCTGGCCATCAACCGAGAGAGCAAAATAAACCAACGCGGCAAAGGGGTGGTGAGCAGCACGCGCATAGACCCCATCTCGCGGTCATAAATCATCGATAAAGAGCTCTGCATCCCATTGAACAACTGGATCATGGCACACAGCCCAGGGATCATATAAACCTCATAAGGAATATAAGTTTCATAAGGCGGGTAGGGGGCAAGACCTTGGGTTTGGCGCCACCCCGCAGAGAACACCAACAACCAAATGAGCGGGCGCACCAAAGCAGAGAAAAACCGAGCACGTTGTTGAAAAAATCTCAAAAATTCGCGCATCACAATGCCGTAAAAAGCGCGGGCCATATGAACATTAATCATGATAAACGCTCCTTTTCGCCTTTGACAAGTGATTCAAACGCCGCCTCAATAGTCTCAGCGCCAACCCTCATCAACACGTCATTCACCTGGCCATCTTCTATAATCTTGCCACCATCCAAAACAATAAGGTGGTCTTGGTCCTTAATTTCATCCATCAAGTGTGTGGTCCATAAAACAGCAATTTTGCCCGAGTTCGCCAAATCATGCACATGATTAACAATCACCCGCCGGGTCTGAATATCGAGACCAACCGTAGGTTCATCCAAAAGTAATAATTTAGGTTCATGTAACAAGGCGCGAGCAATCTCAACACGACGCCGGTGCCCACCGTTTAAATCTCTAACCAACTCATGAACGCGTTCAAACATTTCCAGTTCGGTGAGCGTTTCTTCTATGCGCCTGGTCGTAAGTTTAGACCCCATGCCGCGCAACAAAGAAAAATATTTCAAGTTTTGCCAAACAGTCAGGTCGAGATCGAGTGTCGTTTGTTGGAATACGACGCCAAGCGGGGCCAGGGCATCAGAGCCAC
Source organism: Hyphomicrobiaceae bacterium (assembly GCA_021775775.1). Lineage (GTDB taxonomy): Bacteria > Pseudomonadota > Alphaproteobacteria > Rhizobiales > HXMU1428-3 > HXMU1428-3. The sequence continues at coordinate 9,415 of JAJFHF010000124.1, forward strand.
TGGTTTTAAATGACTTGCCATCAATTAATATCTCTCCAATCGCTGTATCAAACAACCGCGTAATGAGAGAAAAGAGCGTTGATTTCCCTGCCCCATTTGCTCCAAGCAAGGCCGTAAATTGCCCTGTTTTAACTTGTAAACTCACATCATTCAGAGCTTGCCGGCTTCCATAATAATAGGAAACATTCTCGATCGAAATGGCAGGTACGTTTGGTTGCCCATCTTGTTTCATAACGTTAGATACACCTGGGTTGGATATTATCGTTGTAGGTTTTATAAAGTTTCAAAACATCAACATAAAAGCAAAGTGATTGGATGCCAATCACTTTGCTTCTTTATCAAACTATAAACTCATAAAAGTGATTTATGGAGCTCTGTCCTTAAAACCGATACATCCAAAATGCCTCGGTGAGAAATGACTTATTTATTCACTTTAAAAGTGCATTCTTCGTATCCTAAACTAAATATGGACGTCCTTAAGGCGATGGCACCACAGCAGCACCCCAAGGGTAGCGTCCAACTTTAATGGTTTTAAGAACTTTCAGGCTTTCAAGGTCAAGGACAGAAACATCACCTGAAATACCATTGGTACTAAAACCCAATTTTCCATCATCAGTTATACCAATATGCCAAACCCGGCGACCAACCAGCATATATTTGATGACCTTAAAAGTTTTCGTATCAATCACTGCCACCCGGTTTGAAGGCCCAAGCGCCACAAAAGCCTTAGAACCATCTTTAGCAAAGCGAATGCCAACAGGCTGGATGCGGTCCTTCGACATGCCGGCGATCTCAAATGAAATTTTAGCGACCTCAGATTGGTCTTCAACATTAAACACAGTCACGGTGCCGCCGATTTCAGCTGAAACCCAAAGCTGTTTGCCATCATGTGTAAATTCAGCGTGACGTGGGCGCTGATCAACCAAAGAATTATGCTCCAAAACGAAGGTTTCCGTGTTGATCCAGTGAACAAAGTTTGTTGTCTCAGAAGTTGTAATGGCCCATTTCCCATCAGGGCTGACGGCCATGCCTTCAGGTTCAATACCCACATCGATCTGGGCAACGACAGTGCGCTTTTTGACATCTACAACCGTAGTGATGGCATCATCTTCATTGGCAATAAACAGCAAATCTTTAGTGGGGTGCAAAACAAATTGCTCAGGGTCTTGACCAGATGGCAGTTCATGTAAAATTTTCCCCGTGGCAAGTTCCATAACCTGAACCGTGTCACTATCTGAGGCGCAAATATAAACATGTTTTTTATCTTTTGATAAAATAATACCACGTGGGCGTTCTCCAACCGGAATGGTTTTGATAACCTCTAAGGTTTTCACATCAATCACACTAACTGTGTCATCTTTTTCATTCGTCACATAAACGTGGTCAGCAAAAGCCGGGCTGGCAGATAGCCCGCATATGGCTGCAGTTGCTACAAACTTTGCTCCCACATATTTCAAAAAACGCATATTTATTCTCCTAAGATTTAGCGCATAAAATAACCAACCCTTTTATTTTAAAAGGGTGATCTACAATAAAATTATTTCTGAACCCGACATTTAGCTTGGCTTTCATCAACGCCAATCGTATCAAGCTCGGTTTTAGGATGTAAAAACCCCTCAAGTGGTGCCAGATTAACCACAGCACCACCAGCATGGATTAACGGAATGGTTTGGCGCATCTGGCCAGACCATGGACGATAGCTCATTGAGCGCCCTTTAAACATAGCAAGTCTAATTTTAGGACCCAAAATATAGTCTTTTAAAGTCGGAACATCGAGAGACTTGGTTCGCGTTACCGCCTCTGCAATCGTTCTGATCGCGGCCCAAGCAGCATAATCTTTTTGGCCCATATCTCTGGTGTGATTTTTTTTGAACCGGCTCTGTAATTGGGCTGCACCCCATTGTTCCACCACACGGTCCCAGACAACAGCCTCTAGTCCATGACTACCCACAACAGGGCGAGGCAGCCAGGTGTGATAAAGGACATACTGGCCAAAATCTTTGGCTTCATCTGCAATAAACACAACATCATACTCAGCGCCTTGTGTAAAAGCAGGGACTTCTTTGGCAGCGTTGCGGCGCATATCCGCCCCTTCGGGCCATTTTTTATCAAGAACTATTTTTAAGCGGAAATTCTTTGCAGAGCGTCGAAACTCTTCAGCAAGCGCTTTGTCGTTCTCGTGGTTGCCCTCAATAAGCAACACTTTTGTCCATTGTTTTTTGACCAAAAATTGAGAAATCCCATCCGTTAACATTTTACGGCTTGGCATTGTGTGCAACAGGTTCGGTAAACACGATACGCTACGCAAATGGGTATCCAAAGCGCTGGCGTTAAAAACCAATCGATTTTGAGCATCTTTGTGCTTTGCAAGCATTAAGAGTTTATCAGCTGGCATATTGGCGACAATAAAGGACTGTTTTTTATCGGCTAATATTTCATCAAGACGGGCCTTAAAATCTTCCCCATGTTTAATGACAACCTCATCCATCAGGTAGTTGTGCTTTAGAAAACGACCAGTTGTATTGTTATCTTTGATGCCAAGTCTAGCACCCAATTGCCCATCATCTTTAGGCGGAGCAATCAAATTAGAGAGGGTAGGAGGGCGTTTATCCCTAAATTCAAGATATAAGAACTCAATCTTTAAATCTTCAGCTTGTGCAACACCAATACTCAAGGAAGAAGGGAAAAATAATTGTTGTAAGAATAAAAAACTAAACATCATAGATAAGGACTTAAAAGAGCGCACATTAAAGACCATAAATTTTTCTCTCCCATAACTTTTAAAAGCGTAGACAATACACAAAAACAGTTGAAGTCATAACACTCAAAATAAAACTGCGAAATTCATGTCTAGCACCAACATAAACTTAACAGCTAGAGTTAAGAAAGTTATGAGAGAGGCATTTTAAAAATCATTAAAGTTATTAAAGTTAGAACAACACCTTAACTTCGACATTTTCTTTTACCAGACTTATAGTCAACTTGATCAAGAGACGCGTTGATGAATGACCCAGACAGTTTAAATAATCAACAAAGTGAGAGGTTCACAATTTTTCTGGGAAAAGTTAAAAATAATATCCTAAGTCGTGCTAACTATAATTATAAATAGCAGATTAAATGCACTAAAGCACAATATTGGGAAAAGGGTCATTTGACTATGTTGGCCTTAAAGATGTTTGGGGGCAAAATAATTTTATTAGGAGAAATACGAATGCAAATTGGGAAGCTGATCATCACTACCTCTATCGTTATAATGGGTCTAATTGGTTTTACAGCTGTTGGGTTTAGTCATGGTGACGTGCAACCACAAGCAGTTGACATAACAGGGTTAAAAGAGCTCGGCGATGGCTGGCTAGAAGAAAATCCATATTCAGCAAAAAAAACACCAGATCAAATTAAACGTGCAATTGAAATTGGTTGTGCCGCTTACAATCAAAACTGTGCCCGTTGTCATGGCCTAGGTGTCGTCTCTGGTGGCGTGGCCCCAGACCTTCGTTATCTTGAAAAAGACCAAGAAGGGGATGCTTGGTATATCAACCGCGTTCGTAAAGGCTATTTTCAAAATGGAATTGGAAAGATGCCAGCTTTTGACAAGCTAATGCCTCAAGAAGCAATGTGGTCAATCCGTGCCTATGTTAACATTCGTCCAGAAGAAGACGATGAAGCAGCTGTTAAAGGTGCTGGCGGCAATTGCCAAACTCTAGATTATGAACGTGCAATCAAGGTCTCACAGTAAAATTGATGATGATGAAAAAATTAAATTTGAATGGAAAATGGCAAACAGAGGTTTCTCTGCTTGCCATTTTTGTATTATGTCTGTTCTTAACGCTACCAGCGTCTTTGAGCACCAGTGACACTGCAAATGCGCGCCCGCTTGATGATGTAATAGAGAGCAAGTATCTGCGTGTTTTTGTTTATGAAGATTTCCCCCCCTATTCATATAAAGGGCCGGACAAAAAAATGACCGGCATTGATGTGGAAATTGGCAAACGCCTAGCCGAAAAACTTGGTGTGACCGTAAACTTTTTCGTGCGCGGCGCGGATGAAACTGTAGATGATGATTTGCGCAACAATGTATGGAAAGGCCATTATATTGGCGGCGGCATTGCTGACGTTATGATGCACGTACCCGTAGATGATGCCTTGCGTGAACGCAATAAATTAGCTGTCATATTTGGGCGTTATTATACCGAACGTATGTCTCTCGCTCTCGATCCCTCGCAAGTGGGCGAGGCTGAAACACTAGCTCCTTTTTTGCAAGAAAAAGTCGGAGTAGAACTAGATACGCTAGCTGATTTTTATCTCTCCTCACCCTCAACCTTTGGCGGCCGGATGAGAAAAAATGTTGTGCGCTATCGGTGGTTTAAAGACGCAATCGAGGGTTTAAAAAAACAAGAAGTTGCCGGCCTTATGGGCCCCAGAGGGCAAATTGAGGCGGCGGTAAAAGCCACCAATAGACCCTACACCATCTCAAGCCCTCCCTTTAGAGGGATGTCAATTCCGCGCTGGGATATTGGCATGGCTGTGAAAGAAGACAGTCGTGATCTGGCTTATGCCCTAGGTGATATTGTTCTCGAATTGCGCAAATCTGGTGAGCTAGAGACCATCTTCAAAAAATATGGCTTGAGCTATTATAAAGATTTCTTAGACTAGGTGCGTCACCTACCAATCGCAAAGGCCATTTTGTTGTTCTTTCCATCCGAAGAAGGCAGCGAGCTTAGCGAGCGAACATGACGCCACAGGCGTCCGGCGCCTAGCGCCGCGCCCTCGCAGGCTCAAGCGCTTTTCGCGCTTGAAATAGCCGTGAGAGAGAAAAAAGCCTAGCTCGCGGCACTTACCAATCGCAACGATCATTGTTTACCCTTCTTTATACCGCCCCCAATAAGGCAAATGGCTAGCAAGCTTTTTAAGCTGAACCCAATGTCTTGCTACAAAAATCTCCGGCAAGGCCAACATAACAGGTGTTATGATGAGGGTGATGATGGTTGCAAAGCCCAGCCCAAATATGATCGATGTCGCAAGTTGCACCCACCAAATGGAAGTAACTGATCCCAGCTGAATTGTGTGATTGAAAAAATCGAGGTTAATCTGCAAAGCCATAGGCAGCAAGCCACAGATCGTAGTGATCGTTGTCAACAAGACGGGGCGTAACCGTTGAGCGGCAGAGCGCAGAGCGCTATCAATGGAAGAGATGCCCTGTTCTTTTAGTCGGTTAAACGTATCAATCAATACAATAGAATTGTTCACCACAATGCCAGCCAGGGCAACAATCCCCGTTCCGGTCATAATAATTGAAAAGGTTTGCCCTGTGATGATCATTCCTAGCAACACACCAATAATCGACATGATCACGGTCGAGAGCGTTAAAAAAGATTGATAAAAACTGTTGAACTGGGTTAGCAAAATGATAAACATCAAGAACAAAGCGCCAACCATTGCTTTGGCTAAAAATTCTCCAGATTCTTTTTCCTCTTCGTCGGCCCCGCGGAATTTAAAGCGCACCCCTTGTGGCCAGCTCTGGGTCCCGATCCATTCATTCAATTCTTTGACCTTTGCATTGCCCAACACGCCATCTTCTACCGCAGCTTTGATCGTGGTTACAAAGCTCCCATCTTTACGAATAATCGTATTCACTTTAGGCGCAGCTTTTCGAGTGACAAAATTTGCAATCGGCACTAACCCATTGCGCGTGGGCAAACGCAGCTCATCCAAACCATCAAGCGTGCGGCTATCAACAGGAAAACGCACACGAATATCCACCTCATCTTCAGAATTATCCGGGCGGTATTTGCCAATTAAAAAGCCATTGGTAACAAATTGTATGAGCCCACCAACAGAGGCAACATCAGCGCCAAACCGTCCCGCTTCTTTCCGATCAACATCTAAAATCCATTCAATGCCCGGGAGCGGCCGCGAATCTTCAATATCACGCAAGCCCGTCATGCCGGTGGTTAAGTGATTGTTGATTTTTTCAACCACATCATAGGCCTGTTGGCGCTCAGCCCCATACACTTCAAGTTTAATGGCCTTACCAACAGGAGGCCCATCCTCACGCTTGCGCACCTCAACCTTAATACCCGGAATGGTTTGGGTCCGTGTACGTAATTCTTGCAAGATTTGTTTGCCAGGAGCTCTTTTTGAAAAATCATCTAACTCAACAGTTATGATCCCAATTTGATCAAGCGGGGCATCGGTCACACCTGAGCCCACCTCAGGCCCACTGCCGCCCCCACCTGTAGTGGTAAACACAGACGCTATGCCCTTAACGTCGAGCACAACGCGCTCGACATCGAGCACTAAGCTAAGCTCTTCTTGCGCTGATAAATTGCCCCGCGCTGAGACAAAAACAAGCGCTTGTTCAGGTTCCGTATCAACAAAGAACTCCACCCCATTTTGTAATTTTTTATAAGCGAAAAACACACCAGTCATAACCAGGAGCGCAATCAAAATAACTTTAAAGGGATGATAAATCAGCCGTTCAATTAGGCGGACGTAAACCCCAGAGATGCCAGGTACATCTTTGTAATTCACAGGCGCTGATCCCGAGAGTTGTTTGGCCACCGCTTGTCCATCAACATCACTAACATTTTTCCCAACGAGGGACCCTAAGACGGGCAAAAATATCATCGCTGTCAGCAACGAGGCACTAAGCACAAAAATCACAGTAAGCGGCAAATAGCTCATAAATTTACCCGACACCCCTGGCCAAAATAAAAGCGGTAAAAAGGCCGCTAATGTGGTGGCAGTAGAAGAGGTGACAGGCCAAAACATACGTTTTGCGGCCAAGATATAACTCTCGGTAGGGCCAAGCCCTTCAGCCATTTTGCGATCCGCATATTCAACCACCACAATCGCTCCATCAACCAAGATCCCAACCGTCAACACCATGCCAAACATCAACATCATGTTCACTGTTAAGCCCATCATACCAATGAGTAAAAATCCAATCATAAAGGAGGTCGGAATGGCCAGCCCAACCAGCAAGCCAGAGCGCAGCCCAAGGGTCGCCACCACCACAATCATCACCAGAATGATAGCGGTTAAAATGGCGGCTTGCAGAGAGCCTAAAACTTCAAAAATAAACTTTGATTGATCAAGGGCAAAATTAATACTGATGGCGCTGGGCCATTCTTTGGTAAAAGCGGCGACGCTTTGGCGCACGGCCATGTTGTTTTCAATAATATTGGTGCCTTTGCGCTTAATAACAGAAAGGGCAATTGTTGGCTGACCATTAAAGCGGCTATAGCTAACAGGGTCTTTAAAGGTGCGTAAGATGGTGGCGATATCTTTAAGAGTAACGTCGCCCGTCTCGCCTGTCTTCAAGGGGATATTAAACACATCTTGGGCTGTGCGGATAAGCCCAGGGACCTTAACATTAAACCGCCCCGCGCCGCGATCAAGCGAGCCAGCGGTGACCAATTGATTGTTATTAATCAAACGTCGGCCCAAATCCTTAGGGTCAATTTTATAAGATTCAAGTTTTGTCGGATCCACCAAAACTTCTAATAATTCTTCGCGTTGGCCTGAAAGTTTGGCTTCCAAAACGCTTGGCAAGGCTTCAATATGATCTTGTAATTTCTTTGCCATGGAATGCAAAGTTCTCTCCGGCACATCACCAGATAAAGTCACAACAAGAGTTGGAAATAAACTCAAGTTAAATTCATTAACAATGGGCTCATCCGCGTCTTGTGGCAGCTCCGCTTTTGCTTGATCAACTTTTTCCCTAAAATCAACACTCGCTTTGGCCAGATCCATGGTGATTTCAAATTCACCAATTAACACCGCATAGCCTTGCCCGGCGACAGCCGTCAGCTCTTTTAGCCCTTCAAGCCCACGCAACTCGGTCTCCATCGGCTTGATTAACAACCGCTCACTATCTTCAGGAGAAATCCCCTGTAAGGTGATGGTCACCGCAAAGACGGGCACATCAATATCCGGATCGGCCTCTTTAGGGATGGTGATATAAGTGAAAACGCCAGCAAAAACCATAACGATCATCATGGTTAAGATGGTTTTTGGGCGGCGCAGGATGCTGTCTAATATACTGTTCATGAGCTAAAACTTTATGATCCCGGTTGACCTGCAAATTTCTTATCAGGCACACTCTCAACACTTTGCCCTTCTTTTACAAAATCAGCCCCAACGGTAATGATGTTGGCTTCAAAGGGAAAAGCTTCAATCCAAATTCCTTGTTTTTGTTCAGAGATGATTTTAACCGGCCAAAACTCTACCTTTTTAGCACCATTCACGACCCGAACGCCGATGACCCCATGGTCATCCAGAGCCAAAATGCTCGGCGGCAACAACAAAGCATCACGTTCAGCTAAGGGCAATTCAATATCAGCCGTCACCCCGCCTCTTAAGCGTCCATTTGGGTTGGGAATAACCAGCTCAACACGAAAAGTGCGGGTCTCAGGTTCTGCCATAGCCGCGATAAATTCAATTGTCCCTTTGGCACTCTCACCAGTGATTAATTTAGCTGTGCCCTCCATGCCCGATTTAATCTTTTGGACATCACGTTCTCGCACGGCACCCACAACATGCAAAGGGTCAAGCGCGACCAAAGTGGAGCAATGTTCGCCAATTGCAAGTAAACTGCCCACCTTTGAGGGTAATTTTTCCACATAGCCTTTAAAGGGCGCCCGTATTTTTGTACGCTCACTGTCTAGTTTAGCCCGCTCTAATTGCGCCACTGCCCGATCGTACAAGGCTTTATGCTGTAACACCCTGAGCCCGGCTGTATGCCCGCTTCGTTTTAATTTTTTAGACGCTTCATAATCACCCTTCGCCTGTGCCACCATCGCTGTTGCCTCAAGCAGCGCCGCCCGCCGGCCCCCATCTTCAAGCTGGCAAAGCAATGTTCCTTTTTCAACAAAATCACCTTTTTCAACGGGCAGTTTAATCACAGCCCCTGGTGTTTCGGCGCGTACATCAACCTGCGTATCAGAATAGGTGCGCCCCCGAATGATGAGTTTGGCACCATAACGTTGTTTGTTGAACACCGCCGTTCTAACCTGAAACAACTTAACCGGTTTCTTTGCAGAGAGCTTATTGTCGCTCTCGTTAAGCGATAGCTCATTCTTTTGGGCAGGGGCATCTTGCTGAACTTTAAGGGCAGCCCCGCCTTTAATATCACCGGTAAGAGCCCAAACGCCAATCCCCCCGGTAAACAATAAGGCCCACATGAGGGAAGGAGAGATGGTACGTCGCCGGGCGGGCATTACACCAGCCTCTTTGGCGGTGTCATGCGCTTTCGTTTCAGAGCCAGAGGTAGCCGTCTTTGTTTTTTTATGACCGCTCATGAGAGGTCTCCTTAAACGTATCTTTTGGGGGGCAGGGCGGTGTCTCAGCTTCCCCGTCAAATTTTTCAACTTGGGTCTTTAGATAATCCAAAACAGCTGTATTTATAGCCACCCCATAGCCAATGGCAAAATGACTAGGTTCATGATCACAACAATCAAGGGCACCTTTTAAACCTTCAAGCTTTTCACTGATATCACTAATTTTCTTGTTTAACAGGTTACGAAATTGAGACGGCGGCATTTTGTCATAAAAGAGGCTATAAAATAAAAACTCTGATTTAAACCGATCCGGGCCAGGCTGTTCATGTAAAATATGCAACAACACCGCCCGTCCTTTTTCAGTAATAGAATATATCTTACGAGCAGGTTTCCCTTCGCTCACCTCATCGCGGTATGTAACGAGCTCTTCATTAGTTAGTTGTGACAAAGCGGGGTAGATAGACCCATAGCTTGCTTCACAAAAATGACTAAAACTTCCCTCAAAAGCCATTTTGCGAATGTCATATCCTGTCATATCGGAGAAGGATAGGATCCCAAGGCAAAGCGTGCGTACATTCATGATAGAGAGACCTAACGATAAATCGGTTTAAGAAACGGTGAAACGAGAAGACCCGTTATAAGGATGATACACATGATTTGATATATAATCAATCGAGTGTATCGATTTGATATGTCATATTTTTGAAATTAAGTCTTCAACTCTAGATTGATCCAACAAAAAAGAGATGAAAATTGATGAAGGAGACATGAAGGGCGGATAAATAAAATCCAACAAATATCAATAAAATTAGACAATTATTTTCTAAAATGATGATATTGGAACCACGTGTAGAATAATAAACCTATTTAAAGTAATTTTTAGGGTTAAATTACTAATCTGCTCCACTAAGATAAGCCCCCGTGCCTCAAACATGGCTCGAATGGATAATGATTTTTTTAAATCAGAATTCCCCCTTTAGGTTTTCTTAAAAAACAGCTATTTGTAATCTCTAAACACACGATATAATCACTTGCCTCATAACACTTGCCTCGTAACACTTGCTTTGTAAATTGAGGGCGCCCCTCTTTTTTAAAACAGAGCCCTTTAAGGTAAGTGCCTGAGCAATAGAACTGGTCCCAGTCACATGAAATTAAGCAATCTAGAAGCGCTTGAAGCGGAAAGCATTTATATCATCCGTGAAGTAGCCGCCAGCTTTGAAAAGCCGGTGATGCTCTATTCAATCGGCAAAGATAGTGCCGTTTTGCTCCATTTGGCCCTCAAAGCCTTCTACCCCTCCAAGCCCCCCTT
>JAJFHF010000125.1 GCA_021775775.1 Hyphomicrobiaceae bacterium
TGCCACCATATCTTTTGGGTTGTCATAGTGCAGGCGGTGCTGCGCCCAATGCTCTAGATCTTTTATTTGCGGCTCACTTAAGTCACCGCGATCTTTCATAATGGCGACCATGAGGACCAGGGCTGCCTCTCTTGGGTCTTCTATTTCAGCCACTGGATTACAAAGATGTTTGCGTTTGTTAATTAGTCGGCGCAAATTTGACCTTAGCCCGCCTAAATTATTGCTTGTTTCGCTCATGGCTTTGGCAGCACTGCTGATATGCCATAATATAAAAGCGCAAAGACTAATGGTTGAAAGAATGCCGAGTAATATGTGCATGATGAGCTCCTGTTTTACGATGACCTTTCTCATTCGTCGTCGTGGGAGCGCTGATGGTTCATAAAAAAATGGGCAGTAGAAGCTACCCATTTTCTTTTCTTTGTGATGCGCCCCTTTTTAAGGGGCGCAGTCTATGATGACCCTAAAAATCTTTGGTCCATTTTTCTAATAAACGAGAGGCCGTTTCTTTACCGCCAAGGCCGATGGCTATGGCGCTACCAACAGCCAACGCACCGATTAGGGCTGTAAAGCCAGTTTGGATGATCTCGTTGGCAATGCCCATTTGTTGTAAACCCATAGCTGAGGCCAAGATGATGATGGCAATTTTAACAAAACCAGCCACTGGTTTGCCCTCTTTAGAGTTTGCAACGATATCTGAGATAAAGTCTGCGATAACCACACCAAACAAGATGATCAAGCTGCCCAATAGAATGTGACCACCTAAGGACACCAAGTGTGCCAAGTTATCCGAGATAACCGCAAAGTTGAGAAGTTTTGCCGCTTCCACCAAACCAAACAGGGTGATGGCGAAAAAGGCGATGTTACCTGCAATGGTTGAGAGCTTTGTCTCGCCAACAAGACGGTTCATAATGCCAACTTTTTCACCAAATTTATCAACCCCAAAGGTGGGTAAGAATTGTTGTAAAGCGTTTTTGGCAAAACGGCCTATTAACACAGCCAAGCCCAATACAATTGCAGCCACTATGATGTTTGGTATAACCAACAAGAACCTTGATAACATTTCTTTGGCAGGGCCAGCGATTGTATCAAGTTGCAATTTATCAAGGGCTGTGATGGCCACAGGAATGATGATGAGGGTGAATAGCAAAACGCCAATGCCTTTTGATAAAGACGCACCACTGGTCATATCTGTAAGCCCTAGCTTTTGAGGCATCTCATCAACTTGAGCGGCTTTTAACACGCCTGTGACGGCGTTTTTAACAATGGTAGCGATGGCAAAACCAATTGCAAAGATCAAACCACCAGCGAAAAGATTGGGGACGAAATTTAAGAACTTGGTCGTCATTGCTTGCAATGGGTCTAGCAATTGCGTTAACCCCAGTTGGCCGAGCACCAGTGGGATTGCCAAGAGCATAGTGACCCAGAAAACAGCATTGCCAACCACGTCACCTAAATCAGTGCCATCGTCGGTTTCTTTGCCACCAAGACCCGATTCGTCAATGACGTAATCAGCGGCTTTGGCTAGCAATTTGCCTATAAAATAGGCGGCTATCAATATTGCAATTGCAATGAGAATTTTGGGACCAAACTCTAACGCCCACGTTTGGAACCAATTTAAAGATGCTTCAGCAGTCATATCGCACCCTCCCTTTCTTTGTTAACCCTCATACAGCTTGTATTCGCACCGCAGAGTGTTGTTTCTCCCCTCATGAGAGGATGTTTTCATTTACTGAAAGGGGCTATGGTCTCGCACAAACGAAGTCCCCACCCCTCACGACACGAGTTATATATGGGGGGTGATTTATTGATTTCAAGTGCAAGTGAATATTTTTATTATAGTTTCCCGATGGTTATAGGATTTTACTCACCTATTTTTATAGATTCAATCGGATTGGATGATTTGAACTAGGGGGAAAAACACAATAGCTTCGCTCACCAAAGAGCATCGTTTTGCTTTTGGGAAGTAACCTATAAAATGCCTTAATATTTGCGCTCGACCATTTTCTTTTTTAATTCGGCAATGGCTTTGGCGGGGGACAAGCCTTTGGGGCAGGCCTTGGCGCAATTCATAATGGTATGACAGCGATAAAGACGGAACGGGTCTTCTAAATTATCAAGACGGTGGCCTGTTGCCTCGTCGCGGCTATCTGCCACCCAGCGATAAGCTTGTAGCAAAGCGGCTGGCCCAAGGTAGCGATCTGAGTTCCACCAATAGGAGGGGCAAGAGGCTGAGCAGCACGCACAGAGAATGCATTCATAAAGGCCATCTAATTTATCGCGGTCTTCTTTTGATTGCTTCCATTCTTTTTGGGGCTCTGGCGTCGTGGTTTGCAGCCATGGCTCGATCGAGCGGTGCTGGGCATAAAAATGATTAAGGTCTGGGACCAGATCTTTGACCACATCCATATGAGGGAGCGGATAGATTTTAACGGGGCCTTTGACCTCGTCTAGGCCCTTGGTGCAGGCCAGTGTGTTGGTGCCATCTATGTTCATAGAACATGACCCGCAAATGCCCTCGCGGCACGAGCGGCGAAAGGTCAAGGTTGGGTCGATTTTATTTTTAATCCAGATGATGGCATCAAGGATCATCGGGCCGCAATCCTCTGTGTTGACAAAGTAAGTGTCGATGGCTGGATTTGCATCATCTTCTGGTGACCAACGATAAATATGGAATTCGCGCCACGTGCCTTCTTCTTCAGGCTTGTTCCACGTTTTACCCCGTTTGGGTTTTGAATTGTTTGGTAGTGTGAGCTGTACCATATCTCAAATTCCTAAATCGTTTGTCATTACCCGTGCGGACAATCAGTTTATAAGAGCTTTATTGTGCCCTAACCATCTTACTCATTGTTTAAGCTTTGTCTTTATAATGAGCCTTACTCATAGGTCTTAATAAACGCGTGCTTTTGGTTTTATGTAATCAATATCATCTGACAAGGTGTAGTTATGGACCGGGCGATAATCAATTGAGACTTTGCCCGCCTCATCGACCCAGGCCAATGTGTGTTTCATCCAATTCCCATCATCGCGGTCACTATAGTCTTCGCGCGCATGAGCGCCGCGGCTTTCTTGGCGGTTTACGGCTGAATAGGCGGTGGTAACCGAGCAAGCCATAAGATTTTCAAACTCTAAGGTTTCCATCAGGTCTGAGTTCCAGACCAGAGAGCGGTCTGAGACTTTGATGTCGTCTTTGTTGTCCCAAATTTCAGACACCCGCCGGCAGCCATCTGCCATGCTCTCTTCCATACGGAAAACGGCGACGTCTTCTTGCATGGCTTTTTGCATCGAGAGGCGCATGGTGGCGGTCGGTGTACTCCCATTTGCATTGCGTAATTTATCAAACCGGCCAATGATTTTGTTGATGGTCTCTTTGGAGGCTTTTGGTGTGGTTGTTTCACTATCAATTAATTGCCCCGCCCGGATCCCCGCGGCGCGGCCAAAGACAACCAAATCGATGAGAGAATTTGACCCCAAGCGGTTCGCGCCGTGCACTGAGACACAAGCGGCCTCGCCAACGGCCATAAGGCCAGGCACGACAGCGTCTGGATCATCACCGTTTTTGGTGAGCACCTCGCCCCAATAATTGCACGGGATGCCGCCCATATTATAATGCACCGTTGGCAGCACTGGTATCGGTTCTTTGGTCACATCGACGCCGGCGAAAATTTTGGCGCTTTCTGAAATGCCAGGTAAACGCTCAGCTAAGACAGCCGGGTCAAGATGATCTAGATGGAGATAGATATGATCTTTTTCTTTGCCAACACCGCGCCCTTCTCTGATTTCCATGGTCATGGAGCGCGAGACGACATCACGGCTGGCGAGATCTTTGGCGGTCGGCGCATAGCGTTCCATAAAACGCTCACCTTCAGAATTGACCAAATAACCGCCTTCGCCGCGGGCGCCTTCCGTGATCAAACAACCAGCACCGTAAATGCCGGTGGGGTGAAATTGCACGAATTCCATATCTTGCAAGGGCAAGCCAGCACGCGCCACCATGGCGTTGCCATCACCGGTACAGGTGTGGGCTGAGGTGCACGAGAAGAATGAGCGTCCATAGCCTCCGGTGGCAAGGATGACCAATTTTGCATTGAAAATATGCAACGTGCCGTCATCGAGGTTCCAGGCGACCAAGCCTTGGCATTGTCCGTCCTCACTCATGATTAAATCAAGAGCGAAATATTCAATGAAGAACTCAGCATCGTTTTTTAACGACTGGCCATAGAGGGTGTGTAAGATGGCGTGGCCCGTTCTGTCAGCTGCTGCGCATGTGCGCTGGACGGGGGGGCCTTCTCCGTTGTTTTGCATATGGCCGCCAAAGGGGCGTTGATAGATTTTTCCATCTTCGGTGCGCGAAAATGGGACGCCAAAATGATCCAGCTCATAAACGGCCTCTGGCGCTTCGCGGCACAGATATTCAATGGCGTCTTGATCACCTAACCAATCAGAGCCTTTCACCGTATCAAACATATGCCATTGCCAGCTATCTGGCCCCATATTGCTAAGTGAGGCGGCAATGCCACCTTGAGCGGCCACTGTATGAGAGCGGGTGGGGAAAACTTTGGAAACGCAGGCGGTTTTAAGCCCGGCTTGAGCCGCGCCTAAGGTTGCGCGCAGACCTGAGCCCCCAGCGCCGACCACGAGGACATCATAGCTGTGTTCTTGCGTTTTATAGCCAAGGCCATTGGTATCTGATGCGGACATATTTTTTTACGCTCCTTTAAGCACCGAGGCTGAGTTTGAGTAAGGAAAAAATTCCAGCAAGAGAAATAAAAGAGGTGAAGAATGTATTCAATATCAGCAATAAAATTTTGGAGCCTTCATTATGAACATAATCTTCTATGACCACCTGCATGCCAAGACGCATATGATAGCTGGTATTGATAATAAAGGCGGCGGCAAATACCAGATGAAAGGGGCTTTGGAAAAAGTTTTTTACACCTTCATAGTCGGCTCCTTTCAAATGAAAGGCTGCATAGACAACAAAGACTGTCAGCAAAAGGTTGGCAAAGCCGGTAACGCGTTGGCGCCAGAAATGATCTGAACCGGTGTTGGCGGCACCCAGGCCTCTAACGTTTGAAAGGGGTGTGCGATAGGACATCGTCTTTAATTTCTCCGGTTTACGCGGTTTTTAGTTTTATATTAAAACCCAGGCCAAAAGGGTAAGCCCTAATGAACCTATCAGCCCAGCGCGGGCCATAAACTCCACTTCTTTAAGATCAAAGCCTTTGCCAAAATCCCAAATAAAATGTCGAATGCCGCCCAGCATGTGATGAAAAAAGCCCCATGTGGTTAAAAGCAAGATAGCTTTGCCTGGCAAACTGCTAAAAAAGCCTGAGACCCAGTCGAAATAAGCTGGACCGCTGGCGGCAGCCATGAGCCACCAGATCAACATCAGCATGCCAAAATAAAGCCCAACACCGGTTAGCCGATGCAGAATGGACATGACCATCGTCAGCATTGGTTTATAAATTTGTATATGCGGTGATAAAGGACGCGATGTCCCGCGCTCATTTTGCGCCATATGATCCCCCACTTTGATCAGCCAGTTTCATTGAACTTAACAAATAGAATGGCTTAACGATTCGTATTTGTTTTTTAATCTACTCATTTCTATTCACGATCGCAACGTATAGATTGCTCTGTTGAATGATGACTAGAGTTCGTACTTATAATTTTGGTCTCATTTACTCTTTATATTATTGTATCATAAAGATTTTTAGCTTTAAGCCTGTTTTGTTTGGTTGTACTAAGGGCTAAAGTTCGACAAGAGTGTTATGGACGCAGTGATGGAGGTAATTTTGAAGAAATTCGATTGTTTGGTGTTTGCTGGCGCCCTTATGCTGGCTTTCATGACCCCTTTTGTTTCTTTATTGGCGCAAGAGGCGCCCTCAACATTACCGGCGCCGCATGGTTGGTCCGCCTTTCAAGACCCTTCTTATGGGGCCACGATTTATTATCCCTCTAACTGGTTTGCTCCTCCTGTGAAAAAAGCCGATGGCTATGAATTTGCCTCGCTCAACAAAGATGGCGCTGTGTTATTCTTAAAAACTGAGTTTGATGAATTGCGCACCGGGGCTAAGGCCACGGTCGACAAACTCAAAAGCGGCACCGGGGCGCATCGCATCACGGATGTTCAGCTGGGTGAGATGTGGTATGAGATGATGCTCACCCCCTCCCCTATCATGAAGCAGGTTACCCGGGTGCTCTATTCTTGCAAAGAGCGGGTTGTGAATGCGGTGACGCTGATATACCCAGCCTCGCGCGCGAAAGCTTATGAGGCGATGTTGGTGAAGATGAAGCGGCGCTTTTCTTCGGGCATTGGGGTCAAGACGCCGGTGCGCGAATGCGCTTAATTTGTCTCACGGGCTATTCTCACCGCTTTTGCGGTGAGGCCCTCCGACGGGGCGGCGCTCGCGCCGGACGCCTCGCGGCGTCATGTACGTTCGCCAAGAGGCTCACTTCCTTCTTCGGGTGTTGAGATGGGTCTGTTTCCCTCTCTCACGGGCTATTCTCACCGCTTTAGCGATGAGGCCCTCCGACGGGGCGGCGCTCGCGCCGGACGCCTCGCGGCGTCATGTACGTTCGCCAAGAGGCTCACTTCCTTCTTCGGGCAGGGATTTTCTCTCTATGGGTGTCATCTCGTGCTTGATCCGGGATCAAGCTCGGAAAGACAGTGGAGGAATCTCATATGGAGAGAGAAACCAGTTATCTTAAAGTTATAAAGATGACTGATTAATTTCAATCGTTCTTGAGCGGTCACTCACCCAAGCTTAAGAACCGATCGCGGCGTCTTAGGACGAACAGCAAGATCATTCCTGCTAGCACAGGGATTGCGGCCCAGAATAAGATGTTGGGGCGTGCTAACGGGTCTAGATAGCGCCAGTAACTGGCAACGGTTGAGACCGCGTGCATGGCAAGGACTGCCCCG
>JAJFHF010000126.1 GCA_021775775.1 Hyphomicrobiaceae bacterium
GAAGAAAGATCAATGGCCATTAAGGCAAGCAAAGTTTTTGGTTTGGGGCTTGCTGGTGTTGACATAATACGCTCTGACAAAGGCCCTTTATTATTGGAGGTTAATTCCTCACCAGGCCTAAAAGGCATAGAAGAGGTGACGCGCAAAGATCTATCAGGCGAAATAATAAAGCACATTGAGAGTAAGGTCTTCTCTCCCAGGTCTCCCAGAAAAAAAATATAAAATTAAAAAAGAGTATAAAGCGCTCAAGCAAAGCGCCAAAACAAAGACTGTTTTAAAAAACCCTTAATGAACCAGCAAATATTGAGGCAAATTTTAAAGAAAAAGTAAGCACAAACCAAGAATTGGTAACACCATATTAATCTCAAACCGTCACTGTGGTAATTCGTGTTATTTAGTCTTGGAAGTAAATATGCTACTTAAATTCCCTACCAATGTTGACGCTCACATCTTTGCAATTGGCACACTTTTAGATCGAATAGGGGGGTCCCCTAAGCCAGATCAAGTTATGGCCTGCCAAAAAGTAAGCAATGGGTTCCCGCAAGAGGCCCAGACTTTATGTGAATTAGATGGTATGGTCGGTGCCCATGATGTTGGCGGGTTATTGACCAAAGAAGCTGCCATACACGGCGCGCTATGTGTAAGAGCAACCAATCCATTTTACGATCCAAGCGCCAATCCAAATCACAGCTGGATGGCAATCAACCAAGTTAAGCTTGTGGGTGATTTAAGCGGGCCAATTAAACAGGAAAATCTTTTTGCCTCAAGCCTGGTTATCAACACCCGTCTATGGGAGCGCCACGCCCCAGATCTGCTCATTCCTTTAAAGTCTGCGCCGTTTGAACAACCAGACGCCTTTAACGATGGTGGATCTACATGCAAAGTCATAGATAAAATAAAATTAGAACCGAACCAAAATGAAGATCTAAAATTATCAGATCTACCACATGGTGTTGGCCTCATCTTAGGAGCGCTTGGCTCAGGATACCCCGGACAGTTTGGCCGTGAAAGCTTTGCCACCATAGATGAATTTTTAATTGCCCTCCAATTTTCATTAAAATTATTACCAGCAGCTTTACGTCATACAGTTTCCTTCGCCTATGGCTTTGCCCATCGTCAACCAGTATGTGCGCTTCAATATTTTGAAGACAGAGAATTGACAACAGGTGTGTTTCAAAAACCCATCGCTGCAACACCGATAGATGGTGACGCCGACATGAGCTGTCAAGAAATACGTGGTCTGTTAGCGCAAAAGCTAAAGTCAGCATATGCCCCAACTTTGTATATAAATGAGTGCGACGAGTTTGAAGATGATGATGAATTATTTGAAGAAGAAGGATTATTTGATGAGCTCACCGGACTAGCGCGTGAAACCAGTGCCTCTTTGGGCCAAATATTAAATGAAATCGGCCTTAAAGTACGTGCTGATCAATCATCTCTATTGCCATCGAGCGAAACTGAAAATGCAGCGCTTCTTGCCTTTGATCAACTCCTACAAGGCAATGACACCACCCCGCATATTTCAGGCCTCTATACCCTCTTTAGTGATTTTGATAGTTCGCCACAAATGTATGCGAATCTTTTGAAAGAGATTGAAGAGCACTTCAATCCAGAAATTTTTAAGCTTTCACATTTATTAGGGTCTGCCATCCGTGATGAACAATTTGAGGTCATAAACTCTGAGTTCTTACCTCAATTAGAAGATCTCCTTAGCCTTGCTGGCCGGTTGCCAATCGCAGAGCCATTCCTTGAATATCGCTCGCGCATCATAGAAGGGGCAGCAGATGGACTGCGCCAATATTTAGCTAATTTCGCGTTTCTATCCCCCACTCAATTGGTTGCCTTATCAGAATTTGAGCAAGTATCAGACATGGTCGCTTGCATATTAGAGACGGGCGATTGGGCCTTTACCCAGCGTCTAAACATTAGCTTTACAATCTTTGCTCTATCGGGGGATGGTTATATACAAGATGCAGCCGCTTTAGCGCGCCGTCTACTACCACCTAGCGTTGTATCGCATCAATGGATTCACGCGTTGATCAATAGCCGCGCTTTGGTTGAAAGCTTTGAAACCTTGATATTGCATCCTGATCTCTTACCAGGTGAGCAAGTTTTAAACATATTACAAGCCATGACAGATCATCTAGCCCGCACTGGGCGTAAAGAGGTTGTTCTTGATCATGTAACACGTCTCGGCCAGTCACTTCCCAATCAGCAAGAAGTAGATTTTAACCCGATTGAAGGCCAAAAGCCTCTTGAGGAAGACATTTTATTAAGATTGCGCATGATGACAATGCTCTCAGATGCAGCTGAACGCTTTCATGCAACATCTCAGCATGCACGGTTAATCTTATCTCGTTAAAATCTGCGCTTAAAACGCTCTATGTTTTCTCTCACGGCTATTTCGCCGCTTAAGGCGGCGAGCCTCCGAGGGGCGGCGCTTGCGCCGGGCTCCTTCACAGGAGGCCATGTCCGTGCTCTTAAAAAAGAGCACTCCCTTCTTCGCAATGGAAATTTTCGAGAGTGTGTTGCACTTTAGTGAATTCACATAGCATGCTTTCGCAAGTTATCATCACGAAGAAGGAGTGTCGCCTACTTCAGGCTACAGGACTTGGCGTAGCCCGGCGCAAGCGCCGCGTCCTCGCAGGGCCTGCCGCTAAAGCGGCAGAATGGCCCGTGAGAGAAAACAAAATCCCTACAACTTAAAAAATAAACTGTATCTTGCCTCAATTTTCGATTATTTGAGGCATATGGCAAAAGCAGTTAAAGCACATATTAATTTAAAAACCCCAGGTGAATATGATTTTCTCACAAGCATCGCTTTTGAGCATGATCAAAGCGAATACCTGCGCTTAACCGAAATT
Organism: Hyphomicrobiaceae bacterium; assembly: GCA_021775775.1. Classification (GTDB taxonomy): domain Bacteria; phylum Pseudomonadota; class Alphaproteobacteria; order Rhizobiales; family HXMU1428-3; genus HXMU1428-3. The sequence goes on from JAJFHF010000126.1 coordinate 2,865, forward strand.
CGCCTTCGGTCATTAATAGATCAAAAACCATATAAACTGGCCTTAAACCTGCTCAGTTGGTATACTGATTATGCGCCAGCAGGGCGTGAAATCACCCGTGAAGAAAACAATCAACAAAGCCAAGCAAATTTATATATCGATATGTCGCTTTTGCGCGAACAACTCGATACCTATGCGCTAAAAAGTCCCTTTCTCCTTGAAATTGATGTTAGTGAATTAGATCGTAATGATGAAGGTCTGATGCGCCGCGACAAAGGCATCATTCACATCGAGGTCAATCTTTACCACGGCCCCAAAGCGTCCTGTCATCTCACCCTTGAAAACCTAGGCGCGATCGCTCAAAGTCCAGCTCTCGATCCTGGCTCACAACCAATAGCTCATTCATTCCCCATCAATTGCCAAGCGCAATCCCGGTTTGATTTGGCAAATTCTGTATTAAAATCGGATGAAGGTCCCCTAGACCCGCGCACTGACAAACGTGTGCTAATCGCAAACATCACCCTGGAGGCACCATTTCAATCGCTTCGAACAGATTTGATTGAACGCTTAACCCTCTTTAATGAAACGGCCCGCCAACCAGGCGCATATGTGCGCGATGCTCATCAATATGAGGAGCTATATAACAATCATCCATGGGATCAAAGCTTAGCGTTCCCAGATGGTTGCCAGGTTTTTGGCCCGCTCTTGCCACAAGCCCCAAAGGAAAAAGACAAGCCGCTTATTATCTCTCTAAATGCCCCGCCAACAGATCCATTTTGGAGCGAGCTGAAACGCCTCCAAAACGCTCATCAATCGAAGCCTCTGTTAGGTACATTGCATCTAACCTTGCCAGAGCCTGGGGTGAATATGTCTCATGCCTTGCCATTTCAAATCCGTATGGAGACCACCCCGTGGCTAATTATCACAGAAGCCACCGGGCGCTCTGCACCTGTTTTAATCTCTCTAAAAGATGAGGATAAATCTGCAAATCAAGCTGAGGCGAAACAGAACGTCACCCTGACTTTGCCCTCGTCAAAAGCACAAACACTTCAAAGCGAATTGCTGTCAATTCAACAATATAACCCGTTAAGCCAGCACGAAGAGCCAGCCAATCAACTCTTGAATTTAGCCCTCAACCCGCCAAAGAAAGACGCAACCACCCATATCATCAGACCAGAAGTTCTAGAGATTACTGATCAAGACATACATATGGTTTTATTAAACCCAGTGCCGAACATAAAGCAGCAAAACAAAACTGACTTTAAGATTAAATGTGTTTGGCCAGATACGGGGCGAACATTAACTCATAAGCTGACAATCAAATGGGAAAAGCCTCGATTTAGTCAAAGTTTTTCTATCGATATTGGCTCAAAATACATCGCCATGGCCAAGCGCAATGATCAGATAAGCACACCGATAAAACTAGCAAGCTTCGCCTCACAACTGAATGGTGCTACACAAAAAGGCCGGGCGGCATATTTTCTGCCCTCAACCCTGGCCCTGTCAACCAGTATAAAAAAAGAAGCCGAGGAACAATCAAGTCTAAATGATCAAAATTGGCATGCACAATCATACCCCTTAAGCATATCTTATGAATGCCTGCCGTGGATGAAAGACCAATTACAAAAAAGGCTAGAAAAACAGCAACGTCATTTTGATTTTGGGCTACCAAGCCATGCCGCGGTGCCAGAGCAAAGCGCAGAGGAGAACGAGGGGCTTCAGTTATCAACCAGTGCCAAACAATCCAATTTGAAACGCCTTTTTGCACACGGAAAACAACAAAGCACGTTGCAAAAAGATGAATATTATATCACTCATCAACAGGCAAAAAACCTGAATGAGACCACAAAAACAGGTCTGACAAAGAGCATAAACATAGATGATCTAATGACAGATTGTATAAGTGAGCTCATTGGATTTTATGGCACTTACCTGCCGCGCATTACGGCCAAAGAATCCCTTTCAGTTGAGGAGAAAAACGCGCAAACATCACTGGCCCAAGAGGGTGCCACTCTAATTTTAACCCATCCAGATAGTTTGACAAACACAGGACAACACCGCTATCGCAAGGCCGCAACCAAAGCCCTAACCGCTTTTGAGCATGGCAGTTTTAGTCAGTTAAATGAAGCTGCAGAACTTGTTGGCTTAAAAAGCCAAGATGAAATTGGCCAAAACATTCACTTGGTGCCGGAGACATTTGCAGGCGCTTACCAATCGCTTTATGACCTTGCTCAAAAAGAGCAACCAGCCAGGCCGCAAAACGTTCAACTTATCCATATGGACATCGGTAGTGCTAGCGCGAATCTATCCACCTTCACAGGGTGTATAGGAGAGACAAAAGCGCTGTTAAATCATCATTGTGGATCTCTCAGCCTGCCCCTAGGAGGGCAATGCCAAGAATTGGTTTTGGTCAATGAAATATCACAAATATTAGAGGCGGCATTGGCTGCAGGTGCCCCCCTTATTCCTCAAGCTTCCTTGCCGATCAGCCAAGAAGCCTATCAGGCCGCACGAACCTTGTTACCAGAAACAACCACATCCACACAAAGCCAGCTTATACAAAACCAATTTTTATCAAATTTAAGCGCGGCACTTTTGCGTTGTTCTGCGGCAAAACCTGCTGAGACCAATGATCTTAAAATCTGTCTGGCCAAAAGCACCGGAGAAAATTGGCTTTTTTCTTTAAGCACAACCTACGCCATCGACAACACCCCTGTTACCATTTGGCAAGGGCTGCAAGAGGAAAAAATAATCCTAGAGGCCAATGAAGATAAGACCCAATGGCGTCTAGAGCTGCATTGCTCAACCCAAAAACTGCAGCAAAAAGTGGGGCCGCTTTCAACTTATCTTGCGTTCTTGACTGATTTTTTGCCAAATGTGCTAGCTGCCACATTGCCACCAGCGCGCAAATCAGAAAAACGCTTATTGTCTTTAAGTGGGGGCCCAGCTTTGTTACCAGGGCTTCAACAGCATCTTCAGCACAATGCTAAAAAAATGGGCTTTGAATTGCTCACACCTCCTCAAACTTATGATGAAGCAAAACTAGCACTCGTTAATGGGGCGCTGGGTCTGATCACTCATCAAACCAAAACGCCTCAATCTATGGTAAAACCAAGTTTGTTATTGATCCATCAAGACCAAGACCAACCTTCACAACAAGAGTTGATGTCTTTGTTAGGAAATAACAAATTTTCAATCATTTCTACGAATGATGCCCAGGGTGAAATTCCAAAAAAATGCACAAGCTTGCAATTGATAGAAACCGTACCCGGCCTGGCAAAGCTAGTAGAAAAGCACTCTCGAGCTCTTTTGGCGCGCACTTATATGGATGATCTTGATCATGCCAAAAAAGAACAATGGACAAAAGCCGAGCATCAATGGCAAATTTGGCTACGCCAATGTTATCAAACCAGCTTAAACATGGCTGTACCCCTGGCAAATGCTGATAAAAATGCCGGTCACACTCAAAACTGGCATTATCAATCATTACAAGATCATGAAGCACAACTAAGCATTGGCGAGCAAAGCTATTGGATTAGTTCAGGGTTGATCCATACAGAAAGCTAACTCAACAGCTAAGAAAAAAACGGCTTTTCAAGCATATGATTTTATGCAAAAACCGGGTCACGGTCTTTGTTATTCATTGACAGTTTGTCAATTTTCAAAGATCTTAAAGCCAGTGCTGTTTTGCAAGTCGCGAGGCAAATTTCACCGTTTCTCTATAAGTTCATTTCATATAAACTAGGTTTTGAAAACGGGCTTAAAAAACAGGTGATAAATATACAAATTGCCTCAACGGCACCACAAAGTCCATTTACAGCACTAAAGTCAGCTTAAAAGACACGTTTGCGCCTCAACATGAATTTCTCAATAGGGGCAGACCTCAATAAATGTCTAAAAGAATAGCCACAAAGGGTGGGATACCACCAAAATTAAACTCTTAAACCTTGAGCTAAAGAGCTAAAGAGTTAAGACGGGGATCAAAGCATATGTCTTTCTTGCGTGCGCCAGCAATGGTTTTTGGTGGGCTGATGCGTACAGCTCTAACCAATGAGCGCTTGTTTCTCATGGGGTTAACGAGCCTTGCCTTGTCGCTCGCCTCTGGCTGGACGACGTTTGAAGGCATGACCAATTTTACCAAATCTCCGGTTTTGTGTTTCCTTATTACTTTCGGTGTCCAAGGCATCATGCTTGTTAGTGCCTGGATGATTGGTGAGGCCCTGATTGCTCTACGTGATAAAAAAGATGGCAAAAAAGCACCAGAAGGGTCAGCAAAACAATTCATCTCTCAGGTTTTCCATGGCCCTATCTCCATTTTAAAAGTATGGCTGATATGGATGGTCTTCTTATTTTCCATGGCCATCTCGGTATTCTTCTCTTTTGACAGTCTGTTCAGCTCAATTTTTTCAAGTGAAGAGCGCCAGCGCGCCGGTGAAATACGCACCCAAAGTGAGGTTGGCGCTGTGTTATCAGAGCTGAAAAACCGCGTTGAAGAGCGAAAATTTGAAGCTGTCGATACCCTTCTGAAGGCAGATGGTTGGAAAAGTTACAATGTGCGCCTAGATCAACTCAGCAAAATCGCTCGCTCAGCCCCTTTGCTGGTGGAAGAACAATTGCTCTCAAAAATGCGCACTGAACAAGCTGAAATCGCTCGCCATCAAGAAAAATTTGCCCAAGCTCAAGGTCAAAAAGCATCTCTTAAAACCCGCCAACAAAAACTACAACAAAGCATCAGCCGCCTAAAAGCAGATCGCCCCGGCACCAGCGCCGAGGTCAACGAGCTGCGCACAAAACTGCAAGCTCAGCAGCGCCTCATCGATCAAAAAAAGGCCCAAGCCTTAGAAGAAGCGCGTGGCATAGGCACGACAGGGCGTGAAGGCGAGGGCCCAAAATTTCGTGCCATCAAAGAAGCTGGCCGCCGGTTAAGTGCTCAAGCTGAGGTTTTAAAAACCCAAAAAGATCTGGCCAGCGCCCGCCTAGAGGCTCTAGATAACCAAATAGGAAAAGTGTCCAATGAGCTTGAATTAATCAACGGTGAGGTTGCCAAGATTGAAAGTGAAGCTAACGTCGCTCAAACTTTTATTGAAGCCCAAGAGAAACGTCAAAATGAAACGGCAAGCAAAGATTTATCCTCATCTGCCGGCATTGACCATCTAGATAAATCAAGAGACCAATTTTCTCAAAATCCAAATGAAGCCACATTTTTAGGCATTCAACAAAGCTGCACGAACCTCCATAACGCTTTGTCACAAGTGCCCAAAATTGCCCCTGATATCAAAGGCATATCATGTGAACCCGGCGCAAACGCTGCCACCATGGCCGCGCGGATTTTCACGTTACAAGCAGCTCAAATAGTCCAAAGCAAATCTTGTGTAATCGGTAAAACACGCGCCAGCACCCGGATTGATCGTTTGTTAAAATTGGGCCAAAGATGCATCCAAAAATCAGGATTGCCAGAAAAAGATGCCAATGAATTGCGTACAAAATTGAACCGCGTTGACTTAAACCGCGATGATAAAGCCAAAAACTTTGTCGTTACTTTAAATGCATTCTCTGATGGCAATTGGTTAGCTTATTTGGCACTTGGCCTTGCCATTGCCATTGATAGTCTCGTATTTATCTCAGGGCTCATCGGTGCAAAAACCGCCTCATATGAAAACACAGGGAGCGCCTCTGATATCATGAAATATGGGTTGGGCATGTCTGTCGATATGCAAGGATCAGAACCAGAAGATATCTACACCCGAAAAATATTTTTCCGAAGCATATCGGGTCCCTCGCCACTTGAAGGGTATTTAGCCATTGTTGACCGTGCTAATTTAACAAATGAAGAGCGCGGCCATGTAAATAAAGTTCTGACCATTGCTGGTGATAACATCAGACAAGATGTGGGCAACCCAGAGGCCTACCACATAGAAGAAAAATTTTATCAAAACCTAGCCCGGCAAGTTTATTTATGGGATCAATTCAACCCACCAGATAAGAAACGCAAATTAAGCCCCTCATCATCCCGTCGCGGTAAAGGGGCCAATGACAATGCGCAAGATGAGGAACCAGCCCAGTTTTCTTTGTCCAGATTTGGCCAACCCTCAAAAGGGCAAATTGTCAAAAAGGGTGAGAGCCGATCTTCATTTTTAAAAAACGGACCAAAAGACCTAACGGCACCAGAGCCGCAAAATCCGCTCACCTCAGTGCCAGAAATAGATAAAAATGATCAAGGATCACAAGATTTGGACCAACTGCCAAAAGCCAACCCGCTTGAAAAATTAAAAAAGATATCTCAAGCGTTTTCAGGGCGGGGAAAAACCAAACAAAATGATCCAGAAGATTCCTCTGATTTGAATAAATAAGCTGGCCCTAACGCGCGACACTTTATTGAATTCACATAACACCCTCTAGTAAGTTCTCATCATGAAGAAGGAAGCGAGCTTGCGAGCGGACATGACGCCACAGGCGTCCGGCGTGAGCGCCGCCCCTCGGAGGCTCAAGCGCTTTTCGCGCTTGAAATAGCCGTGAGAGAAAAAAAATCTATATCATCTTGCCAGTTTTATTTCATCTTGAATAACGCCAGCAGCGACGTGAGGATCATCAGCTTGGCAAATAGGACGCCCGACAACCAAATGGTCAGCCCCAGCTTTTATGGCTTTTGCAGGTGTCATCACCCGCGCTTGGTCTTGCACATCTGCGCCAACAGGGCGAATGCCAGGCGTCACGATAAGAAAGTCAGGCCCAACCAAATGACGGATCTCATGCGCTTCTTGAGCAGAGGCCACAACCCCGTCAAAGCCCGCCCTTTGTGCCAATGCAGCTCGTTTTAACACCAGTTGAGAGGGGGATAAATCGGCAATGCCTTGCTCAAGCAAATCTTGTGAATCAAGATTGGTCATAACCGTGACACCCAATAATTTTAAAGAAGATGACCCGCGCCCACGCACCGCAGCCTCAAGGGTTTTCTGGTCTGTTACATGCAACGTTAAAAAATCAACCCCCAAACGGGCAATATTAGCCGTGGCTTTTTCAACTGTCGTGCCAATGTCTAGAAGTTTCGCGTCAACAAAAACACGGTGCCCTTTTGCCTTCAACTCTTGGATAAGATCCTGACCACCAGCAAAGAGCAGCTCCAAACCAACTTTATAAAAACAGCACTGGCTATCAATTTTTTCAACAACGCAGCGCGCTTCCTCAATCGTTGGAAAATCAAGCGCAACAATAAGTGTGTCATCGCAAACAGGAGCATTCATC
>JAJFHF010000127.1 GCA_021775775.1 Hyphomicrobiaceae bacterium
GCCTGGGTATCGGCTTTTGAATCAAGCTACTGACCGGCTGTCTCTTTCTCTGCGTACTTTTTGCCGAAATCCAAATCCTGGTACGCTTGGGCTGGTTCATCAAGATTTTTCCAACACGGTGCGGTTTTTTTCATTTATTGAGCATATTCGGTTTGGGCCGATGATGAAGGCATACAGGTTAGAGCGCTTTGCTTATTGGCCAGACCGAAAGGGGCGCGGTGTCAGGGCTGTGCGCGCTTTGTTAAAATCACAAGATAAAACGGCGTTATCCGCCCAGACGCTTGCTCAAAAAAGCATTGCTGTACAAGGGCTAACAGCTTTGGAGGTTTTGTTGTACCACCGCGATACAAAACTATTAGAAAGTTCAAATGCTGCTGGGATCTTTCAATGTGGGTATGCCCAAGCCATTGTTAAAAACCTTTCAAATATTGCTAAACAAGTTCAGTTTGAATGGCGTGAAGGCGGCGAAATTTCTTTTCAATTAATGCTGCCCGGTAAGGGGCAATCACCATACCGTACGCGCAAGGAAGTTACCCAAGAATTTTATCAAACCATGGTCTCTGGGTTTAAAAGATTGATCGATTTAAAAATGAAGCCTGCGTTTGGCAAAGATAGCGATCATGCCAAACCCAAACGAGCCGCCTTTTGGCGCTCTCGATTGGCGCTGGAATCTTTGCAAACCAACCTTGATGGATTAAAGCACTTTATTCACTCAAGTGGTTTTTTAGATTTATTGGTGGATGATACAGTTGATCTGCAAGCCCATGTGAAGGGTGTTTATGAAGAGGTCAAAGTCGGGTTTAACGCCCTTATGAAGACTGGTTCTTACATTTCAATAGACAAAGCCCTCACCGATCAAACGCATCGGTCTGTTTTTGAAGTTCTTATTGCTAAAATTTCACATCTGAATGCCGGCTTTGCGCGTCACTTTGCAGTGGCAGCAGATTTACCTTTGGGGTTTAATGCATCTGATGGTGATTGATCGGCGTTCATTTTTAAGTACCAGCCTAACTTTGGCAGGCGGGGTGATGTGGCCTTTTCCTATTCAAGCCGCCTTTGACGATCCATCTAAGGCAACGCGTGATCAAGACCAGCTGTTTGCCGCCGCGCGCAAAGATAAGGATGGGGGCTATTGCGCTGCTTTGTTTTCTCTTACCGGTGATGTACGGTCCGTGCCTCTACCAGCGCGCGGTCATGATGTGGCGGTGCGGCCTGGGAGCCAGGAGGTTGTGGTGTTTGCGCGGCGGCCTGGGCGCTTTGGGGTTTGTTTTTGCGCCAATAAGAAAAAAGCACCTTTGACTTTTTTTGCAAAACCAGGCCGTCATTTTTATGGGCATGGGGTGTTCTCAACTGATGGGCGGCTACTTTATACCACCGAGCAGGCCTATGAGACAGGACAAGGTGTCATTGGGGTTTGGGATGCTACCAATGAATATAAGTGGGTTGGGGAATTTTCCACCCACGGCATTGGACCGCATGATTTGGCTTTGCTGGATGATGGGGTCACCTTGGTGGTCGCCAATGGCGGCATACAGACACATCCAGAGAGCGGCCGGCAAATTTTAAACCTGGCTGAGATGGAACCGTCTTTGGTTTATATCAATGTTCAAACTGGTGATTTGATCGAAAAGGCGGTGTTGCCAAAGTCATTACACCAACTGTCTATTCGCCATCTTAGCTTGGCCAAAGATAACCGTGTGGTGTTTGGTTGCCAATATAAAGGATCAGCTCGTGACACCCAACGCCTTATTGGCTTGCATGACCGGGGCGGGGAAATCCGTTTGGTGCCTGGGCCAGAGACTGTGCTTGCTGGCCTTAAAAATTATATTGGATCTGTTGATGTGGATCGCTCTGGCGAGATTGTGGCGGCCTCTAGTCCGCGGGGCAATATGATCACGTTTTGGAGCGCTATTGATGGGCGCTACATGGGAAAACGGGAGCTCAACGATGGGTGCGGGGTGGCGCGAGGGCGCGAAAAGAATAGCTTTTTACTCACCAGTGGTGTCGGTATTGTATCGGCTTTTCATTCGTTTAAGAAACCATTGGTGCAGTTACAAGACAGACAAAACTTGGCCTGGGATAATCATGCTGTTTTTGTACGCTAGCATTGTTAACTGGCACCGTTAACTGAAGTGGCTAGTGCCCAAAGTGACCTAGTTTCCGAACCTTCACATCTTTGTATTTTTTGTTTTCTGAACGTGTCGTCGTGGGTAGAGCCTGGCGGTCAACCTCAATGTTGGCTGTACGCAATGCTTCACACTTTTCTGGGTTATTGGTAATGAGGGTGATGTGCTTGATGTTTTTCAAGGTTAAATAATCTGCCACCATTTGATATTCACGCAAGTCTGTTTCAAAGCCAAGCATATGGTTGGCCTCGATCGTGTCATAACCTTGCTCTTGTAAATTGTAGCTTTTCATTTTGTTCAGCAGGCCAATACCGCGGCCTTCTTGGCGTAGATAGAAAATCAACCCATTATCACTGTTGCCGATGGTTTTTAATGATTTTTCTAATTGTTCACCACAATCGCAGCGGTGCGAGCTGAAGATATCACCTGTCATACACTCGGAATGGATGCGAACCAAAGGTGGTTGCCTAATATCTTTGTCCATTTCTTCACTCGTTCGCTCAAGGACAATATGCTCTTTGTCATCCCCATAGCTGATGATTGACATGGAGAAAACACCATAATCTGTTGGTAAATGAACTGTTTCAAGAATTTTCAGCATGCTCACTATTTGATCCTGAATAGGTAAGGGTTGTCTTGAGGGTAAAGCCGCGAATGAAGAACCTGGTTCCCTTCAAGCCTTGCGTTGTCAATGTTAAGTCATTTTTGTATATCTGCAAAGATTTATGCACCAGCAATTATATTATTTATATCAGTTGATTGTTCAATTGCTAGAAAAATCTAGGTAAGATTTTGATATTCATAGTTTTTTTGATTTTCTTCTAGGTATAAAGTCCAAGGATTAATTTTTAAGAAAAACTTGTGACATGGTCTCAAGTCTGGCATACAATCGTGCCTTAATGTGGGGCGTTGAGAGGAGTAATATTTATGGATTTTATTGATTGGTCTCAAGTGGTTTGGGCACAAGTGATTACATATTCTGTTTTGGTATTAATTGCTGCCTTTATTGGTAATTTAATCAATGTTATTTTTAACGGAAATCCAATTACGGGAGCAATTCTTGCGGCTGTACTATTTGGAATGGTTTTTATCGGCTGGAAACATTATCCGCATGGTCTTGATGGTATGTTTGGTTCATATGTAGAGAGTGTTGATACGACGTCGAATTAAAAACAGGTTTTTACTTTCGTTTTAAAATTTAAAAAGAGGGTCTTTATATTTTAAAGACCCTCTTTTTATTTGTTCGTATTTTTTAAAAAAAAACACCAGATGGTTTTTAATAAGATTGCTGGGTCTTTTGTTTATATTGTCTGGCTCGCATAGACTTGCGCGAAGCTGCCCACTTGCCTTTATCTAAATTTTTAGACTCATCGTTGTTTTTTTCTGCCATTTTGTTTAATTCTTGCTCAAAGCTGCCACCAAGGTTTTTAGCCTGATTACGCAAATAAGCTGCGTTGCCTTCGAGTTCTTTTCTAGCATCTTTAATTTTGCCTTTATCGCGAAGGGCGACAGCCTTTTCATTACGCTCCGTTGCAATTTGTTCAACCACACCACGCATCACACGTTTGTTGATTGAGTTATCAGCTTCTTGTTTTGAATTTGTTAGACGAACATTGGCTTTATCACTTACTTTCATGCGGGTTTTTTGCTTCAT
>JAJFHF010000128.1 GCA_021775775.1 Hyphomicrobiaceae bacterium
GATATCATTGTCAACAACGCAGGCATGAATGTACGCACAGACCTGCGTCATATGACAGATGAGGAATGGGATCTCGTCTTACAGGTTAATTTGGTTGGCGGGGCCCGTTTTGCCCGAGATGGCTTTGATTTGTTAAAAAACTCCGATCATGCCGCCATTGTTAATCTGGCCTCTGTCATGGGCTCACGCTCAACCCGTCAGATGAGTGCTTACGCCTCAACCAAGGCCGCCATGGCAAGTCTCTCTCGCGGTTTGGCTGTGGAATATGCCCCTTACAACATCAGGGTCAATTATTTATGCCCTGGCTTTGTGGCCACCAACTTAACCAGTCGCTTTGTTCGCAACCCCATAGTCAAAGAGCAAATCTTAAACCGCACCCCCATGGGCCGGTTTGGAGAGCCAGAAGAAATCGCAAAAGCGGCGCTTTTTTTGGCATCAAGCGATGCCTCATATATGACAGGATCAGGCATTACCGTTGATGGTGGCATGATGGCGGCGCTTTAAAAGGCGCCCAGTTGGGTTTTTTCAGTTGGCAAAAGTCAAATCTATGCCCTATAACTTTATTCTATAGAGTGGATTTTCCCTCAAAAAATATTAAACAAAAAATCCTGTTTGAGGAGTGTTAATCGTTATGGCTGAGCACCAGTCTCCCAAAAGTTGGTCCCCTGAAAGTTGGCGTTCTAAGCCACTTTTGCAAGTGCCCGAATATCCAGATGCACAAAAGTTGCAAAATACGGAAGCAAGATTGGCAAGCTTTCCACCGCTTGTATTTGCTGGTGAAGCACGCAGCCTAACCGCTCGTTTGGGGCGCGTTGCAAAAGGTGAGGCATTTCTTTTGCAAGGGGGCGATTGCGCAGAAAGCTTTAGTGAGCATCACGCAGATAACATCCGTGATTTCTTTCGTGCAATGTTGCAAATGGCCGTTGTCTTAACCTATGCCGGCTCTGTGCCTGTGGTGAAGGTTGGGCGCATTGCGGGCCAATTTGCTAAACCTCGTTCAGCGGATTTTGAAGATATTGACGGCGTATCATTGCCCTCTTATCGCGGAGATATCGTCAACGGTATAGAATTCACGCAAGAAGACCGGGTGCCAGATCCTGAGCGCCAAATCAAAGCTTATCGCCAATCAGCCGCAACTCTAAACTTGCTGCGCGCTTTTGCTCAAGGCGGCTACGCTGATTTGGAACATGTGCATCAATGGATGCTATCATTTGTCGAGAAAAGCCCGGCAGCTGAGCGCTTCTCTGAGCTTGCCATCCGCATTACTGAAACAATTGATTTTATGCGCGCTTGTGGAATTAATTCTGAAAACACAAGACAGCTCAACACCACCAATTTCTACACCTCCCATGAGGCCTTGCTCTTGGGCTATGAAGAAGCGCTAACCCGCATTGATTCAACCTCAGGTGAGCACTACGCCACCTCAGGTCATTTCATTTGGATTGGTGATCGCACAAGACAGCCAGATCATGGCCATGTGGAATTTGTGCGCGGCATAAAAAACCCGCTTGGGTTAAAATGCGGTCCCTCCATCACGGATGATGATTTAATGCGCTTAATCGACACGCTTAACCCGCAAGATGAAGCGGGGCGCTTAACATTAATTTGTCGCTTTGGTTTTGAAGATGTTCAAAAACATCTTCCCCGCCTTATGCGCAAAGTGAAACAAGAAGGCCGCACGGTTGTTTGGTCATGTGACCCTATGCATGGCAATACGATCAAAGCCTCAACCGGCTATAAAACCCGGCCCTTCGATCGCATCTTATCAGAAGTGGAAAGCTTCTTTGATATTTGCCAAGCTGAAAATACTTATGCCGGCGGCGTCCATGTTGAGATGACAGGCCAGAATGTAACTGAGTGCATTGGCGGGGCCAAAACAGTAAAAGAAACTGATTTGTCTCATCGCTATCACACTCATTGCGACCCACGGCTAAACGCTGATCAAGCACTAGAACTGGCGTTTTTAATTGCTGAGCGTATGAAGAAAGATCGTGAAGGGCAAGGCATTGAAGCGGTCAAAACCGCATAATCGAAGCCTCTTGATTTGACATCTATAAAGGCAAATCAAGAGGCCTCGTTTTTACCCTGCGTGATATACCGAGTGTTTCCAGTAAAAGCATAATTTCAAAAAACAAAACAAGATCAGGTTGATGACCACTCATCTCAAAGTCGCACTGGCCCAGTTGAACCCTCTCATGGGGGATTTTGACGGCAATGTTGTGCGCGCAAAAAAAGCCCATGAACGGGCAAAAAAACTGGGCGCAGATCTTCTGGTTTTCTCTGAGTTATTCATCACCGGCTACCCACCCGAGGATTTGGTGCTGCGCCCATCATTCCAAGCGGCTGCAAAAGCGGCCATATTGGAAGTGGCCGCGATCACCAAACAAGGCCCTGCTATATTAATTGGCACGCCATGGGTTGAAAATGACAAACTCTATAACGCGGTTGTCTTGCTTGAAGAGGGCGCCGTTAAAACCACGCGCTTCAAAGTCGATTTGCCCAATTACGGTGTGTTTGATGAAAAGCGCGTCTTTGAAGCAGGCCCGCTGCCTGGTCCAATTGAGTTTAAAGGCGTCCGTCTAGGGGTCCCAATTTGTGAAGATATCTGGTCAACCGATGTTTGCGAGTGCCTTGAAGAAACAGGAGCCGAACTGCTCATAGTTCTCAATGGCTCTCCCTTTGCCATAGGCAAACATGAGCGCCGCATGAATGTGGCCGTTGCCCGCGTCACACAAACCAAACTGCCTATGCTCTATGTGAACCAAGTGGGCGGCCAAGATGAGTTGGTGTTTGATGGTGCCAGTTTTGCCCTTGATAGCAATTGCCAGTTACGCGCCCAATTTCCCTTCTTTGAAGAACAAGTTGCGCTTGTCTCATTAGAGCGCAAACAGTCTGATTGGCAAATTTCATCAGAACCGCTAGCCCCAGAACCGGAAAGTGATGAGGCCATTTATCAAGCCTGCATGTTAGGCCTGCGAGATTATGTCAATAAAAATGGTTTCAAAGGGGTGGTGCTAGGCTTATCTGGCGGCATTGATAGCGCCCTTTGTGCCGCTATGGCTGTTGACGCGCTGGGTGCGGCACGTGTGCGCGCTGTGATGTTACCCTATCATTTCACCAGCTCAGCCAGCCTTGAAGATGCAGCTCTTTGCGCCAAGCGTCTGGGTGTTTCCTATGAAATTATGCCCATTGAACGTGCAGTGGAAGGCACCAGCGCAGTATTGGAAGATGTTATGCCAGATGGCTTAGAAGGAGTAACTCAAGAGAACATCCAATCACGCTTGCGCGGTGTAATTTTGATGGCGCTGTCAAACAAAACCGGTGATATGGTTGTCACCACTGGCAATAAATCAGAAGTCTCTGTTGGCTATGCCACCCTCTATGGCGATATGAATGGCGGCTTTAACCCCATAAAAGATTTATACAAAACAACCGTTTATGATTTATCCCGGCTACGTAGCGAAACGGTACCAAACGGCTGCTTAGGGCCAAAAGGCGAGGTGATCCCTCTTAACATTATCACCAAAGCGCCAACCGCTGAGCTGCGCGAGAACCAAACGGATCAAGACAGTTTGCCCCCTTATGATGTTTTAGATGACATTCTTGAATGTCTTGTTGAAAAAGAATTGCCCCTATCTGAAATAGAGGCCAAAGGGCATGACCCTAAAGTGATCGCCAAAATTGAACATTTGTTGTATCTAGCTGAGTACAAGCGCCGACAAGCCGCGCCTGGTGTTAAAGTTTCACAAAAACACTTTGGCAGAGACAGGCGTTATCCAATTACAAATAAATACCGCGAAGGGGCATAAGCCTTAAGCGTTATAAAATCCCTAGAACTTCGTTGAATAAATACAAGCCTATTAGAAATGGTATGAAAAGATGACTGTAATCACACGCTTTGCGCCCAGCCCAACGGGAAAAATACATATTGGTAATTTGCGCCCAGCCATTATCAATTGGCTCTTTGCGCGCAGCGAAAAAGGCCAGTTTATGTTGCGCATTGATGATACAGACCAAGAGCGCTCAAAAGAAGAATATGTCGATGCCATCAAACAAGACCTCACCTGGTTGGGCTTGACCTGGGATTTTGAAGCACGCCAATCAACTAGATTTGATAAATATGATGCTGTCGTAAAAACATTAAAGGAACAAGGTCGGCTATACCCGTGCTATGAAAGCGCAGCGGAACTCGACCGCAAGCGCAAGCGGCAAATGGCCCGCGGTCTCCCACCTGTTTATGACCGCTCAGCCCTAGACTTAACCGATGGCCAGCGCGCAGAACTCGAAGGAGAAGGCCGGAAACCTCATTGGCGCTTTAAGCTAGAAGAACGCACTGTTACATGGAGTGATTTGGTGCGGGGCGAGCAATCCATTGACGCAGCTTCCCTATCTGACCCCATTTTAATCCGAGAAGATGGCACTTATCTCTACACACTGCCCAGTGTCATCGATGACATAGAGTTTAAAATCAGCCATATCATTCGCGGCGAAGATCATGTGGCCAACACAGGCGCACAAATCCAAATCTTTGAGGCCTTGGGCGCACCCGCCCCCACATTTGCCCATCATAATTTAATCGTTGGTAAGGACGGCGAAGGGCTCTCCAAACGCCTAGGCAGTCTCTCTATCTCTTCCTTTAGAGAGGCAGGCATTGAACCAATGGCTGTCGTCAGCCATGCCGCTACCATAGGCTCTTCCAATGACATCCAAGCTCATCAAGCAATAGAGACCATTGCCGACGACTTT
>JAJFHF010000129.1 GCA_021775775.1 Hyphomicrobiaceae bacterium
GCATTATAGGCGGCCCACAAAGGTTTCAATACAGGCTCTAACAGGGGAGCTGTACGCTCGTCCGTGCGCCCATCTATGGCCGCTTGCGCTTGGTCATAAGATAGTTTGGCAGCCGACTTCATCAAAATGCGTTTGAAAGAATGCGAGCGTTTGTTTCCATCCTTATCAAAAATCATTTCCACACAAAGGGCAGGGCGCTCGACACCCTCACGCAAAGAACACAAATCATTTGAGATAAGCTCTGGCAACATCGGCACCACCCGATCAGGGAAGTAAACAGAATTGCCCCGTTTAACCGCTTCTTGGTCAAGAGCACTATGGGGGCGCACATAATAGGCCACATCAGCAATGGCGACCAAAACCACAAAGCCCCCTTCATTATCGGTTGCCTCATCAAGAGCCGCCCAAACCGCATCATCATGATCGCGTGCATCAGGCGGATCAATGGTGACAAGAGGCACGTCTCTCATATCTTCTCGTCCTTGAGGGGACAGAGTGGGCAAGCGCTCTAGCTCTTCCAAAACGCTTGCCGGAAACTGATTGGGAATGCCATGCGTCTCAATAGCAATCAGGCTAATCATGCCTTGATCTCTAGGGTTGCCAAGCCGCTCGACGATCCGTGCCCGCGCAGCGCTAAACCGGCCGCGCGAAATAACCTCAAAAGAAACCAACTCACCATCAACGGCGCCCTCTTGGTCACTGTCTTTAACAAACCAAGTTTTGAGGCTCTTTTTATCAATTGGTTGAATTTCACCGTCGTCTTTTAGCTTGCGATAAATCCCAAGCAAACGCCGCTCATCACGCGGCAAAACTTTAATCGGTCGCGCGAGATAAGCATAACCGGTCTCATCAATGCTTTGCCTGTCAATATGAGCCAGAATGCGGTCTCCAACACCGGGCAGTTTACCCCGTTTACCGCGTCCCTCACCAATTAAAACCTTAGGCGCAGGGCCTTCTTCGGCCTCATCCCATTTATCTGGACGACCATAAAAGTCACCATTGTCATCTTGGCCTAAAATAGCGATTAAACTGACCTTGGCGAGCATACCTGGTTGGCGCAATGATTTTTTGTTTTTTTCAATCAAGCCTTCATTGCCCATCTCTTTCAACATACGCTTGAGAGCGATGCGTTGCCCCCCCTTGAGATGAAAGGCGCGTGCAATTTCTCTTTTGCCAACCTTACCAGACGCTGATTGGATAAATTTCAAAATCTGTTCTTTGCTTGGCAAATCAGCCAGGCCATCAGATGCCGTTTTATTTTTTTTACCCACAGTTAAGAGCCTTTCCTGGCCGATAAATCTAAGCCAGAGCCATAGACCGTATTTGATGAGAACAAAACAGATTAGAAGAGAGCTTCTTATTCATCTGAGGTCGTTTCAGTATCAGCGCTCTTTTTTGTGGTAGCTTTTTTAGTCGCTGGTTTTTTGGGTGCCGCCTTTTTTGCGGCCGTTTTTTTAGCAGGGGTTTTCTTTTTAGCTGGAGCCTTCTTTTTAGCTGCTGCTTTCTTCTTAGGTGCAGCCTTTTTCTTAGCAGGCGCTTTTTTCTTTGCTGGCGCTTTGGCAGCGCGTTCAGCAATCAAGGCCACAGCCTCTTCCATCGTAATGCTCTCAGGTTCTTTGTCTTTTGGGAGCGTGGCATTGATCTTACCATGCTTGACATAAGGCCCATAGCGCCCACTCATGACATTAACCGGCCCACCAAGTTCTGGATGCTCCCCCAGTTCTTTTAACGCTTGTGCCCCGCGCCGACCGCCAGATTTGGCCTTTTCCGCCAATAAAGTCACGGCGTGGTTCAAACCAACGGTGAACACATCCTCAATCCCAGGTAAATTGGCATAAAGCCCATTGTGTAAAACAAACGGTCCATAACGGCCCAGCCCCGCCGTGATCATTTTCTGATCCTCAGGATGGGGGCCGACATCACGCGGCAAAGAGAGCAACTGAATGGCGCGTTCCAAATCGAGCGCTTCAGGGTCTTGCCCCTTTGGCAATGATGATCGTTTGGGTTTATCCGTGTCTTCTGCATCACCCAACTGCACATAAGGCCCAAAGCGCCCGGTTTTGAGATAAATTAACAGGCCGCTAGCCGGGTCTTCTCCAAGGCATTTATCCCCAGCTTCGCCCAAAGATGCCTCTTCATTTGTTTGGTTGAACTGGCGGGTGAATTTACAGTCAGGATAATTCGTACACCCAACAAAGGCCCCAAAGCGTCCAACCTTGAGCCCAATTTGTCCATCATCGCATGCAGGGCATTTGCGCGGGTCAACGCCTTCTTCCGTCACAGGGAAGACATAAGGCCCCAACATTTCATTGAGCGCATTAAGCACCGCAGAGATCCGTAAATCCTTGGTCTCATCAAGCGCTTTGGTGAAATCTTGCCAAAATTCTTTTAAAACATCTTTCCATTCAAGTTTGCCATCCGATATCAAATCAAGCTTTTCTTCCAAATCAGCCGTAAAATCATATTGCACATAGCGGCTGAAAAAACTCTCTAAGAACGCGGTGACCAACCGTCCTTTATCTTCAGGGATAAACCGCTTTTTTTCCAATCGAACATAATCACGATCTTGTAAAACACTCAATGTGGACGCAAAGGTAGACGGGCGCCCAATGCCAAGTTCTTCAAGTTGCTTGACCAAAGTCGCTTCTGAAAAACGAGCCGGTGGCTCAGTGAAATGTTGTTTGGCCTCGACCTTTTCGCTCGAACAAGCATCACCTTCATGCAAGGCGGGCAAAAGCTTATCATCGTCGCCAGCCCCATCATCTTTGCCCTCTTCATAGAGCTTTAAAAAGCCATCAAATTTAACAACAGAACCAGTGGCACGCAATTGATAACTGGTACCATTGGCACCAGAGACATCAATATCAGCGCTGGTGCGCTCCATAATGGCCGCCTCCATCTGACTGGCAATGGTGCGCCGCCAAATCAATTGGTAAAGGGCAAGCCCTTCCTTATCCAGATATTTGGACACCATGGCAGGTTTGCGCGATAATTCAGTTGGGCGTATGGCTTCGTGAGCTTCTTGAGCGTTTTTCGCCTTCGTTTTATACATGCGGGGCGCTGAAGGCACATAATTATCACCATATTCTTTAGCGATCACATCGCGGCAAGATTGAATGGCCTCAGGCACAATTTGCACCCCATCTGTTCTCATATAAGTGATCAAACCAACGGTTTCACCACCAAGGGTCACCCCTTCATAAAGCTTTTGTGCCACCTGCATGGTTTGGCGTGCGCTAAAGCCAAGTTGGCGCGAGGCATCCATTTGCAATGTAGAGGTGGTAAACGGAGCCCAAGGGCGACGTTGGACAGATTTAGCCGTCACTTTGGCGATCGATAAATCACTTGTCTTGATCGCGTCACGAATGGCATGGGCTTGCGTCTCATTGGTAATGTCATGCGGGCCAAACCGTTTGCCATTCTCAGAATAAACACGGGCTTGAAATGGTTTGTTATCTTTTGTTTTCAAATCGGTTAAAACGGACCAATATTCAATCGGATTAAATTGTTCAATGGCCAACTCACGTTCACAAACCAAACGCAAGGCAACCGATTGCACGCGCCCCGCAGAGCGAGAGCCAGGCAATTTGCGCCATAAAACAGGGGACAAACTAAAGCCAACCAAATAATCCAAAGCGCGACGCGCCAAATAAGCCGCAATCAATGGCTGATCAAGTTCGCGTGGCTGTGATATCGCCTCTAAAATGGCCTTCTTAGTAACAGCGTTAAACGCAACCCGCTCAACCTCGACATTTTTAAGCAATTTTTTCTTATTGAGAATTTCTAAAATATGCCAGGAGATGGCCTCGCCTTCACGATCCGGGTCAGTTGCTAGAATAAGTTTGTCAGCGCCTTTAACCGCGTCCGTAATGTCCTTCAGGACTTTTTTTGCTTTTGCATCCGTATCCCAATGCATATCAAAGTCATTATCAGGTTCTACAGATCCATTCTTCGAAGGCAAGTCTCTGACATGACCATAGGAGGCCAGAACTTTATAATCACTACCTAGATATTTATTGATTGTTTTTGCTTTTGCAGCAGATTCAACAATAACAATGTTCATGGAAGTCCTCTCAATTAGGGCGTGCCGAGCGAAACAACGGTTTCAAGGCACATCACTCAAAAGCTAATAAACCTATTTTAAAATAGATGCCAGGATAATGGGGAGTGAAAATGATGAATAACAACCGTTCTGTCAAATACCTTATTTAAATTCTCTTGAAAAAAACACAAAAACGAAATACGGTTGCATAAAGCAAACATACACCAAATGGTATAAAAATAAAAACAAAGGGCCTTTTAAAGCCGTAATATTTTGGAATAATCCCAGTAAATATAAAGTCTCTAAGCTTTAAATATCAATATGAACACCAACCATGATTGTATTTAGTTTTACAGGTTAATGGCTACAAGCGACATATTTATACACATCCACAATTGGTACTCATGTGAAATTAGTCAAGAGATAAGATAATGAATTGAATTTTGTGTGTAAGCACAATCTAAAGGCGGGGAAAAATCATAGGTTTAATAATTAATTTTTTAATTGAGGGAAATTTTATAAATTATCTAGCGGACATAAAATATAAATTTTGACCTAA
This sequence comes from Hyphomicrobiaceae bacterium, assembly GCA_021775775.1. GTDB lineage: Bacteria > Pseudomonadota > Alphaproteobacteria > Rhizobiales > HXMU1428-3 > HXMU1428-3. Next base: position 4,602 of record JAJFHF010000129.1, read on the forward strand.
ATTTAAATATCCATTGGATATATTGGGGGCCGAAAAATGAAATTTAAAAAGAATGCATCCACATTTATTCCGATTGAAAATACAACCAAACCAAGGGAAAACATTGAATATATCGCATCACTCTTAAGTCAATTGAAGAAAATGTCAGATGAATCTGAGGACAAGATGCTAACCTATTTAATCGAAATAGCAGAAATACATGCTCTAGACATCATGATGGAAAGACAAAAATCACAAGATCAATATTCAGAGCAGAATTTCACGCAAACCAAAGAAGGGTAGTGAGCTATTTAAGGGAAATTTTTTGATGTCCATGATGTATAATTCGCCCCTCAAGATCAAGCTCTAGTAATAGAATTTGCAAATCTCTTGTTGGGCAATTGAGTAAACCGCTCAAACTATCTCGTTCAATTGGTGTCGTTCCTAATAAATCCAACAACCTTTCACGCAATGCCCCTGTTCCCAGTTCACCTGGCTTATCAGCATGGTCTTGAAAACCATCACCATTGTGCAATTGATTTTGTTCAGGTGATACCCCATCAAACAAGCCGGAATGTTTTTCTACAGGCTCTGCGGTGTCTATTTGATGTTTAACAATCTCAAGGATGTCATCAACTTTACTCACCAAAATGGCCCCATCTTTTATCAATCCATTCGTACCCGCAGCGCGCGGATCCAAAGGATGCCCGGGAACGGCAAAAACCTGTCGTCCTTGCTCACCAGCAAAACGGGCCGTTGTTAATGAACCAGATCGAACAGCCGCCTCAATAACCAACGTACCAAGCGATATCCCCGAGATCAGACGATTACGCCGCGGGAAATCTTTCGCCTTTGCATAAAACCCCAAAGGGCGCTCAGAAACAAGCAAGCCGTCTTGCGCAATTTTATGATAGAGCCTTTCATTTTGTGCGGGATAAATATGATCAAGACCTCCGCCAAGTACGGCAATCGTGCCCGTTTGAATGGCATTAGAATGAGCCTGCGCATCAATCCCTCTGGCCAGACCAGAGGTCACAATCAATCCCTGTTGGCCAAGCTCATGTGCTAATTGTCCAGCAAACTTAAGCCCCACAGCTGAACTGTTACGTGAGCCAACAATAGCAACGGATGGTTTTTGGCTCAGCGATAAATCGCCTTTCACATATAAAAGTGGCGGCGCGCCTTCAACAGCTTGTAACCAGCGCGGATAGCCCACTTCATTTAAAGCCACCAATTGAGCGCCAAATTGAGCCGTTCGTTCAAGGTCTTCAGTCGCTTGATCTTGGCTGGGAATAACAAATTTCTTCTTGCCAAATTTACGCCCCTCCACTTGCTCAATCGCATTGCGCGCGGTCCCATAATAATTGAGCAAATCTCTAAATGTGACAGCCCCTATGCCAGGGGTGCGCATAAGTCTTAGCCAGTCCAAGCGTTGTTGATCACTCAAAGCAAGCTTTGAGGAAGGAGCCGTTGATTGAAACAGATCAGGCTGTTGATTTTTGCCCAATTTTATCTTCCTTGCCGGCTATAAGCCGCTCAATATTGTCTTTATGTCTGATAAAAACAAAAATACTCATTAAAAATAATGGGATGGCTATTAGGTAGTCACTAAAAGCCAAAGCAAATAATGGTGTAAGCAAAGCCGCCACCAACGCTGATAAAGAAGAATAGCGGAACAGATAGGCGCATACAATCCAAAGCCCAATAAAGCAAAGCCCAACAGGCCAATTAAACCCCAACGCCACACCAATATAGGTTGCAACCCCTTTGCCCCCTTTAAATTTGAGCCACACAGGAAACATGTGACCAATTAAAGCGGCCATACCCGCGACCAGTCCATAGGGGATCAATTGGTAAAAATGCGTAATGAATAAAACAGGGACGAACCCCTTAAGGATATCACATAATAAAGTGCCGGCTGCCAAACCTTTATGCCCGGTTCGAAGCACATTCGTCGCGCCAATATTACCAGAGCCAATGCTACGGACATCACCAAGCCCAGCAAAGCGTGTTAACAACAATCCAAATGGAATAGATCCACATAAATACCCAACCAACCCAGCAATGATCAACGCAGAAAACATAAGGCATTTCCCTTTTATTTTTTTAAAAGAGAATAGTAAACCATCCAGATACAAGCAAATAGAAATATGGATTAAGACAAAGCACACTCACTTGCCACACGCAGTTGTTTTAAGGACGTGAGTTAAGGCCAAGATTCAAGGAAGTGCGTTTTGAGAGAGTTTTATTAGCTACTAGGCGGCACTAATTTTTCAGTTAGGTTTTCAAATTCTCTGCGCAGATCTTCATTTTTAAACACCTGGTCAAATCCTGGTGCCTCAAGCATCTGCATGGCTTCAAAAGAAGATTTAGCATCATCAATCAACGCACGAAGTTGAAAACTAGCCTCAACAGTGGAGTAGGTATTATCAGCAATGCGCAAATCTCTTTTTGTTTGTGCACGCGCCCGAACCATTTGTTCGCGCTGGGTGCTTAGATAATCACGATAAAAGATTGCAACCCGTTCAGAAAAAGCCTGCGCCTTTAAATTGGCATTCAGCACTTTAACCTGATCAGCCCTGTTTTTCCCGCGTAACAAGCGCCGCGTATCTGCTCGGGCTTTACGAATGTCTTTTAAAATCTCACTCATACGCTTCATATAAACATGGTCAATTTTTTCAATGATGTGATTTTGAGCATGCAACAACATAGCAAACAGCGCCGCGTGCATTGCAAAATAACGCCGTGACGTTTTAATCTTCCCCCCAGATGATGCCATTAAACTACCCAAGCGTTCATCAATTTGCCGAGAGGCTTGAAAGGCCGCCACCATTTTAATCATATCGCCGCCAACAACAGAGCCAAGCAACAAGTCAAGTTGATCTTTTGTGACCTCTAAGCCCGATTTTTTCAAGGCCAAATGAATATCACTTTTAGACTTTTGAATTTCAGCTTTATTCGCGTCAATCCGTTTCTCCAGGTCAACAATCTCTTCATCAAGCGAGCTAACAGTGTCACTAAGAATGCCCGGTAACAAGGCATCATCCGGAGCAGATAAACGCTTTTCTCGTAAAGCCGTGATCTGGTCTTCAAGTTGATTAATCGTCGCCCGAGAGCGATCCAGCCGTTTTTGAACTTTCACTAAGGGAACATCAGTGATCACATCAAGAGCAGAATCGAGCAGCTCTTGAATATCTTTCATGCGTTGTTCTTTTGTCTCGCGCCATAAAGGCGGGACGATAAAATCACTTTCAGATGGGAGCTTGTGCGCTTTGCTGCGCTCAGTGGCAGTAGCCGACAATAGTTTTGAAACAGCTTGAAAAAGCCGTTTAGATTCAGCTGTGTCCTCAGAAAGTTTCAACCGATCCTCACCATCAAGCTGATTTAGGGCCGGTAAGTCTTTAAGCTCAAGGGCGCTTTCTTGGGCGAGGGCCAAATGACGATGAAAAGGAAGCAGCAAAAAAATGAGCCCCAAACAAACGAGGCAAAGCAGCTGTTGTTTTAAGAGAGCGTGCTTCGTTAGAAAAACATCCATTATCCTCATTATACCCCGCTCCTCTTCTTAAAAATACCGATCAATCCAAACACATCCCTATATAAAAGATAAGATGGGGCGAGATTAAGAGAAAACAAGGTAATAATAATATTTAAAATAGACTTCGAACAAAAAATTGAAACAAGAGCGTCAAAAAAAGGCCAATAAAGCGATCTAATGAGTGTCAAACCCTTAATTTTTTATTCCAAACATTTCCAAGCATTACGAATCACGAAAAATACTATAAACAAAGAAGACAAAAAATAAAATCTAACGATCACTGGCTGTTAAAGGAAATAACGTGACGCTCGGGCGCGAACTTGCACAAAAAATTGGTATTAATTGGCAATCAGACAACCCACTTATCTTTCCAGAAGTGTGGGATGTTGCGTCTGCGCGCATTTTAGACCAGGAACATTTCCCACTCATCACGACATCAGCATCTTCCTATGCCTGGGCACAAGGTTTTCATCCTAATGAACGCGTAGGGCTTGAAGAACTGTTAATCGTAGCTGGGCGCATAGCACGTGAAATAAAACAACCCTTGATCGCAGATCTTGAAGGGTGTTTTGAGCACTCAAACCAATATGTGAAAAAGGGCGTGATGGCGGCCCTAAATATTGGCTGCGCGGGTGTTTTTATCGGTGATGGTGGCCGCGATGGTTTGCATCAAATGCTTGGCATTATGGAAGTTGCCAATCGGATAAAAAGTGCCCGTTTAGCAGCAATAGAACAACGCAAAAAATTATTTTTAGTCGCACGAACAGACACATTAACGATGGCCTCTATTCTAGCCCACCCCTTTGAAGAGACCGTTGCGAGGGCCAATTCTTATCTTGATGCTGGCGCTGATCTTGTCCAAATAAACGGCGTCCAAAATACTGATGTTGTCTCCCAATTGGTTGAAAGGGTAAACGGTCCTATCGCCATTTGTGTAAGCCATGCCGGCGCCCCAAATCTCAATGACTATCGAGATTTGGGTGTTGCAGCCATTTCATTAGGCACGGGATTAATGCGCTCAGCCCTATCAGACATGGCCCAAAAGGCGCAGGTTATGCAACTTAGTGGGCAATTTGTACATCTTGATGACGCCATTTCGGATAACAAACTATCAGATTTGTTCACGGGTGCAGCCAAACCATCAACGCCCTTAGCCATAGGCTCTTAGAGTATTCAGGCTCTAAATTTTTCAAAATCGATAATCTATGCCAAAATTGACTCAAGTCAGATGGAGGGTCTCAACATGCCTCAACAGATAACCAAACCAGTGAAAGAGCTGGTCGCAGATGCAAAAGCGGCTATCAATGAGCTATCAGCCAATGAGGCAATTGGTCTCAATGGAGATGCACAAACAATTATAGTAGATATAAGAGACATAAGAGAACGCAAAAGAGATGGCTACATAGAAAATTCCCTGCATGTGCCACGCGGGATGCTTGAATTTTGGATTGATCCAGATAGTCCCTATCACAAGCCGGTATTTAATGAAGATAAACATTTCATCTTTCATTGCGCCTCTGGCTGGCGTTCTGCACTGGCCACGCTAACCGCTCAACAAATGGGATTGGCGCCGGTCTCTCACATTGATGGCGGCTTAGCCGCTTGGGTAAAAGCAGATGGACCGCTTGTCAAAGACGAAGCGTAAAACAAAATAAAACTGTCTGCAGACAAAAGCTGTAAACGAAAAAGCAGCCAAGATAATGAAGCTATAAAAGGGAAGTTATAAAATGGCAGTAGAAACACCAATTTGTGATTTTGGATGGCAAGCTCCAGATTTTTCATTGCCTGGCATCGACGGGAAAACATATAGTTTGGCAGACATAAAAGGCGAACAAGCCACTCTCATTATGTTCATTTGCAATCACTGTCCCTACGTCAAATCAATCATTGATCGCATCGTGACAGATGTCACACACTTGCAAGACCAAGGTTTAAGCGCAGTGGCAATTTGTGCCAATGATGCCAATGACTACCCCGAAGATAGTTTTGAAAACATGATCAAGTTTGCCAAACAGCACGGTTTCACGTTTCCATATTTACAAGATGAAAGCCAAGCCGTTGCCAAAGCTTACGATGCCGTTTGCACACCCGACTTTTTTGGCTTTGATAAGAATTTAGGTCTGCAATATCGCGGGCGTCTAGACGCTAGCCGTAAAGAGGCCGCAAGTCCTGATGTGCGCCGTGACTTATTACTCTCCATGCAACAGGTCATTGAAACCGGCCATGGCCCCAAAGAGCAAATCCCATCAATGGGCTGTTCAATTAAGTGGAAAGCAGCATAGATCGAGATTAAGCCAGTTTAAACCCCTCGCTTTTTCAAACGAAGGGTTTAAGCCGAATGATAAAAGGTGCAGCTTAGTTCAACACACCACGACAAGATGGTTCTCTCTCTAGTTTTTGCATAAAGGCTTCAATTTTAGTGGCTTTCTTTGAATATTTGCGCGCCTTTTTAGCCGCCTTAAAGAGTGTGCGTTTATAACCTTTGAGTTTATTTCGTTTTTTCAACATCCGATCAAGAGCGATCTCAAAGGACAAGCGCCCAGCGGCCCGGCACATAACCCCAAGCGCTTGGGGGGAACCAGAGGCCACATCTTGAAAACCACCATTTGCCATCACTTTACCTAAACAGATTGCTGGCTGGATTGCGGCCTGGTTAATAACAGAGCCAAGCGCACAAAAAGGTTTAAGGGGGCCTGCCACTTTTGCACACGCACGGGTGTTCAAGGCTGCGTCCAATCGCCCAGCAAGCTTAGAGCTTTGAGCAACCTTTTCAAAAACCATGGGGGCGGCACATCGAAAGCCAACTTGATATTGCAATTGGCACCCAGCACCACGATCAAATTCAGCAACACCAGTTCTTATAGGGGGGAATTTGTCAGCGACCAAATGGCAAATCTTCTCTAAATTGGCCACTTCTTTAGACGCGCTCGAAAGACCATAAAAGAAGGGAGATTGCCCACGTGCCAACTTAACACATCGATTGGTTTTAAAGTTTTCACCAAGCCCTTTATTACAAGAGGGAATGCGCTCAATAACAGTACATGGGCGTTTATTCAAACCACCACAACTCATCTTCGAAGGGCGAACACAGCGCTTAATTTTAAAGTTTTCAATGAGCCCTCTATTGCAAGAAGGAATGCGTTCAACAACAGTACACGGTCGTTGGTTTAAACGGCCACATTTCAATTTTGCCCGGCGCACACACCTGTTAATTTTAAAATTTTCAATCAGTCCTTTGTTGCAAGAAGGAACCCGTTGGAGAATTGTACAAGGGCGCTGATTCACCCCCCCGCACTTTGCAGCATGAGCCGATTGCAACGAAAAACCAAGGTTAGTGATGAATATTCCGAAAAACAATACCATTAAAAAAATAATTCTGAAGATGTAAAGAGGCGAGCACATGATGAGATCCTTGTTCGAAAAAAAATCGTTTTGACAATCACCAAGGTGTCAGAAGCCCTTGAAAAGGCCTAGTTAATTATCTGCAATGTAGATGAACCTAAGATAAATGATCGGGCAATTGATAGACCAAAATCCAATATTGATGAGCATTTTATGTAATAATTTCAAATCTTTTTTGCTTATTCTAGAAACTAACACTTGCCAGCTGACCATGAGAGAGATAAAACACTTGCGTACTTTCTTTTTATGCCATGCGGTATTTTAAGTGGATACATGTTTCAGAAATACGGTTAAGACTTCATTTGTCCACTGACATTATGACACTTCCCGAACGATCTGATCTGGCAGAAATCTTAACAGATGGCTTGCCTATTTTATAAACGAAAACGAACGGGAAAGGATCCCATCATGTCAACAAATGGCACAGTAAAATTTTTCAATCATAGCAAAGGCTTTGGTTTCATCACTCCAGAAGACGGCAGCAAAGATATTTTTGTACATATCACTGCGCTAGAGCGTTCTGGAATTTCACAAATTGATGAAGGTGACAAAGTAACCTTTGATATTGAAGACGATCCACGTGGTCGTGGCAAACAAGCAACCAACCTTCAAATGGCTGGCTAACTTTTTGCAATCTAATTATTGCTAATTTATATAGTGATATGAATGCCGTCAGATATCCATCTGGCGGCATTTTTGTTTGTATCAATCAAGGTGCGAATGAAAAAACAGTTAATTGCACGTATAAACACGCAGCCCTCACTTCACACAGATACAGGTGCAGTCCGCATTAGAAAATACCTTTTGCGAAACACTGCCAAACTGAGACATATTAGAACTCTTCTCTCCGCGGCACCCCATAACAATGGTACTTGCTTTGTGTTTTTTAATGGCAATTAAAATGCACTCCACAGGATCACCACTGTCAATCTGGGTGATGATGTTTGAAATGGAGCGTGTTGATAATTTAGCCCGTGCTTTTTCCAACATCTCTTGTACCTTAGTTCGCACTGTAGCCACGTTCTCTTCTAGAGGCGTCATTATAGTCAGAATGCAGATAGAGTATTTATATTTTTCAGCTAAATCACCAGCAATATGCAAGGCTTTTTGAGCGTGTTTTGAACCGTCAAACGGAACCAAAATCATTTGCATTAGCGATCTCCAATTCGTTCAACAGGCAAGAAAAAGGGCGTAAATTGTTAAGCTAAATTATAAAAAATGAGAACTTACTAAAATTTTAACCAAAATAAATTATACTACAAAGGTTGAGTATGGAGTAAGTTATGTTTGAGTTCGTGCGTTACACCATTTTGGTGTTAGTGGGCTTGGCATCCATTATTACATTGTTTATAAGCTTGGCAATCACCGGGGCGCTCATTGTCCAAACAAGTGATTTGCCAGTACAGAACACAAATTACGCAACATTTTGGACCCTTGGCCTAACTGCCCTTATGGCATGTGCCTGGCTCTCTAATAATTTTGTTCGTCGTGTTCCTGTAACAATATTTAAATGGTTGCAAGCTAATAAAGATCAGATCACAGCCTATTGTGTGATCAGTGTCATTTTTTTCGTGTTTGTCGTTAGCTAAGCTAAAATATTTTACAGCTTACAGCTGATAACACTCATGTAGAATATTAAGCACCAAAGTCGGTGGGGATAGCTTTTATGCTTGAACCGTCAAGTCTTTCTAAAAGCAAAGTAAAAAAAGAGCAGCTTATAAAAGCTGCCCTTAATTGTATTCATTACAAATAATCTAATTTTAAAAAGCTTAGATTGAATAGTACATGTCAAATTCAATCGGATGAGGCATCATTTCAAAGCGCTCAACTTCTTCCATTTTAAGCTCAATAAACCCATCAATTTGATCTTCAGTAAACACGCCGCCCTTTTTCAAGAAGTCGCGTCCTTTGTCCAGCTCTTCAAGTGCTTCGCGCAAGCTACCACAAACGGTAGGGATGCCTTTAAGCTCTTCTGAAGGTAGATCATAAAGGTTTTTATCCATTGGATCACCTGGGTCGATCTTATTCTCAATCCCATCAAGGCCAGCCATAAGCATAGCTGCAAACGCTAGATAAGGGTTCGCTGCAGGATCAGGGAAGCGGATTTCAATCCGTTTGCCCTTAGGGTTCGATACATGCGGTATCCGGCAAGAGGCTGAACGATTGCGAGAAGAATAAGCCAATAGCACAGGTGCTTCATAACCAGGCACCAAACGTTTATATGAGTTAGTGATCGGGTTAGAGAAAGCATTGATGATTTTAGCGTGTTTCAAAATACCGCCAATATAGTGCAAGCAGCTCTCAGATAGATCCGCATATTGAGAGCCGGCAAATTGAGGCTGGCCATCTTTCCAGATAGATTGGTGGACATGCATGCCCGTACCATTGTCACCAAACACAGGCTTTGGCATAAAAGTAGCTGTCTTGCCATAAGCATGCGCTACATTATGAACGGCATATTTATAGGTCTGAACATGATCAGCCACTCGAAGCAATGTATCAAATTTCATACCCAATTCATGTTGAGCAGGTGCCACTTCATGGTGATGCTTCTCAACGCCAACGCCCATATCTTTTAATACAGAGAGCATTTCAGAGCGGATATCTTGTGCGCTATCAACAGGTGGTACAGGAAAATAGCCACCCTTTACCCGTGGCCGGTGTCCAAGGTTACCCATTTCATAGTCTGTGTCACAATTAGAAGGTAGCTCAGTTGAATCAAGCTTGTAGCCACAATTGTAAGGATCGGCAGAAAAGCGCACATCATCAAAAAGGAAAAATTCAGGCTCGGGCCCAAAATAAGCCGTATCACCAATACCAGTTTGTTTCAGATAATTTTCAGCTTTGCGCGCTGTACCGCGTGGATCGCGTTCATAATACTCACCTGTGTCAGGTTCTGTAATATCGCAAAAAATTGATAGGGTTGATTGTGCAAAAAACGGGTCGATATGCGCGGTGTCCACATCTGGCATGAGCGTCATATCTGATTGAGAAATATCCTTCCAACCAGCAATGGATGAACCATCAAAGGCGACACCTTCTTCAAACATATCTTCATCAACACAGCTTATATCCATAGTTACATGGTGTACTTTGCCGCGTGGATCAGAAAAACGAAGATCAACAAATTTGATATCTTCATCTTTAATTTTTGCCAAAACACTATTTGCATCAGCCATACTTAACGTCCCCTTTATCAATTTTCTAAATTGGGTTGTTTATAATTATTTCGTCTTCCCTATTTGTTCAAAAAACAATCAAGAGGACAACAAATTCAAATTCATTGATTAAACTGCTTCCTGGCCTGTCTCACCAGTACGGATGCGGATAACCTCAGAAACATCAGAAACAAAAATTTTCCCATCACCGATGCGACCTGTTTTTGCAGCTGTTTGGATAGCTTCGACAGCTTTTTCCAACATTTCCTCGGTGGTTACAACTTCTATTTTAACTTTCGGCAAAAAGTCGACAACATACTCAGCCCCGCGATAAAGCTCCGTATGCCCCTTTTGACGGCCAAACCCTTTTGCTTCAAGCACAGTAATGCCTTGCAA
>JAJFHF010000130.1 GCA_021775775.1 Hyphomicrobiaceae bacterium
ATTGTTGGCGGATCGTCGCGAAAATTTGAGGTTTCTAAATTGGTTGGCCTTGCAGGTGTTGATTTGCCTTTGGTTGTGAAAATACCTGAGATTGATGGCCGGTCTGCTTTTATGGTTGTGCGTGATTTGCCTAAATGGGCATCCTTAAATAAAGGACGCTTTATAAATGGGGCTTGGATTGTTGGCATTACTGATTTAAATGGTCTTACTCTTAAGGTGCCAGAGGATCGACCTGGTGAGTTTTCGTTTGTTGTCGAATTTGTCGTTAATGGTGTTGACCAGCCAATGATGCGCACTGTCAATGCGGTTATCATCGCAAATGATAAAGTGGTGGATACTCAACCTGAAACTGTTGAAAAACAGGCTGCTGACAAAGAGGCCATGGAAGATCAGGTGGTGGTTGCAGCTACTAGAAAAACAGATGATAATTCTGAGTTGATTAAGCCGCCAGCTGGGCGCTCTAGCACACAATCTTTAATCATTGATGAGGCATTAGAAGATAAATGGCTTGAACGTGGGACAAGATTATTGCGCTCTGGGGATTTTTCAGCCGCCCGTTTGGCTTTCTCTCATTTGGCTGAACAAGGGAGTGGGCGTGGTGCCATGGCGATGGCGATGACATTTGATCCAAACCAACCAAGTACACGTGTGGTGGTTGGTATTAAACCCGACATAAGCCGTGCTAAGTTTTGGTATAATCGAGCTTTGGTTTTGGGTAATGAGGCAGCACGCGAGCCCCTACGGATGTTGAATAAGTAAGCAAAAGCCCATCTTGAATAAGCAATTTTGTCTTTTGGGTTTGTAAATTTTTGAACCTTGCTTTGAGGCTTAATTTGGTTTTAAAGCTGAAGTGACAAGTTTTTTGAAAGAGGGCGGCTTGGTGCTGACATAAGGTATTGGCCTGGTTACCTCTATTGTGCTTAGGCCAATGCGGATGGTTATTGCCCCATTAAAGAGGCCTTCTCCTAACTTTTTAGATAGTTTTGAAGCGATGCTACTACCGATTAGAGGTTGTAGCAGATCACTGGTTATGGAAATTCCACCAGATAATGCTAAGTGGGCTAGGACATTGCGGCTTAAGCGCATTTGCCCCCAAAAGCCAGGGCGGACCCCATAGGTTTGGGTGATTTTACGGATCATGCGTAGGTTTAATATGGCGACTGCGGCCATATCAATAAAGGGTCCTGGTGCGATCGCCGTGATGAGAGATATTTTTCTAGCGTGAGCCGCGATAATGATTTTTGCTTGCTTATCTAATGAAACACCTAGCTCTTTATCGATCAGTTCAATGATTTCTTGTCCGTCCATAATTTCAGTGTCTAGGGTTTTGATGCGATCTAACATCCAAGCGCGCTCAGGTGTGGTTTCATAAAGTGATTTGATTTGTTTTAGATAGTGGCGGGCTGGTTTGAGTTTGTTTTCTGTGTAGGCTTGTTGGCCAGAACTGCGTAAGTTTCTTAACTTTTTGATCCCCCAAATCCCCATGATTTCCTTTGCTATTAATAGGAGGGTCGATGTGAGAGCTATAATAAGAAGAATAAAAAAACTCCAACCAAGGATGTCACTGCGCTCTAAGATTTGCTCAAAGCTGCTGATGAGTTTGGATGTAAGCCATAAGACTATGATCCCTAAAATGGATGAGATGAGGAGGAAGCTGAGGGAAAATAGTTTTGATGAGGCCTGGCTGGGGATGACCGTGGGTGTGGAAGTGCTGAGATCTGATTTTTGGTGTGTATCAGTTATCTCTTTTTGCTGATCGGTTACAGTGATGGTGGTGTCATCAATTTCAAAAAGGGCGGGTTTGCGCAGTTGAGCTGGTTTTGAAGAGGGATGGTTGCTCATCTTAATTTATCTCCAATTAGCATATCTATCGCGCGATCTAACCGAATGTGCGGCATGAATGGGGCTTTGTCTGGTGAAGGGGGCGTAAATTTAAGTTCATCTTTGAAGGTGAGTTCTTGTTGTTTTTTGTTCAAGAACGTTGTCTCAAAAATTTTCCCGTTGTTTTCTGGAAGGTCGCCTGGAAAGAATAATATTTCGGTTTCTCCATCAAATTCGCGGCCCTCAAAAATTTCACCTTTAACGGGGATGCCTTTAAGAGCGCTATATGTCTCATTGTGTTTTTCTACGGTCAACTCTGTTGTTGTTCGTAATGAGGCAAGCGCTTGAACTTTTATATCTGCCCCTTGGGCTTTGGCTTGTTTGATAGCCCCTTGGGTTAGAGTTTTGAGTATAGCTTGTAGTTTATCATGATTGTGGTGATGTAGATGATCGGCTTTGGTGGCGGCAAAGACCAAACGGTCAATTTTTTTATTCCATAAGGATGTAAGCCAATGGGGGGCACCTGGGTTAAAACTTTTTAAAATCTGTGTGAGGTTTTCTTGTAGATGGAGAATTTGATCTTGGCCGGCATTGAGGGCAGAGAGGACATCGACAAGAATGATTTGACGATCTAACCGTGTGAAAAATTGGCGATAAAAGGGGCGAACGATTTTTTCTTTATAGGCCTCAAAACGTCGTTGCATAAGACTTGCCAAACTATCTGGCTGGATGGCTTGCCCTTTTAAATGTAGAGGGGCAAAGGTTAGCGCGGGGGACCCTTTTAAATCACCTGGCATTAGAAAACGACCGGGCGGTATGGTGGGGAGGTCGCGGGCGTTTTGTCGGGCGGCGTTTAGAAATGTGGTGAATTGATCACTTAAAAGTTTCGCCTGTCCCTCATCTGTTTCCATATTAGGGTTTATTGAGGCCGTTTGCTCTAGCCATGGTTTGGCCAGGGAAAAATTTTGGTTTTGATTGGCGTAAGAAAAAGCCTCTTGGCACCAAGTTACATAGGATTTTTCTAACAATGGTAAGTCGAGTAACCATTCGCCTGGGTAATCTATAATGTCAATATGGATGGTGCTTGGACCTAAAAACCGGTTAGGGAAATGGTCACTTTGATATTCAATTGTGAGCCGTAATTGGCTGATATGTTTTGTGCCTTGCGGCCAGCTGGGCGGTGTGTTTGTGAGCTTTGAAAGATTGCCCTCATAATCAAAGCGAGGCAGAAGATCGTTGGGGTGTGGCTCAAGATAGACTTTGGTGATGCGCCCGCTGGTATGGGCTTCAAAAAAATTTAAGTTGGTGCGATGGAGCAGATGGTAGATCAGGCTGGTTATGAAAACGGTTTTTCCTGAACGGGATAAACCAGTGACACCAAGTTTGATTGATGGATCATAAAGATTTTGGGCAAAATCAGAAATGTTGTGCACGGTGTTTAGGCCTGCGTTTGTCCACTTGCTCATTGTGCAGATGCCTGTCCCTATTTTGAAATTTGCGGTCTTTTATGTGATTATATGTAGGTCTTTTTTTAGCCTGGTTCAAGGTTGCTGATTGTTAGGTGACGCTGGGTAAAATTTGCCGATTTGGTGGGCAGTTCTTTCCCCTTTTTTTGTCCCTTATGTGTTTTCTTTTTCTATCTCGTTGATATTTAACGATAAAAAATGTGGCATGGGTGTTGCTATTTATAGCTATGTCCTTGCCTTCTCATTTTTTATTTTTGGATATTAAGAGGCAAGGTGAGCAAATCAATGACAATAGATAGAGATTGGTTTGTTTTTTGAAAATTTGTAGCGCATCTGATTGTTTGGGTCTTTGGATTTAAATTCGTTTGTGTTTGATGTTTTGTTTTTAGGAGATAGTGTAATGGGCATTTTTGGAGCAATCACAACCGCGGTCACGGGGCTTAGGGCTCAGTCTACAGCGTTGGAACATATTTCTAACAATATCGCTAACTCGCAAACAACTGGGTATAAGCGAACCGAGACAAGTTTTGTTGACCTTGTGCCAGATAGCCCGGCAAAACAGCAGGCGCTTGGGGTTGTGAATGCCAATTCACGGCCAACTAACGGAGTGCAAGGTGACGTTTCAACATCTGATACTGAGACATATGTTGCTATCAATGGAGAGGGCTTTTTTATTGTTGGTGAAGCTATTGGTGTCGCCGATGGTAATCCAGTGTTTAATAATGAAGATCTTTATACGCGTCGCGGTGATTTTGAGCTGGATCGATTTGGACACCTTGTGAATGGGGGCGGTTATTATTTAAAGGGGCTGCCGATTGACCCTGATACTGGCAATCCATCTGGTAGCTCCCCAGAAATTATTACAGTGAGTAACGACTTTTTAGCAGCTAAGGCTACCACTTTGGTTGATTACCGCACGAACTTAGCCTCTTATCCGCGCACCACAGCCTCTGATGAAAATGTTGTAGGTTCTGAACTATTGGATCCAGCGGATTTTACAAATGATCCAACCGTTGGCGGGGCAGAGTTTGTTCAAGGGGTTGATTCTACAATCTTTATTGAGAATTCAATTTCTGGTGGGGCGGTGACCGCTTATGATGCTGGTGGTAACTCTGCGAATATTCAATTGCGCTGGGCTAAGACTGACGCTGTGACAAATGGTGATCCTGCTGATACGTGGAATTTATTTTATCTTGAAGATAGCACAGCCACGGGTGCGACCCCGGCATGGCGCAATGTTGGCACCGATTATATTTTTGGGAATGATGGGCAATTAACCCCGGCGGTCACCTCAATCACACTTACAACGCCGACGATCAACGGCATCCCGCTTGGTAACATTGAATTGAACCATGGTAAAAATGGCATCACTCAATTTGCTGATGCGAATGGTACGGCTAAAATTACGGATATTGGACAAAATGGTTATGCCGCTGGTGAGTTAAACGGTTTGGCGGTTTCTGATGAGGGACGGTTTGTGGCCAATTATTCCAATGGTCAACAAGTGGCGATTGCCGCGATTGAATTGGCATCCTTCAATGCTGAAGGGTTTTTGCGCAAACTTGATGGGGGTGCTTTTCAACGCACGGATGAATCTGGTGAACCTATTTTGGGGGCGGCTGGCAATATTGTTGGATCAGCCCTTGAGAGTTCCAATACTGATATTGCGGATGAATTTACCAAATTGATTGTAACGCAGCAGGCTTATGCTGCCAATACACGTATCGTCTCCACTGGTGACGAAATGATTCAAGAAGCTTTGAATATGGTCCGATAGAATTTCGGACTTTTCAGTTTTGCTTTTCAGGCACTGGATTAAAGAAATTAAATCTACAAAGTGAGTAGCTCATGGGTTTGACGAATATATTACAAACTGCCAATTCTGGCTTGAGAGTTACGCAGACATCAATTGATGTTGTGGCGCGTAATATTTCTAATGCTGGAACTGAAGGGTATACGCGTAAAATCGCAGGGCAAGAGAATCTCTTGGCTGGTGAGCAGGGCCTGGGAGCACGTATATCAGGCATTTACCGCGAAGTTGATCAATATGTTCAACAACAATTGTTCGTGGAAGATAGTCGGCTTGCTTTTTCAAGTGCGGTGTCTGACTTTCTTGTTCGGGTTGATCAATTGTTTGGTGCCCCTGGCGGGGCCGGCACTCTTGATACGCAGATCAATGATTTCACGAAATCTTTACAAGATCTTTCTAATCAACCTGAATCTCATGCGGCGCGTGCAGGGGTGGTTGCGAATGCAGAAGGGACAGCTAGTGCCCTGAGACGTTTGAGTGATGGTGTGCAAGGTTTACGGCAATTGGCTGAAGATTCAATTGCCGATGGTATTGCCGATGTGAACAATATTTTGCAAACGATCGAAAATGTAAACAATCAATTAGCAAGTTCTAACCCCCTTGAAGTTGGCAATGCTGATTTGAAAGATCAACGCGATCTGTTGATTAATAAACTTAGTGAATATATGGAAGTTAATGTGCGCGAAGATCGAACGGGGCGCGCCATTGTTTATACAACAAGCGGGAATGTTTTGGTTGATAATGAAGCGGTTACATTATCTTTTGATCGAAACGGAAATGTGAATGCAAATGCTCTTTATAACACCGATGAGAACGAGCGCGGTGTTGGGACTGTTTCTCTTGATGGGGCGAATGCTTATAAGATTGATTTGATTGAGAATGGTATTTTAACCACTGGTAAGCTTGGTGCTTATATCGAGCTGCGTGATGAGACATTGCCAGAAGCTCAACGTCAGTTAGATGATTTGGCGCAAGGCCTGGCACTAGCGCTTAGCAATTCAACAGTTGATGGAACGGCGGTAACTGCTGGGGCGGCAACTGGTTTTGATATTGATATTTCGGATGTGCAACCAGGCAATGTGATTAATCTGGAATATACAGATAATGCAGGACCGACCACTCATAAAATTTCGATTGTACGGGTGAATGACCCTGCAAGCCTGCCACTTGACAACGATGCTACGGCTGATCCGAATGATACGGTGATCGGGGTTGATTTTGCTGGTGGTGATGCAGCGATTGCAGCGGCTCTGGATGCGGCGTTGGGCGCTGATATTACGGTTACGTCCCCAGCTGGGGGAACCATTCGGATTGTGGATGATGGGGCTCCTGATAATACAGATATAAATAGCGTTTCGAAGACGGTGACCGCGGTCAATACGCAAGATGAAGGGCTTGGTTTTCCTTTGTTTGTCGATACTGGGAACAATCAACCTTATACGGGCGCCGTTGATGGTGGGTATACGCGTACAGGGTTTGCTAGCCGTATTGTGATTAATGGTGCCGTAGCGGATAATCCTGAATTGCTTATTCGGTATTCTTCCTCGCCGGAGACGCCTATTGGGGATAATTCGCGCCCACTTGATTTGATCGATCGGTTAACATTCAGCAATGTGCAATTTTCTGGTGATACGGGCATAGGGCAACCATCTTCGCCTTTTAATGGAAGTGTGATTGATTTTGCACAAAACATAATCACTTTCCAGACCTCTCAATCTGAGCGTGCAAATTTAACATTAACGGCGCAAGAAGCGGTTACAAATAGTTTGCGTGAGCGGTATGAAACAGATGTTGGGGTGAATATAGATGAGGAACTTGCCTCTTTAATTGCCTTGCAACAGGCATTTTCTGCGAATGCGCGCGTGATGTCTGTGACGAGTGAATTGATGGATATTTTGATACAGTCCGTTTAGTGGGCGATAAGAATAGGATTTAAGCTATGGCCATACCAATTTCGACATCTAGGTCGCATCTATTCCAGGCGGTTAGTAGCTCTCGTTCGCAATCAGATGATTTGCAGCGCCAACTTGCAACGGGTTTGAGATCTGAGACTTATGGTGGGCTTGGGTTAGAGCGGCGCCAACTCATAGAGTTTAACACTGACATTTCACAAATCTATGGGTATTTGCGCGGCATTACACAAGCTCAGGTGCGGGTTGATATTTTAGATACGACTTTGACGCAGATTCGTGAAGCTGTGGTGACCACGCGTTCTAGCAGTTTGAATACAAATTTTGAACTGGATACTGAGGGCAAGACCCTGTTTCAAAACGAATCTTTTGCCAGGTTCCAAGATGTGGCATCGATTTTAAATACTGAGGCGGGCGGGCGTTATATTTATGGGGGGAGAGAGGTTAGTTCTGCCCCTGTTGTTGCGCCATCTGTGATTTTAGAAGGAGTAGGCAGCCAGGCTGGGTTTTATCAAATCGCGCAGGAGCGTCAGCTTGCAGACCTTGGTGCTGATGGTAAGGGGCGGGTTAGTGTCACCCAACCAAGTGCATCGGAGGTGAATTTGGTGGAAGATGGTGTGCATCCGTTTGGGTTTAAAATTTCGGGTGTGAATAGCACTGTCACCGGGCTTACGGCTACGGGACCAGCCGGGGCACCAGCTGCCTTAAATTTAGATGTTACAGCGAACACAGCTGCCGCGGGAGAGAGCATAACCATTGCTTTGACTTTGCCTGATGGAACGACCCGGGATCTGGTGTTAACGGCGCGAAGCGGCCCGCCGGAACTGGCTGGAGATTTTGAAATTGGAGCAACAGCAGATGATACCGCCACTAATATTTTGGCGGCTGTCAATAGTGAGTTGACCCGGTTTGGTGATACAGAGTTGATCGCTGCTTCAAATTTTTCCGCTTCTGAAAATTTCTTTAACTTTGATGATACCACGCCGCCGCAACGGGTGGATGGTCCTCCGTTTGAAAGTGCCACCGCGTTAATTGATGCCACAGCTAGTGATACGGTTTTTTGGTATGAGGGTGAGTTTGGAACCGATGACCCGCGCCGGTCGCAAACGGTTAAAGTTGACGATTATATTAGTGTGGAATATGGCGCCCGCGCCAATGAAGAAGCGTTTCGAACGTCTTTGCAAACCTTGGCTGTGGCCTCTTACCAAACCTACAATTCTGGTGATGCAAATGGGCAGGATCGCTATGATGCCATGCGCTCACGGGTGACAGAGAATTTATCGCAACGCCCGAACCGGCAACATATTGATCATGTTTTGGCTGAAGTTTCGTCTGCTAATTCTGTGATCGCTGCGACAAAAGATAGACATGAGACGCATACCAATTTATTGCAGGGCTTTTCCGATGATATTGAGAATGTTGATATTTATGAGGTAAGCGCGCAATTGTTGGATTTGCAAACGCGTTTGCAAGCGACCTATCAAACCATGGCAACTTTGTCTCAATTAAGCTTGGTCAATTT
>JAJFHF010000014.1 GCA_021775775.1 Hyphomicrobiaceae bacterium
TCACCGACCATATATGTGGTTGGGTTACTATGGATACCAGAACCGGTATTATATTCCCATAGAGTTTCACCAGTATTGTCTTTCATCGCACGGAAGATACCTTCGGCATCACCAGAGAAGATAAGACCACCACCAGTAGAAAGAAGACCACTAGTCGCAGGTGTGTTTTGTGTCCGCATCCACTTCAGGTCACCAGATGTGGCATCAAAAGCTTTGAGGTAACCAGCACCAGGATTCAAGCGAATTGTCTTTGTAGCAAGATACCATTGACCAGGCTTAAATTCCTGCTTAACAGCTTCTAGGTCCATTGACATTTCAATACCAGGTACATAAACCAAACCGGTGCGTTTACTATAAGAAGCAGGGTGCCACTCTTTACCACCGCCCAATGTAGGCGCGATATCTTTAGTAACTTTACCAATGGTCGGTACTTTTTCTGGGTTCACAATAGGACGACAATCTTTATCCATACCAGTTACCCAGTTAACCCGTTGCATTGGTTTAACCCAATTACATTTAAACGTTTTGCGGTCAATTGAATAAAGGTGTCCATTACGATCAGCATGAAGCCAAACTTTACGGTCAAGCTTATCTGTTAGGACAATGGCTTCATTGGTACCATCATAATCCCACACATCGTGAGGTGTGTATTGAAAGTAACCTTTGATTTTACCATCTTTTGGATCGATACCAACAGTAGAGCCAGTATATAGGTTGTCACCAGGACGAACTGTACCATCAAAGTCAGGAACAGGGTTACCTACACCATAAAGCAGCAAGCCGCTTTCTTTGTCATAGGTAGGAGGCAACCAAGGTGTACCACCAGCAGTTTTCCAAGACCCTTTGCCCCAGCTTTTAGCAATGTCTTCTTTGCCGGTTACAGGAACAGTATAGGTTTTCCAAACCATTTCACCATTATCAGCATTCATTGCATAAACAGTACCAGGGTTAGCACCTAGGTCACCACCAGAGTTACCGATAAGCACTTTGCCATCAATAATCATAGGCATAGATGTGAAAATTTCACCGGTTTTATAATTACCCAGCTTCTTTTCCCATTCTACAGCGCCAGTAGCGTTGTTTAAAGCAACCATATGTGTATCAAGCGTCGCTAGATAAACTTTGTCTTTATAAACAGCCACACCGCGGTTTACAGAACCACAGCAAAGCACTGGACCAAGATCACCTGGAAGAGAGCGAACATATTTCCAAATCACATTCCCTGTTTTACCATCAAGAGCCCAAACTCTATTGTGACTTGAGGTAACATAAAGACGACCATTAACAGCCATAACTTGACTATCTTGGGCACCAATAACACCGAATGATAAATTCCATTTAGGAACCATATTTTTTACGGAATCTTGGTTGATTTGATTCAAAGGTGAGTAGCGCGTTCCTTCAACATCACGGCCATAATTAAGCCAGTTGTTAGGATCTTTATCAGCATTCATCAGCATGTCATCAGAGACATATTGTTGAATGTGAGCGCCTTCCAGCGTATCAACACCCAAGGCGTTAACCTTAGTGGTATTGACGGCTGAAAAAGCCATTCCCAGACAAGCTGCAGAAACTGCAACGAGTGGCATTTGTTTTTTTAACACGGATTATTCCTCCCATTTAAGTTAGTACACGGTTTAAAATGCAAAGCCTGGGCCGTATAGAATAACTTTAAAAAACAATAACTTACCATAAAGTCATGTGACCGAACAAGCGACATATGCGTCACCACTGACACAAACTCGTTATGGCAAGGTTTTTGCTTGTGAAGATGGAGGTCCTGGTTGAAATAAAAAAATGATAAAAATAAAAAAAAACATTGCCATCAGAATTTTTTATAGTCACTTATAGAACATTCTGTCATAGGAACAAAAACGAACAAATAGAATAAATTTTGTTCGTACAAATATGTTCGCATTAGGAAAGATCATAAACATGGTCAATATTAGACTAAAAAAATTTTTAAATATCTTTAAAAAAACAGCGTTATCTTTGTCACCATCACTCAATCCCTCAGGACGATTAATCTTTCATTTCTTAATAGTGATATCACTTGTTCTGATCCCTCTTGGTCAAGGCACCAAGGCTGATGGTCTGAATAACATTCGTTATACAGAAAAAATGTGGGATCCACGTGTCCTGCGCATTTTAATTGAAGGTCCAGATTATTTAAACCCTGATTTGGAATTTACAATTGACCCGCCTCGTGCAAATGACAGCCCGTTCACACAACAAGAATTAAAAACTTTGCAGGAATATCAAAAGCAAAACAGAACCAAGCTGCAAGTTAAAGAAATCAAACGCGAGGCAACCAAGGGTGCCTTCGTTGACATGTTCGTGGAAAGCCCTGAGATACCAAGGCACTTAGCAAAAGTGGCCTACAACATCTTGAAATTAGCAGACAAAGAATGTCAATATTTTGTAGTGAAGTACAAAAAACGTTTTTCCCGCCCACGACCCTCACAACTTGATCCAAATTTAATCCTGGTTGTTGAAAATCCTGGGCATGCGGCTTATCCATCAGGACATGCAACACAATCAATGTTGTCTGCGCTCATTTTAGGGCTTATCGATCCCAAAAACAGTCAGACCTATATTGATTATGCTCATGCCATGGCTAAGCGTCGTGAGGTTGCCGGCGTGCATTACCCATCCGACAGTTCGCAAGGACAAAAACTCGCAAAACAAGTTTTGCACAAGCTTATTAAAATCCCTAAATTTGATCAAGAGATAAGCGAAGCTTTGTTAAAATATAATCAATAAAAACAAAGGGTTGGGGGTTTTCTTGCGTGGCCAATAATTAGCCTTCAAATGCCACCTTTGTCGAGGCCGCTAACCGCTCTTTAATCGCTTCATCATGGTGTGCAAAAGAATCTGTTTGCGTCTCTATATACCCGCGCGTTAAGGGCACGGCGTCGCGTTGGCGCGCCAACTGCATTTGAAACACATGAGAGGCCCCATGCATAAATGCGCCTTCACAGGCAGCCAAATAAAAGTCCCACATACGAAAAAATCGCTCATCATACATGGCGGTAATTTTGTCTTTATTAGCTAGGCAGCGCGCGCGCCATTCATGCAACGTCCAGCCATAATGTTTGCGCCAAATTTCAATATCGAGCGCCCATAAACCAGACCGCTCTACTGAGCTAATCGCTTCAGATAAAGACGGGCTATAGCCGCCGGGAAAAATATATTTTGCCAAAAACGGCCCGGTAATTCCAGGCGGGGCTTTAGAGCTGATAGAATGAATAAGCGCCAAACCATTTTCATTTAAACGATCTCGAACATTTAAAAAATAATCATCCAAATGGCCCACACCAACATGCTCTAACATGCCAACCGAGACGACCCGATCAAAGGTGCCTGATAATTCGCGATAATCAATGAGTTTAAATTCAACCTTGTCAGTCAGATCAAGATATTTAGCCCGCGCTCGTGCCAACTCAAGTTGTTCCGATGACAGAGAAATCGCTGTCACCTTAATGTCCATCAGCTGGGCTAAATATAAAGATAGGCCCCCCCACCCACAGCCAATGTCCAACAAAGTCTGCCCATCTTCCAGCCCAAGCTTCGCAGCCAGATGCCGTTTTTTAAGCAACTGAGCCTGCTCTAAGCTCTCGCCTCCTGCAGGGTAATAGGCACATGAATATTGCAAATCCTCATCAAGAAACAGGCGGTAAAACTCATTCCCCAAATCATAGTGATGTTGAACATTTTTGCGAGACCGAGCAATCGGGTTATGTTGATGAAGGCGGCGCATTCTGCGCGCAAAGCTTTTCCAATAAATTTGGCTCGCAGTAAGATCAAAATTACGCTTGTTGATAAAGAACAATTCCAATAAGGAATAAATATCACCCTCTTCAACAATCAAATGCCCATCCATATAAGCTTCCCCCGTATAAAGCTCAGGATTTAAAGGGATCTTCCAATCATACTTTTTATCCGTAATATGAATGGCAACATGAGGCCCATCTTCTTTGCCACCAACGGTCTCAACTTGACCGTCAGGACCGCGCAAACTCAACGTCCCCTTGCGAATGGCTTTGTTCAATAATTTAGGCAAAAACCTCATAAAAACATCCCATCAAAAAACCTCGAAATAAAGATTAAAATCATAAAATACAATAAGTTAATTTAAGGCAGCCGGGGCCATCAAAGTGCTGCTTTGCCACGCCCAGCGCCATAAAGCTTGAGGTCCAATCAAACAGCCACCTAAATAACGATTGATCTCATTATGATCACTAAAATCACTTTGCTCAGCAAGTACCTCTCGCCCAAATTCCGTGAGACTCAGCTCAGATTGTATAAAGGCTTTGCGCAGATCACCATCTTGTAATGTTGCAAAGGAAAAGGGAGATGAAAACCCATCAAGAACAGGCTTCTTACAATACTGCAATCCAGAGAGCTCATGGAAAAACCCCAAATCGCCCCAAAACTGCGCCGCCTCCATAGCCTGACAACGCGCAAATAACATGCCCGCCCTGTTCACACCACGGTCCAAGGAATATAGGATTTGCCTTTGCGTTCGTGACAAACCATCAAGGCCAGGTAATTCCTCTAACAAACGCACAAGAGCTTGGGTCAAAAAAGGAAAGCCAGCTGGTTTCAAGGTAACAAATTCAGCCAGTTTTTCAGGGGTTGAATGAGAGACGCTCTGCCAGGCCAAATCAGCGATTGCCATCATCTGCTCACCGACCGGGCGCATGAGGTTTGATAAATTTAAAATGGTATCAGGTGTTTGCATGCCCAGATAAGTCTCAGCTTGGACCAGATACACATTTTCAAAGCGCCCGAGATGATATAACCGCGTTAAAATTTCAATCAGTTGCAATTGATCATAAAGGTCATGCTCAAACCACAACTCAATACGATCATAG
>JAJFHF010000131.1 GCA_021775775.1 Hyphomicrobiaceae bacterium
GTCGCTGGGCCAGACTCAAAGTCTGCGCCTGACGGTAGTTGTTCATGAGCACGATGTGGGCCACATCATCGGTCATTTCCTCGAGCAAGGCGTTGCGCTGCTTTACAGTCATGTCTTGCCGTGCAACTACTGCATTAAGCGCGATCTTGATATTGACCTCATGATCAGAGCAGTCGACGCCGGCGGAGTTATCGATAAAGTCTGTATTGACCGCACCGCCCGTGAGGCAAAATTCCACACGGGCGCGTTGCGTAAGCCCCAGGTTTCCTCCTTCGCCGAAAACCTCACAGCACAGCTCGTTAGCGTTCACCCGCAGATGGTCATTGGCGCGATCACCCACCGCCTCATCAGACTCGTGGCTCGCTTTCACATAAGTGCCAATGCCACCGTTCCAAATGAGCTGTACCGGCGATTTGAGCAAGCGATTGATGAGTTCATCCGGCGCGAGACTTTCCTCGTCGATAGCAAACAACGATTGCATCGCCGGGCTCACAATTATCGATTTAGCTGCGCGGGAAAAGATGCCCCCGCCTTCGCTCATCAGATCCGTGTTGTAGTCTTCCCAACTCGAGCGGGGAAGTATGAACAGCCGTTCGCGCTCGGTGAAACTTTTCTCCGGGTCAGGGGTAGGATCGATGAAAATGTGTAGGTGGTTGAATGCAGCTACCAACTTCAGACAAGGCGACGATAACATGCCGTTACCAAACACGTCACCACCCATATCGCCAATACCGAGTACGGTCACTGATTGGGTCTGCACGTCGATATCGCGCTCCGCAAAATGACGCTGCACCGACACCCATGCACCTTTCGCGGTGATGCCCATCTTCTTGTGGTCGTAGCCATAGGAGCCACCCGACGCGAAGGCATCTCCAAGCCAGAAGCCATACTCCGCAGCAACGTCATTGGCTTCATCAGAAAACGTAGCCGTACCTTTATCCGCAGCCACCACCAGGTAAGGATCTTCTGCATCATAAACTCGTACCCCAGGTGGCGTAACAACCTCGCCGCCAATGATGTTATCCGTGGTATCGAGCAGTCCGCGAATGAAGTCGCGATAACAAGACACGCCTTCGCGTTCGCCCTTGACGACAAAACCACCTTTAGCGCCAGTCGGCACGATGACCGCGTTCTTGACCACCTGAGCTTTTACCAGGCCAAGCACTTCGGTGCGATAGTCTTCCAAACGGTCTGACCATCGCAAACCACCACGTGCAATAGGACCGCCACGCAAGTGCACACCCTCAAAGTACGGCGCGCTAACAAATATCTCGAACAGAGGCGTGGGCTTTGGCATGTTGGCTATTTCAGACGGCGCAAACTTTAGTGCCAGGTAAGGCCGGCACTCACCTTCGACGTTGGTGAGAAAGTAGTTGGTGCGCTTGGTGGCGTGGATGAGCTCTAAAAAGCGTCGTAAAATGCGGTCTTCGTTGAGCAGTTCCACTTCATCTAACAATGCCACTATGCGAGTGCGTGATTCTGCTAAAAGAGATTCAGCGGCAGTTTCTTGCACGGGGCTAAAGCGTGCTTCGAAATAGCGGACGAGTTCCATCGTGATGTCCCGATGCTTATCCAAGGTATCGCTCATGAAGGTCTGCGAAAAACCGAAACGGATTTGCTTCATGTACTGACCATATGCGCGTAGCACACTAACTTGTCGCCAACCCAGTCCGGCGCTGAGAACCAAACGGTTGTAGCTGTCGTCTTCGACCTGCCCATTCCAAATGCGCACAAACGCTTCATTGAAATCTGCGTCGGCGGACGTCAACGCGGGTACGCCGCCAGGTGCCAGCTCGAAGTTGTGCACCGACACCTCTTCCAGCGTTGCGCGTTTTACCGGATAAGGATGTTCGGCATTAATACGCAGGCCCATGTTCTCGAGTTTCGGAATCACATCAGATAACGGCAGCGGCTCACCCCAGTGGTAGATCTTCAAGCGCAAGGATTGCTGTGGGTCTTTTGGTTGACGATAAAAGCGCGTGGCCAACGGCGTGTCGATACCCATCTCCTCGATGGACGCCACGTCGTCTACCGCCGTACGCGGCACAAATTCTTCACGATAGCCGGCGGCAAACGCGGACGCGTATTCCTTGTACAGACGTCGACCGCGATTCTCACCAAAACTGTTGACCAGGGCTAAGCTCAGCTCAGACACCCAGTCACCGATCAACTCAACGATGCGTTTCTCAAGCTCAACCCGATCTACATGGGGGCGGCTGCCGTGCCGGATACGTAAGTTGTATTGCAAACGCACTAAAATGGACTCCGACAGATAGGCATCGTAGTCCGCGTCCTCCGCATCAAAGGTTTTGACAAGCAGGTCGTGTACCTTCAACCGCACCTGGGTATTGAATAGGTCTCTCGGCATGTACACCAAGATCGTCACAAACAGTCCGTAGGCTTCGTAACGAGGAAACACACGCACGCGGCGTCGTTCGTGGATATCTGTGATGACCATGGCATTGGCCAGCAACTCGTCCTCGCTTATTTGAAACAGTTCATCCCGGGGATAGGTCGCAAGCACCTCAGCCAGCACCTTGCCGTCGAACCCACGCGGGTCAAGCCCCGAACGCTGGGCCACGTTGGCAACTTTTTGCCGGACTTGGGGAATGCGGTCGGGAAACTCCATGTACACGCGTGAGGTATACAACCCTAAAAAGCCTATCTCGCCGATGACATTGCCGTCAGCATCAAAGCGCTTGATCCCTACATAGTCCGGGTACGCAGGTCGATGCACTCTGGATTTTGTACCTGATTTAGAAAATGTCAGCAGGCTCGGTGCCAGCAGAAAGCGGTGGGTTTCTTCAGGTTGGTCTGCCAGCGAACGTTCGCTGGCGGAGGGACGCATCCGCTGCATACCGTACACCGGTCCAGACTGGCGAATAAAGCCGTCGACATAGGCGAACTCCCGATAACCTAAAAAAGTGAAGTGATTGGCCAGCATCCAATCCAGAAAGGCAATACCTTCCTCGATCTCAGCTTTTGGTAACCCAGGCGGTATGTTGCGTAGCTCCAGCAAAGTCTTTTCTACCGCGGCCTTCATGGGACCATAATCCGCCACCACCGCCTGCAGCTCGCCAGCCATCGCTTCAAGACGTTCGGTCAATGCGGGCAGATCGTTGTCGTCTAATCGATCGATCTCTGCATACACCACCAGCTCTCGGTTAGTGTGCTCGAGATCCGTGGATAGCCCTGCCACAGCGCCATCCGCCGCCCGATCTACTGCAAACACCGTGTTGTTGAGTAGATGAGTGACCAAGCCGTCATGGGAAAGCGCCATGAGCACCGAGTCCACCATGAACGGCATGTCCTGGGCGATAACCAGCACGACGGTATGACTGGATTGCCAGCCGTCACGGGCATGCACCGGATTGCTCAAGGAAATACTCGCCTGGTCACCCCCATGATCGCCCAGAAACCGCCAACTGGCGACGGTGGCACCGGCATCGTCGGTGATATCCCGTTCGGCTAAGTCTTCGTCCAGGGTGCGCGCCCAGAACATCTGCGCAAACGTGGCGACCAATTCATAATCTTGTTCAGCGACTAACAGCCGCAAGCGGGTCAGGAGTTGATCAATGTAGGCTTGTTTGCCAATGCTCACGAACGAAGGATCCTTTTGTCATAAACCGCGAATAG
>JAJFHF010000132.1 GCA_021775775.1 Hyphomicrobiaceae bacterium
CCCTGTTATCTTAACGGCTCTATTGGGACGTTTTTTCTGCGGATGGATTTGCCCTGCAACCTTTATTTATGAACTAAACTCTAACTTTGGCTCATGGCTGCATTGGCTTGGGTTTCGCTTTTCTCACAAACGATTGAATAAACGTTTTAAATATCTGGTTTTAGGACTTGGGCTTTTGTTTTGCTGGCTAACAGGTTCTGTTATTGTTGGTGCCATTTACCCTCCAGCTATTCTTGGGCGCGAGTTTTATTATGCCATTGCTCTTAATGGTTTTGGTGTGGGGATGGTGTTTTTCGTCATTACGCTCTTGTTTGATTTACTGGTCTCTAGACGGGGGTTTTGTCGCTATCTATGTCCGGGCGGCGCCCTTTATTCTTTGATCGGTCGTTATAGATTGTTGCGCATAAAACGTGTGGTTGAAAACTGTAATGATTGCGCCAAATGCAATGTGGTTTGCGAATTTGGACTTGATCCATTGCGTGATAATTTTGGTCAAGAATGCAATAATTGTACTGCCTGCATGGCCATTTGCCCGACCGATGCCATGACATTTACGATAAGACCCAGTGACACCCCTGCACAAGGGCCTGGTCATTTGGGCCGTGCCTTTCGCCGATCTGAGCAAGAGGAGTGAAGCCATGCAGCGTAGAAATTTTATGCAACATCTGCTAGCTGGCACTGTGCTGTTGGTCACGGGGCTAGTGCCCTATGGGGTGTCACGTTTTTTGGCCCCTAAAACTGCCAATCCAAAGCGCAATTATTTGCGCCCCCCTGGCGCCATTGCCAACGATCTTGAATTTGCTGCTGCTTGTATTGGTTGTGGTTTGTGCGGCGAAGTTTGTCCGCCGGCGTGCATTCGTTTTCACAAGCGTGATGGTGGATCTCAAGTAAATATACCCTTTATAAACCCTGAGGATAAAGCTTGTACCTTGTGCTCAAAATGCATGACGGCTTGCCCCACCAATGCCCTCTCGATCACAGAGCGATCAAAAGTAGATATGGGGATCGCTCAGATTGACCAGGCTGCTTGTTATCCTTGGGTTGATAAGGGAATTTGCGGGGCCTGCGTGAGCATTTGCCCACTTGGATCACAAGCCATCGATTTTAAATTATGGAATCAATATAAACCTTTTATAAAACAGGGCTGTGTGGGGTGTGGACTTTGTGTTGAGATCTGTCCCCATCCCAGCAAGCCTATCTGGATTGTACAGCGACAAAATATGACCCCTGCACTACAAAATACATAACGAGAATAAGAGACGATTTTTTAAACATGATTGATAAAAGAGCCCCTTGAAAAACAATGATTATGCACAAAACAAATAAGCTTCTTTTTTTAATAGCGTTATTCACTATAGAGCTTTTCACTCTTAAATACGCTCATGCCCACCATGTTCTTGGACGCCCCTCTTATAGCTTAAATGAGGATTCAAACACACCGCCTGCCATTCAAATGGAAACGCAAATTGGCGATTATTTGGTGAACGTGATGGTCTTTCCCGCCTTTCCTCAACCAAATGAACCTGGAAGGATTAGCTTTTATGCCTCGCACCTTGATACAGCTATTCCCTTTGATGGCAACATTACCTTTATGGTGAGCAATAATTCTTGGATGAACTGGCTTGGCTTTGAAAGTCTAAAGGAAAAAATCGGCGTTCAGAAAATTGATGATAATGTTTATCGTCAAGGCTTCCTTTTTAAGACAGAAGGAGACTATATCATAACAGCTGAATTTCATGCTGGTGGGCAACCTTACATTATTGACTTTCCTTTGCGTATCGGCGCGCGTGCGCCGATTGGTGCGCTTGGCATCACTGTTAGTATTCTCTTTTTGATTTTAGCCAGTGTCAGCCTCATCCAGAGAAAACGCGCTATGACCGGAAAAATCCAAAACACCCATGAACAAAACAACCAGCAAGGAAAACAATTATGACAATGACCCATCCTGGTTTACCCATGGCATGGGGAATAAGCGTGTGCTTGTTTATGGCTTTGACCACTATATGGTTTTTTGTTAGATCAAACGCTGCCGCTGTAAGCTCAACACGTCATTTTGATCTTATGACTTTGCCTGTCATTGGATCCGTGCTGCATTATATCACCACCCATAATTGGATTTTGATTGTTTTGAAATTGGTATTTGCGGGCCTTTTTCTTTTGATCATCTGGGCCGGGCTTTTTGGAACTCCCATTGCAGAGCGAAATATTGCCACGGTGTTTACCTGGAACTTATGGTGGTCAGGTTTGATTGTGGCTGTGTTTTTTATCGGCTCAGCTTGGTGCGCGGTTTGTCCGTGGAATAGCATTGCGCGCTGGCTGGTCCATCCGCGCCTTTCAAACTATAAATTCAGCAACAGTTTGGGGTTAAAAGTTCCAAAAACTTTACGTACTCTTTGGCCGGCTTTGTGGTTATTTGTTGGGCTTACATGGTTAGAATTGGGGTTTGGGATTACAACAGACCCTTATGCAACGGCCTTGCTTGCTCTTGTGATGATCATCATAACAACCACATCTATGGCTCTGTTTGAACGCCAAGCCTTTTGTCAGTATTTTTGTCCTGTGGGGCGCACCATTGGGTTTTATTCTCAATTGGCGCCGGTTGAGTTGAGGCCTCAATCCAAGGATGTTTGTATCAATTGTACAAGCTTAGACTGCTATTACGGCACTGATAAAATATCCCCTTGCCCGACGCATCAAGTTATGGGGCGGATGACCCAAAACACATATTGCCTGTCATGTGGAAATTGTTCCCAATCTTGCCCCTATGATAATGTTACGTGGCGCTTGCGTCCGCCTAGTGCTGAAGCGGTGCAAGATGCGCGCCCGCATTGGGATGAGGCCTGGTTTATGGTGGTCTTACTAGCGCTTACCAGTTTTCATGGCATAACGATGATGCCTTTTTGGGAAAACTGGATGAGCACAATTGCGCGCACCATTGGTGACCAAGGACGGTTGCTTGTTAGCTTTACCATAGGACTTGCGCTTAGCTTACTGCTTGTCGTGCTTGTCTATCTAGCCGCTGTTTGGATGACAAAATATCTGTGCCACAAAACCACAACCTTTAAATCTCTTTTTTCACAGTTTGCGTTTATCGCTTTGCCTCTCGCTTTTGCCTATCATCTTGCGCATAATTTAAATCACTTGACCCGTGAGAGTGTTGATATTGGCGCTCTGTTGACCAATCCACTAGGTACAAACACATTGCCCTTAACCATGGCGGAAAAACATGACCGCATGATGGATATGGTGCTGGCCCCAAACGTTTTATTTGGTATCCAAGCTGGTCTTTTGGCATTTGGATTTTTAATTTCATTGCTGGTGATAAAAAGACGCAGTGTAAATTTGATATCACTTGATGAGACTAACCAGGTTTATTTGCTGCCGATGTTGCTCTTTGCTAGCGTTATGACAGGGGCACATTTATGGCTCTTGATGCAACCGATGGTCATGCGGTTATAGGTGAATATAAAATGAGTAAAGATGATAAAGAAGCTTTGGACCGCCGTGGTTTTTTCAGATTAGGACTTCAAAAAACCGCGCAGTTTGCCATAAATGAAGCTGAAGAACGTGCAAACCGACGGGCGCGGGGTTGGATACGGCCCCCGTTTGCTATCAGTGAGCTTGATTTTTTACTCAAATGCACGCGGTGTGATCAATGCATTGAGGCCTGTCCCCACGATGTTCTGTTTCCTCTTTGCCAAAAACAAGGGCTGGATGTTATCTCTACGCCGGCCATGGATTTGATGAATAAGGGATGTCATTTATGTCATGATTGGCCCTGTGTTACGGCCTGCGAAACGGGCGCTCTATTTTCCCCTCCTCAAAACGATCCTGATGCCACCATTCAGACTGAACAAGATGGTCTCTCAGACCCCGTCATTCCCAAACTTGCTTTGGCCTCAATAGACCCTCAAAACTGTTTGCCTTATATGGGGCCTGAGTGCGGGGCCTGCGCTGACAGTTGCCCGCAACCTGATGCGCTCATTTGGAATGGTCCAAAACCTTTTATCGATCCTGATCATTGTGTTGGGTGTGGCTTATGCCGGGAAGTATGTGTTGCAAACCCGAAAGCCATATCCATTCGATCGCTTTAGGCCCTGCTCTATTTATGTTTTTAGATTAATAAGTCCCATTTATTGTTGCCTTCAATGGGGCAAAAAGTGTCACGGCACATTGACTGCGCCGTAACACGTAAAGTTTCAAAGTTAGCTCTTTTTGTTCGTTTCAAAACGATCAAGATTCATAACCTTGCTCCATGCTTTGACAAAATCATCGACAAATTTCTGTTTTGAAGTGTCAAAAGCGTAAACTTCTGCAACGGCACGTAGCTCTGAGTTTGATCCAAAAATCAAATCTACTGGTGTCGCGGTCCATTTAACGGCTCCAGTTTTGCGGTCCAGGCCTTCATAGACAGTTTCTTCTACAGAAGATTTTTTCCATTTTGTAGACATATCAAGTAAGTTTACGAAAAAATCATTGCTTAATGCGCCTGGTTTCTGTGTAAACACCCCGTGTTTAGATTGATCGGCATTTGCATTTAAGGCGCGCATGCCGCCAACAAGCACCGTCATTTCCGGAACAGTTAGGTCAAGTTGATCAGCTTTATCAACCAGCATATCAGTTGGTGATTTATAGCTTTTTTTCTTGTTGAAGTAGTTGCGGAAACCATCAGCTTGGGGCTCTAGCAATGCGATAGACTTAACATCTGTTTGCTCTTGTGTCGCGTCAGCTCGCCCCGGGTTGAACGGTACTTGAACTTTGAAACCAGCGTCTTCAGCTGCTTTTTCGATGGCTGCTGCCCCGCCCAATATAATTAAATCCGCGAGAGAGACTTTTTTTCCACCTGAGAAAGATGAATTGATATCTTTTTGTAGCGCTTTCATCTTTTCTAAGACTTTGGCAACTTCTTTTGGGTTGTTTGCTTGCCACTCTTTTTGAGGCGCTAGAGCGATACGTGCGCCATTGGCCCCACCGCGCATATCGCTGGTGCGAAAGCTTGATGCAGACCCCCAAGCCACACGGACCAATTCAGGAATTGTAAGGCCAGATCCTAAAATCTTATTTTTCAAGGTTTTTGTATCAGCTGCGTCAATAAGCGGATGGTTCACCTCGGGGATCGGGTCTTGCCAAATATGCTTTTCAGTTGGCACTTCTTTCCCAAGATAGTTTGCTTTTGGACCCATGTCACGGTGGGTTAATTTGTACCACGCCTTTGCAAAGGCTTTTTGATATTCTTTGGGATCATCTAAAAAGCGTTGTGCTATCTTTTTATAGGCAGGGTCAAATTTAAGAGCTAAATCT
>JAJFHF010000133.1 GCA_021775775.1 Hyphomicrobiaceae bacterium
GCGCGTATGGTTGAAGCCATCCAACAAACCGGCCGGTTTCGCGGTGTCAGCGATGGTAGCGACCGGATCAATGGTGATATTACACTAGCGTCCACCATTGAGGCGTTTCAAGTTGAGATCAACGGCGAACAAGCTGAGGCAAATATTATTTGCCATGCAAAATTGATCCATGTTGCCTCTGGCAAAGTCTATGCAAGCCGGCGCTTTACACAGCGCGTGCCAGCTGCGAACCGCGAGGTTGATGCTGGCGTCGAAGCTTTAAATGAAGCCATGAACAAGGTTCTGATCTCAATGGCCAATTGGGTTGTAAAACGCGGCCGGTTGCGCATCACAAACTAGTTTGTTGGTTCTTGCTTTCCAACATTTCACCTTACTTACGGATTTTATGCCCGAAAATAAAATAACATTGCATATGCTTGTCGGTAAAATTGCCTCCGGGAAATCGACTTTGGCCGCCCGTTTAGGGCGCGCCCCCCATACGATCATTGTAAGTGAAGATGAGTGGCTAGCGTCACTATACAGCGAAGAAATGAAGTCCCTAGATGATTATGTTCTCTACTCCGTCCGGCTTAGGGCTACAATAGAACCACATTTGATTTGTCTTCTCCAGGCAGGTATTTCTGTGGTGCTTGATTTTCATGCGAATACCCTCATCTCGCGCCAATGGATGCAGACCCTTATAGAACAGGTTGGGTGTTCACATAAACTTCATTTTTTAGATCTTCCTGATGAAATCTGTAGATCGCGCATGCACGCCCGTAATGCAAGAGGTGAGCATGTATTCGCTCCAACGAACAAAGAATTTGATCTCATTACAAGCTATTTTGTGGCACCAACAGCTGATGAGGGCTTTGATATCATCGTACATAGCCATATATAAAGGGCGATGCCATGATAAAGTGTAATTAAGGATTGCATTTGTATGTTAATCAGAAAAGCGCGCGCCATTGAAGTTCAGCAACTTTCAAATCTTTGTTTTCGCTCAAAAGCAGTGTGGGGATACGATGATGATTTCATGGAGCTTTGTCGTGACGAGTTAACAATGACCCCGCAAGACCTGTCCCGATCCAATGTGGTTGTTGCCCAAGAAGACGAAAAAATTCTTGGGCTTGCGCAGCTATATATAAACGCGGACATAGCCTCACTTGAAAAGCTATTTGTTGATCCTTTGGCTCTAAGGTGCGCGGTGGGGACAAGGTTATTCAACTGGGCGAAGCGACAAGCAAATACCCAAAAAGCGTCAATTTTACAAGTTATTTCAGACCCATATGCCAAAGAATTTTATGTACAAATGGGGGGATCTCACATCAAAGACGTTTCCTCTCAAACGGGCGAAAATAGATTTCTTCCCTTATTTGAATATACGCTAGAGACTTTCTAAGTTCTTGGTATTACCAGACCAGCCTGTTTAGTGAAAAACCAACTTGATCATTAGGGCGAGGGGGGCTATAAGCGGCCAAGTTCGTTTAAGTTCGTTTAAATTTGTAAGGGGTCATTATGGCTGTTGAGAGAACACTATCTATTGTTAAACCAGATGCAACGGAGCGCAATATCACCGGTAAAGTGATTGCCAAGTTAGAAGAGGCTGGCCTGCGAGTTATCGCACAAAAGCGCGTGCGCTGGAGCACAGAACAAGCTGAAAAATTTTATGAAGTTCATAAAGAGCGCCCCTTTTATGGCGAACTGGTTGACTTCATGACATCTGCGCCAATTGTGGTGCAAGTGTTAGAGGGTGAAGATGCCATTGCAAAAAATCGTGAAGTGATGGGCGCCACCAACCCTGAAGAAGCAGCCCCCGGCACCATTCGCAAAGAATTTGCTGAAAACATTGAGCGCAATACAGCTCACGGTTCTGACAGCGCAGAAAATGCCGCGATTGAAATTGCATTAAACTTTACAGATGCAGAAATTGTTGGCTAAGCATAGTTTCATATAAATCAATTAAATATATAAAAAAGGTGGCTTGTTAAACAAGCCACCTTTTTTGTTATAAGAAAAAATCCTTTATTTAAAAAACCACACTAGTTGCTTTTTTTAGCCGCCACTCTGGCGTTCATCAAACCATTGAGGCCTTCTTGTTTCCACGTTTCCAGCGTCACAATATGTAGCCCTAATTTTTCATAATGAATGACATAGTGCCCCTCACCCATTGAGATCACATAAGGCTTATAGAGCGAGTTTTTTACCAGATCATCAGCCATTAAACCAACATAAGTCGTTGGATCATTTCTATACTGAAAGCTATAAAGAGTAAGCCCACTACTTAATGTCGTTAGCTTTTTGACATTGCGCTTTATTGCCAGTTCAGAGGCCGTCACCATCTCAACCAAATTATCACTTAAACGCACATCGGATTTTGCATTGGCTTGACTTATGTTGTCATAAAAACCAAGTGGAATGAGCATTGTTGCTACCAAAGTCAACATTGCTCCTGTTTTAAACATAACATTCATTTTTACGTCCCCGCAATCAATTCATTGCCGCATATTTGAGGGATATTAACCCTGAAAACAAGGCAGATTCATGGGGAAAGTGGGGAAAAAGTGATTGTTGCGACCAATGTTGATTCTCTGCAACATCATTGGTAACGAAGAATTTTGCGCTCACAACCATTGCACTAACATTAAAAAAAAACCATCCCTCACAAAGCTCATTGAACATAAGCGAAGGGGAGGGATGGGTTATTTATCTAGTAAAATTGGCAGCTTAAGACGAATTTCTTAACTGTCTTTGCGCTTGGTAATACGGAACGGTAAGCCCCCTTTGGGTGTTAGCGTAACCGTGGCATTTAAGGTAATCGGATCACCAGTATATTCCAGCTCAAAGCGTTTTAAAAGTACAGGCAACGCCAAACAAATTTCCACAAAAGAGAATTGGCCACCAATACAAGAGCGTTTACCAGCGCCAAACGGTAAATAGCTATATTTGGCACGTTTTTTCATCCGGTCTGGAGAAAAACGGCCCGGGTCAAATTTTTCAGGGTCTGTCCAATATTTCTCACTATGATGCGCTGCATAAGTACACATGACCATTTTGTCACCTGCCTTAATCTCATGCCCTTCGATCACATCATCTTCTTCAGCCACCCGAATAAGCGCCCAAATCGGTGGGAACATACGTAAAGTTTCTTGAGCCACATTCTTAGTGTAAGTCAGCTTTTGAATATCTTCATAAGTTGGTTCACGATCTCCATAAACCTCTTGTGCCTCTTTAAGAATATTTTCGCGCACGTCTTTATTTTGAGAGGCAATGTAAAAGGCCCACGCCATGGTCAGCGCCGTTGTCTCGGTACCAGCCCACAAATATTGTTTCATCTCATCAACCACTTGTTCGCGGTCAAATTCAGGAAACTCTTCATCAGCCTCAGCTTTCAAAATAAGGCTCATTAAAGTTTGCTCACGGGTCGTTAAATTATCCCCCTCAAGCACCATTGGCGGAACAGACCACCAAGTCTCAACAGCCTTAGCCGGGTCCACTTCAGATACATCTTTTAATTCACCAGACTGAACCCCCAACCGAATGGATTTATGACTAGAGACATCTGTGTAAGCCTTAACGGCCTTAAAAACAAAATGCGGGTTGAACGGCATTTTGCGATCAAATAAAGCCCGGCAGACCATGTCGGCGGCCAATGTCCAGGTCTCTTCAACCATTTCAACATTTTCACCAGATTGGGCAAGCTCAGAAAAACGCTCACATTTGGTGTTAATTGCTTCCATTAAAAAAGGAAAATATTCTTCAAATTGTTTTGGGTGAAAGGCTGGTTGTTGCGGCGCGCGAATATTTTGCCACAAAGCGCCATCAACTGTAATCATGGCTTTGCCAAAAATAGGCCGAATGCCATCAAAATATTTTGTGTAATTATCACCATTGGTCACGAGGACACGGCGGAAATGTTCGACATCACTCATAAACCATAGCTTTTGGCCCTTGAGAGTAATGGGGATCACGCCCCCATATTTTTTGCACATGCTCATGACAACTTGCATCGGGTTTTTCCCCTTTAGCAAGGGGCTCAACTTAAACCAGATGCTTTGCTCTTCACCTAATTCATGAGACTGGGTTTGCACGTCGCTTACGGCCATGATGTCCTCTTTACACTTTCACTATAAGTCTAAGCTTATCGTAAATTTAAAAATAAGCTAAAATTTGGTATCTTAAAGATTTGCAAAACGCCTTTGGTTTTACAAAATATTTATAATTAGCAATAGGTTGGGTGCCCAAAGCTAAATCAGATATACGCAATCATATCTGGTTGTTGTTTCTCTATTAATTTGAGTTAGCACTAGATCAACACTTGTGTCTAGAGGCAAGAAGAGCACATAGTTACCGATCAATATTTGATATAACGCAAAAATGACTTTAAAAGTCATCTAATAGTCTGAGAATTAGCCTCATAAACCATCATTAGTCATTGATTTGTAACAATAAAGCACTTAAATGGGCGCGCTAAGTAAGCAAAGGCGAAAATAAAGCCGGCTGGTCTTCATAAGTCTCATTAAACAGCACCCGTTCGCCAGAAACCCTAACACCGCCAGAAGCTACCAATTTAAGGCTTTTTGGATAAAGCTCATGTTCTGCCTTTAATACCTTTTTGCGCAAAGTCTCAGGGGTATCATGGGGCAATACAGGAACCGCCGCTTGGGCAATGATCGGGCCGGTATCCATATCAAAGCGCACATAATGTACGCTGCAGCCGGTAATTTTGACATCTTTTTCAATAGCGCGTTCATGAGTGTCCAGCCCCTTAAAGGCAGGCAGTAAGGAGGGATGAATGTTAAGCAAACGATTATGCCAGTCTTCGACAAACCCTTTGGTTAGCAATCGTTTAAACCCTGCATTACACACAAGCTGAGCATTGACGTTTTTTAAAGCCCCGTTCAGCGCCTCATCAAACGACTCTCTACTCTCAAAACTCTTATGATCGATGATCTCAACCGGAACATTTTGCCCCTTGGCAAGCTCAATACCTTTCGCCTTTGGACGGTTTGAAATGACAAGCACAATCTCAGCAGGGTAGTCAGGCGATTTGGCCGCTTTAATAAGAGCTTCCATATTGGTGCCATGACCAGAGATAAGCAGAGCGGTTGGTGTTTTTTTGACACTCATGAAAAGGCCACCTGGTTATTTGTAATAAGGGGTGTGTCATGCTCGATGATTTCACCAATATGTACGGCGCGTTCGCCAGAGGCATTCAAACAATCAATCGTCGCTTGGGCCGCGCGCTCTTCCACAATAACAACCATGCCAGTACCGCAATTGAAAGTCCGCAACATCTCCGTATCTGATATGCCGCCTGTCTCCTTTAACCAAGCAAACACAGGCGGCGGGGCAAGGCGGCTCAGATCTATTTGGGCGCTAAGGCCAGGCGACAGCACCCGCGGGATATTCTCTAGCAAACCACCCCCGGTAATATGAGCCAACGCTTTAATCTCGCTTACCCGCTTTAGAGCCTCTAAAATGGATTTTACATAAATACGTGTGGGGGTCAAAAGCGCTTCGCCTAAAGAGCGATCAGTTTGAAAAGGCGCCCGGTCAGCAAGGGCAAGACCAGAGCGCTCAATCACCGCGCGCACCAGTGAAAACCCATTTGAGTGGACACCGTTAGAAGCGAGACCAATAATTTGATCGCTGGGCTTTAAAGTTGAGCGCGGCAAAAGCTGCGTGCGTTCAACCGCGCCAACGCTAAAGCCGGCCAAGTCATACTCACCTTTAGCATACATACCAGGCATCTCTGCCGTCTCCCCGCCAATCAGGGCGCATCCAGCCATCTGACAGCCTTTGGCAATGCCAGCAATTACGTCTTGCGCAACACCGGTCTCTAGCGCACCACAAGCAAAATAATCAAGAAAGAATAACGGCTCGGCCCCTTGCACCACCAAATCATTGACGCACATGGCAGTGAGATCAATTCCAACGCTATCATGAATGCCAGTCTCAATGGCCAGTTTAAGCTTGGTGCCCACACCATCATTGGCAGCCACAAGCAACGGGTCTTTTAAACCAAGCTCTTTTAAATCAAACAAACCACCAAAGCCGCCAATATTACCCATAACACCGGGCCGGTTGGTCGCTTTGATCAAAGGCTTAATCGCTTCAACCAGATCATTTCCCGTATCAATATCCACACCTGCATCCGCATAGGTGAGGCCATGGCCTTGATTTGTCTCTTTATCATTGCTATCGGGCATGAAGCGTTGTCTTTCATAAAGGGGCAGCTACTTTAGAAGGCAGCTAGATTTTATCCGTGGTGCAGTTAAATTTTCTTGGTCTTACCTTTATTTAGGGGGGCTAATCAAGTCCTGTTGTGGATGAACCAGCAGATATCTGTTTGAATGGCATCAAAATCATGTTCTATTCGGCAAAAATCAACAAAGAGCAAAAAATGGCCGTAAATGCATTCAAATGTGAAGCAAGTTCGCAAAAAACATTTCACTAGCAATGTGGGCAGGTTTAAGGGGTGATCTTGATGGGCATTGGTCAACAAAAATTAAAACAAACAGAACTCACCAAAAAGGTTTTTTTGTTGAAAGGCCTGGTCTTGAGCGGAGCAATTTTATTGTTTCAAGCCGTCCAGACTGTAAGCGCACAACCAGCCAATAACCCAGTTTACACCGTCTCTAATTTTGAGGTGTGGGCTGAAGCCAATGATGCGGTCGCCGCCAAAAAAGCCGCACTAGAAGATGGCAAGGTGGTAGCTCTATCACTATTGCTCAAACGATTGACGCCTTATGCTCAGTATAAAAACTTGCCCAAACCTAGCAGCGCGCAAATCTCAAAAATGATTTTATCCTTGTCCGTAAAAGACGAGCGAAATTCAACCACAGAGTACCTAGCAAATATGGATTTTCGATTTTCGCCAGATGCTGTGAAAAAATTATTAGGTGACAAACAAATCCCCTATTGGGATCAACAAACAGCACCGGTTATTATTGTACCTATTGTTGATCAAAGTTTGTTGGCGTCGGCACCGGGCAAACAAACACCTCTTTTTAGCCAAAGTGATTGGCTGACAAGTTGGCAAACACTCGATTTAGACCATAGTTTGGTGCCCCTTAAAATAGGCGAGCGTTTAAGCGTTGTAGATCAAAGCGTGTTGTCTGCTCTGTTAGCAGGCGATCAAGCAGCGCTTAATGGGACGTTACAAGCTTACCGGCAACCCAATGTGGTTATCGCTCTTATCTCCTCATCCCAGTCGGCAAATAAAATCCGCTTAAGCATTGTCGGGCGAGATACCCTAGGGGATCTAACTTACAAACATGATCACATTCTAAGTTCTCAAGATTATGTGCAAGCAGCAGACCTGGCTGCGGAAGTGGCACTGGGCATGTTCGAAACGCGGCTTAAGTTTGTGAGTATGGGAGGCAATCTAAGGGTGCGAAAACCAGTTGAAGTTTTGCCATGGGAAACGCAATTACAAGCCGCACCCCCAGTGGATGGCTGGCAAGGGCAAACCCAAGAAAACAGACATGGAAACAATCAAAACCCAAGACAAAATCAAGGGTCAAGGATTGCAATGCGCGTTAACTTTAGCGGATTGCGCCAGTGGCAGGCAATCCGCCAGCGTTTAAGCCAGGTGCCAGGCCTGCAAGGGCTCTCTATTGATAAATTATCAGCGCGCGGGGCAGATGTAAGCTGTCAGTTTCCAGGCGGGGCAGGCGCATTAAACCAAGCGTTGCGCGCCAAAGGCTTATCTTTGACCCGAAATGGCGCGGGATGGGTGTTATTGGACGGTTAAAGAGGGTTTGCTAATGTCCAGCCTATGCCATTCTAAGTTGTCTCAAATCATTAAAAATGCGGGTTTGGTTTTAAATTCTCATGATAATTGAGGTTTTCCAACAACTGTCCCCATAAGTTTTTTTGAACGGCTTTTAAATTGGTCCCATTTCTTCAGCTTTGTGTATAGGATGAAACTCTAAAGCGTAAGGCATGTTTTGTGAATTCATAAAACATGCAACATGCGCTTTA
Source organism: Hyphomicrobiaceae bacterium (assembly GCA_021775775.1). Taxonomy (GTDB): domain Bacteria; phylum Pseudomonadota; class Alphaproteobacteria; order Rhizobiales; family HXMU1428-3; genus HXMU1428-3. The sequence continues at coordinate 7,969 of JAJFHF010000133.1, forward strand.
ATATCGCTCTTTATTTTTGGGGGAATGATGACCGCTCGCGATAAAACCATAGTGTTTTGGACATTACTAATCGTACTAACCGTTCTGGCAACAATCTACGTGCGAGAAATTTTACTTCCATTTGTAGCTGGTGCTGCTTTGGCCTATTTCCTTGATCCCATCGCTGATCGTTTGGTGCGGGCCGGTATGCCGCGTCTACTAGCATCAATACTAATATTAGCAACCTTCGCGATCTTGACGTTTCTTTTGCTGGTGACAGTCGTTCCTTTTTTAATCCGCGAGCTTCGTTCAGTAATAACGGATCTTCCCGCATACATAGAGACCATCCATGGTTTCTTTGCCCATTATTATCTGGCCTGGACAGGCAAAGAACTCCCCAAAATTGAATTTGGATTTGAAGAGGCCTTGAAGAAGTTGGCCAACAGCTCCTCTCTAGAACCAGGCGCTTTATTGCAAAACCTCTGGAACAGTTCTCTGGCTTTTGTTAAAACAGCATCCCTTTTGGTAATCACCCCCGTTGTTGCTTTTTATCTGTTGCTTGATTGGGATAAAATAATCGACAAAATTGATAGTTGGATCCCGCGCGAACATGTTGGCACTGTCCGTAAATTAGGCAGGCAAGTCGATAGAACATTAAATGGCTTTGTTCGCGGCCAAATCACGGTATGTTTTATCCTTGCTTGTTTTTATTCAATTGGCTTGCTTCTGGTTGGCTTAAAGCATGGGTTGTTAATCGGCGTGACAGCCGGGGTGTTAAGTTTCATTCCCTATGTAGGATCTGCCATAGGTTTGGTGCTCTCAAGCGGTATGGCAATCAGTCAATTTTGGCCTGAATGGATACCGATCTTAATGGTGCTAGGGGTCTTTATTACCGGGCAATTGCTTGAAGGAAATATATTGCAACCCAAAATCGTTGGTGATCAGGTGAACTTGCACCCTGTCTGGCTGATTTTTGCCCTGTTTGTATTTGGCTATCTTATGGGCTTTGTCGGCATGCTTGTGGCCGTGCCCCTGGCGGCAACCATTGGGGTTCTGGTACGCTTTATGATGGAGCGGTATCTAGAGAGTGATCTTTATAAAGGCAAACCAGGCGCAACTTAAAACTGTTGTCGTAAATAACCCTTGAGAAAAAGAGCAAGGTTGTTCGTTTCATTTATATGGTTTTTAAAAACAAAATATGCGGTTCATGATGAATGATGGCGATGGTTATGCGCAACAATTAACATTGGATTTCCCTCATCGTCCAGCGCTGGGGGTTGAAGATTTCTTTGTCTCAAACAGCAACCGGTCTGCCATTGAATTAATTGATAAATGGCCAAACTGGCCAGCTCTGACCATCTATCTGGAAGGACCAGAGGCCTGCGGCAAAAGTCATTTAGCCTATGTCTGGCAAGTGACATCAAAAGCCGTGATATTGTCAGCTGATTGTGTCAGCAAAAGCCAACTTCAATTGCTAGAGAGCGGGCAAGCTTTGGTCATTGAAGACATCGACAAGGGCATAATGGATGAACAAGCCTTGTTTCACTTGATCAATTTATCAAAAGAACAAAATTTTCATTTGTTATTTACGGCCAGCAAAGCGCCAGGACAAATAGAGATTGCTTTGCCAGATCTACGCTCACGCATCCGTGCTTTGCCGGTGGTGCGCATTGATGCTCCTGATGAAATGTTGTTGCGCACCATGCTGATTAAGCAATTTCAAGACCGCCAGCTTGAAATTAGCCCCAATTTGATAGATTATATCCTACCGCGCATGGAACGCTCTTTTTCTGGTGCGTTGCGTTTGGTAGAAAGGCTAGATCAATTGGCTCTTTCAACCGGTAGGCGCATCACGCGGCAATTTGCGGGTCAAGTTTTGCGAACATTTGAAGTTCCCACAGAATTATCCAATGAATTATCAAATGAGTTGTAAAAGATCTAGAATAACTAGGGTATATAACTTTTAAATGCGTATGACAGGTAAGTAACTTCTAAAAGTTTGAAGTGAATGAGTTTTTACCAAACTGTCACATACAACTATTATGATAAATATGGCAATATCTCAAACATAAGGTGCAAATATTTTAGTCTGAAATGCACCTAACGAAACGCAATAAAGCACGGTTATCTAATGGAAAAAAAGCTTAACAACGAGCTAACCGGACCGGGGCGGTTTTTTAACCGCGAGCTGTCCTGGTTGGGGTTTAATGAACGTGTGCTAGAAGAAGCCGAGAACGCCTCTCACCCTCTGCTAGAGCGTTTGCGCTTTCTGTCAATCTCAGCCTCAAACTTAGATGAATTTTATATGGTACGCGTGGCTGGTTTGCGGGGTCAAATTTTAGCAGGTGTAGAGACGCCTAGCCAAGATGGGCTAACCCCTAAAGAGCAGATTATTGAAATTAACGAGGCCGTTAACGCTTTGAGCACCAATCAGCAAGACAGCTGGACTCAGATTGCCAAATTATTAGAAGCTGACAATCTAAAGGTTGTGCGGCCAAGAAATTTAAGCAAGGAAGAAAAAACTTGGTTAGAGCGTTATTTTTTAGAACAAATTTTCCCCATTTTAACGCCCATCGCCGTTGATCCCGCTCACCCTTTTCCCTTTATTCCTAATTTTGGAATTTCAATAGCTTTAAAATTAGAGCAAAGCCCGGGTGTCATCATGCAAGCCTTGGTACCATTGCCACTGCATCTTTCACGCTTTATAAGATTACCGCCATTTGGTAAAAAACGATCTGATACAGTTCGGTTCGTTCGTATTGAAAAGGCCGTTTCATATTTTATTGAGCGCTTATTTCCCAAAATGAAAGTGCTCTCTCAAGGCGCTTTTCGTGTGATACGCGATAGTGACATCGAAATTGAAGAAGAAGCTGAAGATCTGGTCCGTCTATTTGAAACAGCCTTGAAGCGCCGTCGTCGTGGTAGTGTGATCCGCTTAGAAATTGATGCGCTGATGCCAGATGAATTGCAACAATTTGTCATTCGCCAACTTGAAGTTAAAGACGATGAGGTCTTTGTCCAAAACGGTCTATTGGGCCTAAGCGATACCTCGCAACTCATTGTTGATGAACGCCGCGATTTACAGTTTCCCTCTTTTACCAAGCGATTTCCAGAACGCATTATGCGCCAACATAACGGAGATTGTTTTGCAGCCATCAGAGAAAAAGATTTTGTGGTTCACCATCCTTATGAATCATTCGACACCGTGCTACAGTTCTTGCGCCAAGCCGCCCTTGATAAAAATGTGGTGGCATTAAAATGGACCTTGTACAGAACCAGTAAAAACTCCACGATCATTCAAGCCTTGAAAGAGGCGGCTGAAGCTGGCAAATCAGTCACCGCCGTCGTGGAGTTAAAGGCCCGCTTTGATGAGGCGGCAAACATTCGCTGGGCCCGTGATCTAGAGAGCGCTGGCGTGCATGTGGTCTATGGTTTCTTTGAATTAAAGACCCACGCAAAACTATGTCAGGTCATCAGACGAGAGAACGGGAAACTGCACACTTATTGTCATTTGGGCACAGGCAATTATCACCCCTTAACCGCCAAAGTCTATACGGACCTATCCTATTTTACAGATGACCCCGTTATTGCAAGAGACGTGACCCGCATTTTCAATTTTATCACCGGTTATGCAGAGCCCAAAGCGTTAGAGGTTATGTCTGCCTCTCCCTTTGGTCTACGTGATCATATGTTAAGCGATATCAATGAAGAGATAGAGCACGCCAAAGCGCGGCGCCCCGCAGCGATTTGGATGAAGATGAATTCTCTGGTCGATGATCGGATTATTGACAAGTTATATGAGGCTAGCCAAGCCGGTGTCAAAATCGATTTGGTGGTACGCGGCATTTGTTGTTTGCGCCCTGGGGTGCCCGGTTTATCTGAAAATATCCGGGTAAAATCAATTATTGGGCGTTTTCTAGAACATGCCCGCATCTATTGTTTTGGTGCAGGGGAAGGGTTGCCTTCATTAAATGCAAAAATTTATATCAGCTCAGCAGATATGATGCAGCGCAATCTAAACCGGCGGGTGGAAACAATCATACCAATTGCCCCAGGAACTGTGCATGAGCAAATACTAAGTCAGATTATGGTTGCTAATTTGAAAGATAACCAGCAAAGTTGGAGGCTACTGCCCGATGGTTCAAGCCAACGCATCCAACCACAAGAAGGAGAAGAGCCTTTTAACGCCCACGCTTATTTTATGACCAATCCGTCCCTCTCAGGACGAGGCAAAGCTTTAAAAGAAAACTTCCCCCCCAGAATTACTTAAAACCACATAAGAACCACCACGCAATATGGTCAAAAAAATTCTAAAGAAAACGAAAAAAGAAAAGGGCGGCGTTCTGCCAAACCAAAAGCCCGTGGCCGTCATTGATATTGGCTCTAACTCCGTTCGCCTTGTGGTATTTGAGGGCGCAAAACTAACGCCCATCCCCCTGTTCAATGAAAAGTGCCTTTGTGGTTTGGGCAAAGAGCTAGCGACAACCGGGCGGCTTGGAGATATTGCCGTCGAGCGCGCGTTAATGGCCCTGCGCCGGTTTCGCTCTGTTGTCGATCAAATCGGCGCAAGTGAATTTCGTGTCATCGCTACTGCCGCTGCGCGTGAAGCTGAAAACGGACCTGAATTTATCAAAGCGGCTTCCAAAATTTGTGGCAAGGCCGTTGAGGTCATCTCTGGTGTGAGAGAGGCTGAGCTAGCCGCCGCCGGAGTGCTTGCCGGCGAGCCAGCCGCCGATGGATTTGCCGGCGATATGGGCGGGGGCAGTTTAGAGCTTATCGATATTAAAGGCGCCGCCCTTTCAAAGGGGATAACCTTGCCACTGGGCGGTCTTCGCTTAATCGATGAATCACAAAACAACCTTAAAAAAGCAAAAGATCTGATCGATCACTCTTTGGCAGATATTGACTGGATGGGGGCAGGTAAAGACCGACCATTCTATTTGGTGGGTGGCACATGGCGTGCGTTCATAAAACTCTATATGGAAGCCAAAGACTATCCTTTGCGGGTTTTGCACGGCTTTCACATTGGCCCTGATGAGGTGTTAGACTTTGCTGATTTTGTGATCAAGCATGATGATGTAAAAGCCATCAAAGGCATGCCATCAATTTCCAAAAAGCGGCGTCATGTCATTCCCTTTGGCGCGTTGGCACTTTCAAGATTGATTAAAAAAATTGAACCCAGTGAGATCATCACCTCCCATTACGGGGTGCGTGAGGGCATCTTATATTCAATGATTGATAAAAAAGAACGAAAAAAAGATCCTCTGCTTGCAGGCTGTGAGGACATGGCCTATCTACGTTCACGCTCGCCCGCTCACGCCTTTGAGCTGTGCGAATGGACAGATACAATCTTTAATAGCGGCAAGATAAAAGAAACGACTCAAGAAGCGCGCCTGCGTCATGCTGCTTGTTTAATCTCTGACATTGGGTGGCGCACGCACCCTTCATTTCGCGCTGAGCGCACCATGGCCACCATCGCCTATAGTGTCTATTCAGGCATTGATCATTCCGGGCGCGCCTTTCTAGCCCTATCCAATTATTTCCGCCACTACGGGCCCAATAGTGAGGGTCAAGATAACATGTATAAAAAACTGCTAAGCAATGAGCAGTTTGAGCGGGCCCGCATCCTTGGCGCGGCCATTCGCACCGCCCATATGATTTCAGCAGGCGTCACAGGTATCATCCCCAAAACACCGGTCTTTTTTGATAATAACAAATTGGTTATTGAGCTACCCCATCCCTTTGACGCCCTAGATGGAGAGCGCCTAGACAGACGCTTAAAAACATTGGGAAAACTGCTTGGTAAAGAAACCCAAATCCGCGTCAACTCAGACAGCCGCTTCTTTGGCTTTTTGAATTTCTAACCAAGCTAGAGTATGTCACTTTTATTGAATTCATAAGATAGGTTCTAATAGAAGAAGGAAGCGAGCTTAGCGAGCGCACATGACGCCCACAGGCGTCCGGCGCAAGCGCCGCGCCTCGCAGGCTCAAGCGCTTTTCGCGCTTGAAACAGCCGTGAGTGGAAAAAAAGCATTTCATTGAATTCACTTACAGGCAGAATGCTCTTGCTTGGTTCTTAAGCCCACCGCATCTGTCACACTTCATTAAGGTTAATCATTAACCACTTTTGCTGAACTTTGTGTGTTCACAAACGAATATTTTTATACTGGCACGAGGGTTGCTCTTCTTATTACCAAAGCAACAGTGTGTGGAGTTTTTTGTGTCTAAGCCGTTATATGAGCGTTTAAATATCGAAGAGAACGCCAGTCCCAGCGATATCCGCCGGGCATATCACAAGCTTGCCATGCTCTATCACCCAGATCGCAATTTAGGCGACAAAGATGCAGAAAATAAATTCAAAGACATAGCCACAGCATTTGAAGTTTTGGGGGACCAAAAGGCACGGGCGCTTTATGATCAAGGACGACTTGATGACCAAGGCCGCCCGTGCCTAAGGCCCAAAACCAAAGAAAACCCCACCTGGATGTGGTCAGACGCAGCAGAAGCCTTTCGCGAAGACTTTGCAAAACGCGCCTTTGA
>JAJFHF010000134.1 GCA_021775775.1 Hyphomicrobiaceae bacterium
GCTTCAATCCACATGGAATTGACCAGGGACCAAAACGGGCCAAATAAACCGGCCCATAAACTATAACCTTCTTTGACAAAGACGACATCCATCGCGCGCTCATCTTGCGAGCGGTTATCTTCAGGTGGGCTATGGACCGTATAAGTTTTAATTTTAAACTCTCCACTGTTTGTCTCACGGGCTATTTTTTTCGCGAAAGCGAAAAAGCCCTCCGACGGGCGGCGCTTGCGCCGGACGCCTTTGGCGTCATGTTCGCTTGCCCCTAAAAGGGGCGCGCTGCCTTCTTCGTATTGTTAGCTTATAGGTAATTTACTATAGAGTTAAAAGCAACTGTGTGTTTTTTAGCTTTTTTCCATTCACTCACGCTTAGCGTGTGTTAGAGGGTGCCTTTGGTGGAGGGGATGCGGTCGGCTTGGCCAGCGTCGATGGAAATGGCAATACGCAGCGCGCGCGCCAAAGCTTTATAACAAGTCTCGACAATATGGTGGTTGTTTTCGCCATATTCATTGTTCACATGCAAGGTGATGCCAGCGTGTTGCGAAAAGCCTTGGAACCATTCACGAAATAGTTCTGTGTCCATTTCGCCAACTTTATCCCGGCTAAACTCAACATTCCATATTAAATAGGGGCGGCCTGAGATATCAAGTGCGACGCGCGTGAGCGTTTCATCCATGGGCAGATCGCACGACCCATAGCGGGTAATGCCCTTTTTATCGCCCAGCGCTTTGGTAAAGGCTTGACCAATGGCGATGGCTGCATCTTCTGTGGTGTGGTGTTGATCAACGTGCAAATCACCTTTGACCCGCAAGGTGATATCCATCAATGAATGACGAGAGAGCTGCTCCAACATGTGATCGAGAAAGCCAACGCCGGTTTCAATGTCATATTTTCCGGTTCCATCCAAAGTGAGGGAGACCTCAATGTCTGTTTCATTGGTTTTTCGCACTACACTTGCTGATCGCATAAGTCTCTCTCCGCTTGAGATGGCCATCTTTATTGCCTCTTTATGGCTGATAAAGATTAAAAAAGTGATCTGATTTATTCGATGATCATATTACACTTGTCAAGCTCTGGACCATAAAAGTTGGCTTTTGCGTTAAAGCTGATCTATTTTTCATACTTCCCCTTGACCTCGCCTTAATTACATCCAATATCTCTACCAAGATTATTCTTATTAAAGAGAGCGTTATGGCCAATAGTGAAAACGACCCAACTGGGTGGCGTGGGACAACCATTGTCACTGTGCGAAAGGGCGAAAAAGTTGTGATTGCCGGTGATGGGCAAGTGAGCCTTGGGCAAACCGTGATTAAAGGCAATGCGCGCAAAGTGCGGCCCTTAGGCGATGGCTCCGTCATCGCTGGCTTTGCTGGCGCAACCGCCGATGCGTTCACTCTGTTTGAGCGCTTAGAGGGTAAGTTAGAACAATATCCAGGACAGCTTATGCGCGCGGCCGTTGAAATGGCCAAAGATTGGCGCACAGACCGGTATTTGCGCCGGCTTGAAGCGATGATGATTGTGGCCGATAAAGACGTCACCTTAGTCCTTACTGGCACCGGCGATGTCTTGGAGCCCGAACACGGCGTGATGGGCATTGGCTCTGGTGGTAATTATGCCCTCTCTGCCGCCAAGGCTTTGCTGGATCAAGAACTAGACGCCGAACAAATCGCGCGTAAAGCCATGAAAATTGCTGGTGAGATTTGTGTTTACACCAATGACAATGTGATTGTGGAGCATCTTGATGCCAACTCTTGAAGATTTATCAGCAGCTGTTGATCAAGGTATTATTTCTGCTCAACAACAAACAGAATTAGCTGATTTTTTCGCCGGGAAACGCGATGAGACTGCAACTGTCGCCCGTGATGAAGCGCCGCGGTTTTTTCGTTCCTTTAATGATCTGTTCATTGGGCTTGGTGTTGCTATTCTTGCTTTTGCGCTTATTATGATGGCTGGATTGATGCCTGACGCAGAAAAAATCACTCAATTTAGTTTGTTCATTTTGTTTTCTGGCCTGTTTTGGCTACTGGCTGAATGGATCACCCTTAAAAGACGTATCAATTTTCCAAGCATTATTATTTCTATCTTTTTTGGATATTTCTTTTTTACGGCGATGAAATGGGGCTGGCAGGCCTTCTTTTTAAGCGAGCAATCAACCGGGTTTAATTCAAAAGACATGCGCTATGGTATTTTTATCGTGGCTGCTTTATCTAGCGGAGCAATGGCATGCTTTTTTGCACGGTTTCGCTTGCCTTTTTCCATTCTCCTGTTCGCTGTTGGTTTGCTTTTTACCGCTTTGACCGCACTGATTTGCTTGTTTGGAAGTGACGCCATTGAGCCCTTTTTACGCTGGATTTTACTTGCTGCTGGTTTGGGAATTTTTGCGATAGCTATGTATTTTGATAGTCAAGACCCGCTGCGCACCCAGCGCACGAGTGACCATGGCTTTTGGTTGCATCTCTTAGCGGCCCCCATCATTACCCATTCTATTTTATGGACAACGTTGCAGCCGCTTGTCTCAAGTACGCCGAATAAAGGACCAGTGGCTGATGCAATGCTATTCATTGTTTTAGCGATGTTTATTGTTTTTTCGCTTATTGCCTTGGTCATTGATCGGCGCGCTTTGCTGATCTCTTCACTTGGCTATGCCTCGGCGGCCTTGGGTTATATACTTTATAAATTTAACATTGAAGGCAGCATCGTGTTAATTTTAACGCTCATTTTAATTTCACTCCTGATCCTTTCTCTTGGAACGGGGTGGTATAAATTGCGGGCTCTGGTTTTTAAAATGCTTCCTGATTTTGATTTTTACAAAAAACTTCCTCCTCTTGTAACGAATAACAACGGATAATTTATGACTAATTTTTCGCCACGTGAAATTGTTTCTGAACTTGATCATCATATTATCGGCCAGGCCCAAGCCAAGCGCGCTGTGGCCAGTGCCCTGCGCAATCGCTGGCGCCGCCAACAGCTTGAGGGCGATATGAAAGAAGAGGTTCTGCCAAAAAATATCTTGATGATTGGCCCCACCGGTGTGGGTAAAACTGAAATTGCGCGCCGCTTGGCGAAACTGGCCCATGCGCCGTTTATCAAAGTTGAAGCCACCAAGTTCACCGAGGTTGGCTATGTTGGGCGCGATGTGGACCAAATTGTGCGCGACTTGGTTGAGTCCGGTGTGGGCCTGGTACGCGAAGAGAAACGCAAAGAGGTTCAGGCCAAAGCGCATGTAAACGCCGAAGAGCGGGTGCTTGATGCCTTGGTGGGCGAAGATGCCAAGCCTGAGACCCGCGATAGTTTCCGGCGCAAATTGCGCGATGGCGAACTGGATGAAAAAGAAATTGATGTGCAAATGGCTGACACTGGCGGCGGGATGCCCAGCTTTGAAATCCCGGGCATGCCTGGGGCACAAATGGGTATGATCAACCTATCTGAAATGTTGGGCAAGGGCTTTCCTGGACAGATGAAAACCAGGCGGACCTCTGTGCGCGATAGCTATGAGCTACTTATTGCTGAGGAATCTGACAAGCTCATCGATGATGATAACATTGCACAAGAAGCCATTTCCCTTGTCGAGAACGACGGCATTGTGTTTCTTGATGAGATTGACAAAATTTGTGCGCGCCAAGAACGCGGCGGCGATGTCAGCCGCGAAGGTGTCCAACGTGATTTGCTGCCCCTGATTGAAGGCACCACCGTCTCCACCAAATATGGGCCGGTGAAATCTGATCATATTTTGTTTATCGCCTCTGGTGCGTTTCATGTTGCCAAACCCTCTGACCTTCTACCTGAGCTGCAAGGCCGGTTGCCGATCCGCGTGGAGCTGCGCGCGCTAGAGCGCAATGATTTTAAGCGCATTCTCACCGAACCTAAAGCCAGCCTGATCAAGCAATATACCGCTTTGATGGCTACCGAAGGCGTGACCCTTGAGTTTAAAGATGACGCCATCGATGCCTTGGCCGACATTGCTGTTGCGGTGAATGCCAATGTTGAGAACATTGGCGCGCGCCGTCTCATGACGGTGATGGAACGTGTGTTGGATGAGATTAGCTTTAATGCGTCTGACATGGAAGGCGAGACCGT
>JAJFHF010000135.1 GCA_021775775.1 Hyphomicrobiaceae bacterium
AAATTTTAATTGACCAAGGCTGGCAGCCCAGCTTTTTAAGCCGAGGGTATAAAGGCAAATATCGCGGCCCCCTGCTTGTCGACCCACAAGACCACACCGCCAAAGACGTCGGCGATGAACCATTGCTCTTAAGCGCGCACGCACCAACAATTATCGCCAAATACCGCGTTGATGGCGCCTGGCTCATTGAGCAACGCAACTCAAATATCATCATCATGGATGATGGCTTCCAAAACCCCACCTTGCGCAAAACCCTCTCCCTTGTCGCCCTTGACGCCCAAGCCGGCCTGGGCAATGAACGCATATTTCCCGCCGGGCCCTTACGCGCGCCCATGAACTTTCAATTAGCTCATGCAGATGCAGTTATTATAACAGGCGACGCAAAATCAAACGCCCAAGAAGAAGAGTTGCGCTCAAAATACAATTATAAAAAACCTATTTTTTACGGAAAACTTGCACCAAGTGATGACACCCACTGGCTAAATGAAAAACCAATTCTAGCCTATGCCGGCATCGCGCAGCCAGAAAAGCTGTTTAACTCCCTCACCCAAGCTGGTGGCAAAGTTATTCGCCGCATTCCGTTTCCAGATCATTATAACTTTACCGCCAAAGACGCCGCTCACCTCACCAAGCTTGCCCTCAACGATGACCTGCAATTAATTACAACTGAAAAAGATCTAGCCCGCATAAATGAAGGGGAACACCATCAATTGCGCGCCCTCAAACGTATGAGCCGCACATTCCCAGTTCAATTTGAATTTAAAGATGATGATGAAAATAAGTTAATTCAGCTGTTAAAAAGCCATTTACCGCAACTAGATAGCGATCAATAACAATCTCGTCCAACATATCCATTTGTAACACCAGCCAGTCACATTTGTTTTGGCCAGCTTATTTACGTATCATATTATCATTTATACACGGCGTTTTAACATCGCTTGCAAACTACACTCCGCATTGGCATAGGCCTCTTGGAACTCAACACTCCAATATTTCAAATCTTGCAAAGAAATTTCCGCGCCGCTAATGGCACAAACGACAAAATCACCTTGTGCCAGCACTTGGAATTCACCATCCAAATATTTTATCTCAGCGGGTTCTTTTTTACCCAAAAGCTTATCAAATCGATTCATAAAGCAGCTCATCTAAAATTTAATAGAATTATCATGACAAAGTCACATTAGGCTTTAAAGCATGGCACATTGTGCCTTAAAAACACAAAGAAAACAATCGCCCTAAAATAACGAACCCTGATCATCATTAGGTCCCTTTTTAAGGCCCTTTTTAGGCCCCTTAGATTTTACAGTTTTTACCGGCAAACCCTTTTTACCCCCCGCTTTACCAGTACTGCCAACTTGAATCTGAGTTAAGACCCGACCATCAACAAACTCAACATCCAAAATTTCCCCGCCATCCAAACCTTGTGCACTGCGCACCATGGCCCCATTACCATCACGAACCATAGCAAAGCCACGCGCCAACACGCTTTGATAACTTAAACTATTCATCAATTGCCCCAACTGATCAACCTGTTGGCGCTGGCGCACCACCGCCCCTTCAAACGCCCGTTTTTGGCGCGCCCCAACTTGGTCCAGCTGCTCACGCCCCCGCTCCATCCTCGCGATCACCATCAAAGGACGTAGGCCCAAAGACAAGCCAGACAATTTTTCACGACAAGAAGAGCTTTTTCGTCTCAACTGTTGGCCCAAGGCATTGGAGAACAACACCAACCGCTCACGCCCCCGCGCCAAGCGTTGGTTTAATACAAAGGGCTGCAAACGCCCCTCAAACCGTTGCAAATGCGCCCGTTTAGCCCGCGTAAAATTGGTCAAACTTTGCACCAAACGCCCACTGGCCCCATCAAGCCTTTGGCGCGGAATGCCCATCAAATCCACCAACCGCGGCAAACCGCGCGCGGCACTCTTTAAGCCCATTCTCTTATTTTGCAAACTTAAAGAGATAACTTTTACATGGCGCGCTTTTAAATCTGCGACCCGAGACACAAGCTCAGAAAATTTAGGCACCGCCCATTCAGCCGCTTTTGTCGGCGTTGGCGCCCGGCTGTCTGCCACATAATCCAGCAAGGTCCAATCCGTCTCATGCCCCACAGCTGAGATCAGCGGGATTTGGCTGGCCGCAGCCGCACGCGCCACAATCTCCTCATTAAAGCTCCACAAATCCTCCAAAGAGCCCCCGCCGCGCGCCACAATCAAAACGTCTGGGCGCAGGCAAGCCCCCCCCTGATCGGGTATCTTGTTAAATCCAGCAATCGCACCAGCAATTTCGCGTGCCGCCATCTCTCCTTGCACACGCACAGGCCAAACGATCACATGCACGGGAAACCGCTCGCGGAACCCATGCATCATATCGCGGATCACCGCCCCCGTAGGCGAGGTAACAATCCCCACCACGCGCGGCATAAACGGCAAGCTTTGCTTAACGCTTTCATCCATCAAGCCTTCTGCGGCCAATTTTTTCTTGCGCTCTTCCAACAGCGCCATTAACGCCCCTTGGCCAGCGGGCTCAATTTTATCAATCACAATTTGATATTTAGATTGGCCAGGAAAGGTCGTCAGCTTGCCGGTCGCAATCACCTCAAGACCCTGCTCAGGAGCAATGGCCAGCGAGGCGGCTTTCCCGCGCCATATCACCCCTGAAATAACAGCATTTTCGTCTTTTAAATCCAGATAAATATGACCAGAGGCAGGCTTGCTAACCCGGCCCAACTCCCCGCGCACCCGCACATAAGAAAATTCGCCCTCAATAAAGCTCTTTACCTTGCCAGAAAGCTCGCTCACCGTAAATTCGGGCGCGTTGCTGGCTGGTTTATCGCCGCTATCATCAAAATCAAATTTCATAGATAAACATCTCTTTTTACAATTAAAACAAAGGTCGCACTTGTCGCGATCTCCTGTAAAGCCCTAGCATCTAAAAAACACACCACTATTCACCAAAATTAGCACCCAGAAGCTTGACAGAGGCCCCTTAAATGCTAGGCGTGTATGAAAATAAAGCGTGTCACCTCAAAGTGGATACCGGTTTTAGGAAAAATGACACGCTAATCCAAAAAGATAGAGCACCGATATGAACTCAATAAAAAATGATATGCTCTATATCTTGGCAAGATTTTAGCAAAAATAAAGGCCATCTCATGAATATACTTTTGCTTGGTTCTGGTGGGCGCGAACACGCTCTAGCATGGAAAATGGCCCAAAGCCGTAAGCTAAAAAAACTCTATATTGCCCCGGGCAATGGCGGCATGCACGACTTAGGAGACTGCATTGATCTTGATGTGACAGAACATGAGAAAGTCATCGATTTTATCAAACTATGCAAAATCGACCTTGTCGTCATAGGCCCAGAAGCCCCGTTGGTGGCCGGATTAGCCGATGCTTTAGAAGCTACAAACATCAAAGTTTTTGGCCCCAAAAAAGCCGCAGCCCAGCTAGAAGGGTCAAAGGGTTTTACCAAAAATATTTGCAAAGAGCACAACATCCCAACCGCCAAATACGGTCATTTTGATAATCAAGAAGAAGCCATTGATTACGTCAAATCCCAAGGTACCCCCATCGTCATCAAGGCAGATGGCCTGGCCGCTGGCAAAGGCGTAGTCATGGCAGAAACGATGGACGAAGCCATCACCGCCATTAAAGATTGTTTTGATGGCAGCTTTGGCGCCGCCGGCGCTGAAGTGGTAATAGAAGAAACCCTCTATGGGCAAGAAGCCAGCTTTTTTGTATTAACCGATGGAGAGCACTGCCTCCCCCTGGCCACCGCCCAAGATCACAAGCGCGCCTTTGATGGTGACCAAGGCCCCAATACTGGCGGCATGGGCGCCTACTCCCCAGCCCCTGTCATGACAGATGAGCTCATCGAGCAAACCATGACCACCATCATCGAGCCAACAGTCAAAGCTTTAAAAGACCAAGGCACCCCTTATAAAGGTGTTTTATATGCCGGCCTGATGATCACCGACCAAGGCCCCAAGCTGATAGAATATAACGCCAGGTTCGGCGATCCTGAATGCCAAGTTCTCATGATGCGCCTTGACTCAGATATCATCCCCGCCCTAGAGGCCGTAGCAACCGGCACCTTAAATAAAATTAAATTAGACTGGAATAAAAACCCAGCCATCACAGTGGTCATGACCGCCAAAGGTTACCCCGGCACTTATCAAAAAGGCGACCACATCATCGGCGTGGCAACAGCAAGCCACCCAGAAAATATTGAAATATTCCATGCTGGCACCGATTTGATTGATGGAAAAACCATAGCCGTTGGCGGCCGCGTTCTCAACGTCACAACCTGCGCACCAACATTAAAAGAAGCACAAGAATTAGCCTATGATGCCATTAAACAGATTGATTGGCCAGATGCCGTTTATCGCACAGACATCGCCTGGCGGGCGCTTTAAACCTAGCTTTTGTTAAGTATAAAAAACAGTACCTCTTGTAAATTACAAAGAAACGCTTAAATAAAAAACACTGTTTAATTAAACGTATTTTAATCAACAAATCCAAACAAAGAGATGTCACAAAAACGACATTCACCCTCTCTATTAGATACAACATAACAAGACAAAGGTAACAAACCACATATGGCAAACTCACCCTTACAAATTGGCCTAGCTCTTGGCGGCGGCGGTGCGCGCGGACTAGCCCACATAAAAATCCTTCAAGTAATCGATGAATTTGGCCAAAAACCCAAAGCCATTTCAGGCACCTCAATGGGCGCTCTGGTTGGCGCGCTTTATGCCCATGGCATGAACGGCCAAGACATCGAGCTTTATGCCAGAGACCTCTTTAGCAAACGCACTGATTTAATAAAACGCATGTATGGCAACCGGCCCTCAAGCTGGGCCAGTCTCATCAATCTTCGCACACCCGCAATTTTAAATGCCGAAGCCTTTTTTGAAATGCTCATGCCAGATGATCTACCCACAAATGTGCAAGATCTTAAAATTCCGTTTTGCGCCGTCGCTGCAGATTTCTACACCCAAGAACAAACCATCATCAACAAAGGTGCATTGCTCCCCGCCATTGCCGCAAGTTCTGCTCTGCCCGCCCTTTTAAAACCAGTACAAATCGGTGACCAAGTGCTCATTGATGGCGGCTTTGTGAACCCTGTGCCTTATAATGTCTTTGACAAAAACATCAATTTCACCATCGGTGTTGATGTCACCGGCGAGCCTGCCCATTTAGGCGGCGATATTCCCAATAGTATGGACGCCCTCATTGGTGCTAGCCAGATTATGCTGCGCTCTCTCACCAACACAATGCTCAAAATCGAGGCCCCAACCATCTTCAGCCAACCAAAAGTCGGCCGTTATAATGTTCTCGATTATTTTAAGATAGATGATATTTTAACCGCAAGTGAAGACGCCGCCGAACAGCTGCGCCGCGAACTAGATAAAGCCCTAACCCTCACACCAGCGCAACATTAAGTTTATGGCTACTGATTTAACCTCGTTTATCAGCAAAAAAGTCTTTTAACAATTGAGCCGATTCCTCCTCATATAGCCCCCCATAAACATCTGGTTTATGGTGGCAAGTTGGCTGGTCAAAAAAACACGCGCCATGCTCCACTCCGCCCCCTTTAGGGTCAAGACACCCAAAATAAACCCGCGCAAGCCGCGCAAGAGATATCGCGCCGGCACACATCGTGCACGGCTCCAACGTCACATAAAGATGGCACCCCATGAGCCGCTCTGAGCCTAATATCTCACCCGCTTCGCGAATGGCCAAAATTTCTGCATGTGCCGTGGGGTCCTTTAGCTCAACAATTCGGTTATGCGCCTCGCAAATCACCGCACCATCAGATGAAACAATGACTGCGCCAACTGGCACTTCCCGCGCCAAAGCTGCCTGCTTTGCCAACTCTAACGCGCGCAACATAGGAGAATCTACCATCAACCAAACCTTTTTATTGCGCCAAAGCAAAAAGTGCGACACAACACACTAATGAACGAAAAATCAAAACCAACCACACCAAATCTGTCAAAAGAAACCTCAGCTGCACCCATGCGCATTGCCAAGGCAATGGCCCGCGCCGGGCTCTGTTCACGACGGGAAGCCGAGCGCTTTATCGCAGATGGACGCGTGAGCGTCAACGGGCGCAAAATCGACAGCCCCGCGCTCAACATATCCCAGAGCGATAAAATCATCGTTGACGGCAAACCCTTACCCCTGGCCGAACCCATAAAACTATGGCGCTTTCATAAACCAAAGGGCCTCGTCACCACCGCCAAAGATGAGCGCGAACGAAAAACCATTTTTGATGTATTACCAGACGACTTACCGCGCACCATCACCATAGGCCGGCTTGATATTAATACGGAAGGTTTGTTGTTGCTCACCAATGATGGTGAACTGGCCCGTCATATTGAGCTCCCCTCCACCGGTTGGCTGCGCCGTTATAAAGTGCGCGCAAAAGGATCCATCACCCAAGACAAATTCAATGCCTTAAAAAAAGGGCTCACCATAGACGGCGTGAACTATGGCCCCATCGACGCCCAAATGATCAAAGAGCAAGGTGCCAATTGCTGGTTTACCATGGGGCTAAGAGAGGGGAAAAACCGCGAGATTAAAAAGATCGCCGAACATTTAGGCCTCAATGTTAACCGTCTGATCCGTCTTTCTTTTGGCCCCTTTATGTTAGGTGACTTAAAAGAAGGAGAGATCGAGGAAGTAAAGTCCCACATACTAGCCGATCAGCTCGGCCCGAAATTGGCGCAACAATTCAACATCAAACCGTCCACTGGCCAAGCCAAAGCAAAGGCCAAGCACGTCAGATCTCTACCCCCCCCTAAAAAAACAACGAAGCGCCAAGATCAAAAAAACAAACCAGGCAAATCCCACAGCTCTTCATCTAAAAAAAGACAACCTCGCCGGCCCAGTAAAAAATAAATTTTTTAAAAAACAAACTTTTAAAATAAGAGACCCCTAAATGCGCATTGTCGGTGGCCAACATAAAGGCAAAAAATTATTCACCCCCAAATCAGACCAAACCCGCCCGACATCAGATCGCGTGCGCGAAGCATTGTTCAATCGCCTCAGCCATGGCTTGGATGAATTCCAGTTAGAAGGCGCCCGCATTCTCGATCTATTTGCCGGCACAGGGGCTTTAGGCCTAGAGGCCCTATCACGCGGCGGATCATTTGCCTTTTTTATTGAAAACGACGTCGAGGCACGCGGTTTGATACGACAAAACATCGAGCATTTGCAACGCACCGGCCACACCAAACTCTTTCGCCGTGATGCCACCAATCTTGGCCCCTTAAAACGCCAAGCCCCCTTTGACCTTATCTTCCTTGACCCCCCTTACAACAAAGGTCTAGGTGAAAAAGCCTTACAATCAGCCATCACCGGCCAGTGGCTCAATAAAAATGCATTGATTATATTAGAAGAGGCCAAACAAGCCACCATCACCTGGCCAGAAGAAATAACACCACTAGACACACGCACATTCGGCGACACCACAATCCATTTTGCCAGATATAGCTAAAACATTTTGCTTTTAGATAAATTCATTTGAACGCTCTAAACGAAGAAGGAAG
>JAJFHF010000136.1 GCA_021775775.1 Hyphomicrobiaceae bacterium
TATTAAGTGCTCAGACGAGCACGGCGTCATCATGGATAAAGACGGCAAGCTTAACATCAATGATAAACTAAAACTCATTCCTGGACATTGCGATCCAACCTGCAATGTACATGACTGGTATGTCGGTGTGCGAGGCGGCAAGGTTGAAACCATTTGGCCCATTACGGCGCGCGGCCTTGCCTACTAACGATTATCGTTTACTAGCAATTATCAGTTTTCTTATCGTTAATTGAATAATCACCAATAACCCTTTGCCCCCAATTACATCACTTGATTTACTTGGGGGCGATTTATGATTTGATAAAATTTATCTATTCCAGCTACTTAGGAGAACATATATGTTGGTCGTGTCTGAAGAAGTGTGCAAACAAGTCGTTGGCGCGCAAGATGCATTTAAAGCAGTTGAAAGTGTCTTTGCAGCCATGGCCAAAGGGGATGCCTATAACTTTCCAGTTATACGTGAAGCCATCGGCCATGCTGATGCTCTTTATGGATTCAAATCAGGCTTTGACCGCGCTGGTTTAGCCCTTGGTCTCAAATCAGGCGGCTATTGGCCCGGCAATATGGCCAAAGGCTTGACCAACCACCAATCAACAGTTTTCCTGTTTGATCCCGACACCGGCATGTTACAAGCTCTTGTTGGAGGCAATTACCTAACCGCGCTGCGAACAGCCGCGGCAAGTGCTGTATCCATCGCTCATCTGGCTAGAAAAGACTCAAAGGTGTTAGGCATGATCGGGGCTGGGCACCAAGCAGGTTTTCAACTTCGGGCCGCGGCCGACCAACGCAATTTTGAAAAAGTGGTCGCCTGGAATCTTCACCAAGATATGCTCCCCGGCCTGGGCAAAGTTGCTAAAGAGTGCGGTTTAGAATTTGAAAGTTGCTCTCAAGATCAAGTTGGTTCCCAAGCTGATGTCATCATATCAATCACATCAGCCCATGAACCTTTGATGCTTAAAGACTGGGTAAAACCAGGAACCCATATTGCATGCATGGGAACAGATACCAAAGGCAAACAAGAAATTGACCCAGCGCTTGTTGCAACAGCAACTGTTTTCACAGATGAGATTACTCAATCTATAACAATTGGAGAAACACAACACGCCATTGCCTCTGGACTAATTAAACAAGAAGATATCACTCCGATCGGAGATGTGATTAATACAAAACATCAAGGACGAAGCTCAAATGATGAGATCACTTTGTTTGATGGAACCGGTGTTGGCCTACAAGATCTAGCAGTCGCCTCTGTAGCAGCCAATCTTGCCGACCAGACAGGAAAAGCAAAAAAAATCGATCTTTAAAAACACAACCGTCTAATAAAACGAAGGGCACATCTACTTTAAAGACAAAGCAAACCCAACAATAGCATATGAAAAACGATGAAAGGTCCCAGCCGATAGATAGGCAACTGGGGACTTTTTCACTTTAAAAAAGATCCTATTTTTAAATTTTCACATAATCTAAACTTAAAATTATTATAATTCGCCCCCGCCCTGAAGACGAAAAGCACTCTTCAGACTTAATTATAGAATCACTGCTAATCATATTTCTATGGTTCTTTTGCGCCCAATTGCACCAAAATGTTTCTTTTATGCAACTATAAAGTATTCACATAGTAATTATGGCGTCCACTTATATCCCTTAGCCTTAAAGCGCTTCAATCATACAGTGGCTTTTATTTGAGGCATTAACCAGTCCAAAATACCAAGATTAAGACGCGACATAATCAGGATGCAAAACTACATTCCGGTCATATCGACGTTTAGGACTAACATATGGGGGAATAAACCATGTTCAATAAACATTTTGGCAGTTTGCATATTTTTGTACGAGTTACTGCCCTGGCTTTAACAAGCTTAGCTTTTCTTGCAATCCCAGCATTGGCTGGCAGCAACGGATTTTCAAAAACAGAAATACAATTTCTTTACGGACATAATTTTCATCTAGGTGGCGCCGGTTTTGGTCCTCCTGGCTCAGATACCTTTGATGACACATCCGAACGTGGCACCATAACATTAGATCACCTTAGCACGTGGGAATACGGTGATAACTTTTTCTTTCTTGACCTTACAAATGATTTCAACACACCAACAAACACAATCGCGAGCACGAATGATAAAACTCTATGGTATGGAGAATTCTACGAGCACTTAAGTCTAGCCAAAATGATGGGACAAAAAAGACTTGATTGGGGTTTGATAAAAGACATTGGACCAGGGGTTGGTATTAATGCTGGCACTGATGTCGTCCATATGCTTGCTGGTGCAAGAGCCGTTCTTGATATCCCTTATTTCAATTTTGTTTCACTTGCCGCTTATTATTACGACAATGTTGAAGATCCATTTAATCGTGATTTAGACGAAACATTTCAGTTAACCGCTGTATGGGATACGGTTTTCAAACCAACTGAACGTGTTCATATCCGCTTTAAAGGCTTCATTGACTATATTGGTGATCAAAGCGTAGGACCAATTAAGGTGAGAGAACAACTACAAATTGTTCCTCAAGTTCGCTTGGATGTGGGTAATCTACTATTAGGAAAACCAGGTCGTGTTGAAGCTGGGATTGAATATTTCTATTGGCAGAACAAGTTTGGTACTGAACTAGACGACGATCAAACAATCCAAGCATTGATAGCATTTAAACTACACTAATCTATGCGATTACCAATTCCATCGGGGCGGAATAAAATATCCTTTGATAAGCTTTAAAAAACATTCTTTGAGCCCTCTCCCGCTAAAGAGAACGGTTTAGAATCTCCCCAAAGTTTTTTTAATAATAGGATTATTTTATTTTCCCTGATGGGTATAACACTCTCACAAATATATTTGTGAATTTCTTGTTCTTCAAAATATATATTTGTGGGAGTTTCATTTTATCTTCCTTTAAACCCAAGTCTCACAAAGCTTTCCACCCACATAGCTTTAAACAATACAAATCCTTTATATAAAAACACGACGTTCCCCTCTTTCACTACATTGAACAATTGACCAGTCTCATCCCTAAATAAATAGATAAAAAAGGATGCGGTTTTTCCGTACAGGGATGTTGCCTAAAGATAAGAGGTTTACACAAAGTCATTATGACTGGATAAAGCTTTACTATAAGCCAGCTCCACTTACCCAAGATGTATAAGCACAATCTGATGAAACCCGTCGTTTAAAAACTGAACTATTACAGGTGACCAAAGAGCGCGATATCTTAAAAAAGGCTACAGCATACTTCACCAAAGATCTCAAATGAAATACACTTTCACGAAGACACATCGGGTCCAGTGTTCAGTTCGAGCTATGTGCCGTATGCTTAAAGTTCATCACAGCGGGTTTATGCTTGGCTCAAATTAGGGCTAAACAAGAAAGCAAGGGATAATCAGTGGGTAACAGCTCTCATGAAACAATCCTGGCTGGAAAGTGGCTGTGTTTATGGCTGTCTGGCGGTGCAGAGCAACTGACAAATTGACCGTCCATTCAGACCAGGGCAATCAGTTTACCTCACTTGAATGGCAAACATTCTTAAAACAAACTCAACGTGGAAGCCATACATGAGCCGCCGAGGCAACTGTATGACAATGCTGTGGCTGAAAGCTTTTTCCAGCTTTTATATATAAAAAAGAAGAGGAACAAATTACAATTTTGGTTTTGAGACAACCGCCTCATACCAGTCTGTAATTAATTGTCTCTCTTCTAATTCCATAAACGAGACATTTGCCGGAGGCATCGCATTGGTACGCCCTGCATGCAAATAAATTTGACGGGCACGTTTTGCTATATCAGCATCTGTTTCCAAAACAACACCTCTAGGCGGCACGACGATCCCTTCCCAGGAGGGCTCTTTGGCATGACACATAGAGCATCGCCCAATAACAGCATCACGTACCTTACTAAATTGCGCATGCGATGAAAAACGAGAAAGCTGCGAACTTAAAGCCACCTCGTCTGCTTCATTGGTTTTAAGCGGTACCATAGAGAGCAATATAATTAAGAGGAATATAATTCCTGTTGGAATCCAAAGCCACATTAAATCTCCTTGCCGAGCATGCTTCATATTAAAGTAATAGCGAATAGTAACGCCCATAAGAAATACAAGAGAAGCAATGAGCCAATTATACTGCGTTGCAAAAGCCAATGGATAATGGTTTGACAACATTAAAAAGAGCACAGGCAACGTAAGATAATTATTATGAACGGAACGCTGTTTGGATTGCATGCCAAGTGCAGGGTTTGGATTTTTACCGGCAATCAAATCAGCAACAACTTTTTTTTGGTTAGGAATAATAATCAAAAACACATTTGCTGACATAATTGTAGCTGTTAATGCACCCAAATGAAGAAGCGCTGCACGCCCCGTAAACAGCTGGGTATACCCCCAAGAAATAACAACAATGATCAAATAAAACAGAACCATCAACGCCGTTGCATTTTTCCCAAAAGGTGACTTGCACAACAAATCATAAATCAACCAGCCCGCCGCTAAAGATACCAAAGAAATTAAAATACCAACACCAGGATGTATATCTAAAACATTAGGATCGATAAGAAACAACCCAGCTTGCGCATAATAAACAACACACAACATAGCAAAACCAGATAACCAGGTCGCATAAGATTCCCATTTAAACCAAGTCAAATGCTCTGGTAGATTTGCCGGGGCAACAAGGTATTTCTGAATATGATAAAAGCCCCCCCCATGCACCTGCCATTCATCTCCATGTGCACCTTTTACTAGATCAGAGTGCTTTCGAAGACCTAAATCCAATGCGATAAAATAAAAAGAAGATCCTATCCATGCGATCGCTGTTATCACATGTAACCAGCGAAAGGCAAAAGCCATCCACTCCCAAAGTATCGGATATTCATTTATTATTTCAAGCATCAAAACCCTCCTGATATGTCCTTAATACGTACATCGCATCACACCTGTCTTTAATGCCTAGGAGAGATAAGTAAAATAACGAAGTGCCCGAAAGAGTTACAAACATCCACTTATAATAAGGAATTTTCGCTGTTATTGGCATATTTTAAAACGATAACATCGCTCCAAAATAGTTCGACAAAACGTTCCATTTTCAAATTTTTCATTATAATGATACAAGTAATATTATATTTTCAACATAATAATAAAATGCTACCGTACACTGATGTCATATGTGAATAATATCAAAACCTTTGTCCGGGTTTATGAGCTTGGAAGCATCTCAGCAGCCGGGCGAGATTTGCGCTTCTCAGCAGCTGTTGCAAGCAGCCGCATTATAGAACTTGAGAAACATTTGGGTGTCAGATTATTCATTCGCACCACTAGAAAGTTAACCCCCACTCAACAAGGCGAACTCCTCTATAAAGGGGCTATCAAGATCCTTGACACCATAGAAGAAGTTGAAGGTGGCATAGCAGAAATAACGTCCAATCCAAAAGGCACATTATTTGTATCAACCCCTCTGGTAATAGGGAAACAATTGATAGCCCCACTCGTACCTAAATTTCAAGAACTCTACCCCCAGGTTTCTGTGCGCCTACGTCTGACAGATCGCAATATTGACATCGCAGAAGAAGGTTTAGATGCAGCTTTTGTGCTCGGGCCACTTGGTGATTCTGAATGGCGTATTAAACCAATTTGCGAATTTGATCGAATTCTTTGTGCCTCTCCTTCATATTTAGAAAAGCATGGCACACCCAAAAATGCCGATGATCTTATTAAAGACAAGCATAAATGCCTGCTATTACGCTTCCCAGGAATTTCGGAATTTTTTTGGAACCTGATGGTTGATGGCACCCCCAAACGTTATGAAACTTCAGGCCCCTTAGAATCAGATGATGGAGAAGTTCTAACCGCTTGGTCTCTCGATGGGCATGGCATTATAAACAAACCCAGATACGAAATATCCCAACATATTAAAGAGGGACGATTAGTAGAAATTGCCACTCAAACACCCCCAACAAAACTGTCTTTTTCCTGCATATACCCGCATAAAAGATTACAAGATCCAAAGGCACGCTTATTCATCGAACATATGGTAAAAGCATGTAAACAACAAGTTAATCTCAAAATTGAACATAACGAGAATTTAGATCTAACTCCCCCGATAGGTTGAGAAACTAAAGGGAGAAACCAGCAACGGCACATGATAGTGAGCATCCTCATCATGAACACCAAATCGAATTGGCACGACATCTAAAAATGAATATTCCAATTTTGGGTTCCCTTTTGCAAAATAATCACCAACATAAAAAATAAGCTCATACGTACCTTTACTCATTTCACCGTTCTTTAAAAGCTGATCATTCGTTCGTCCATCTTCATTGGTCACACAGGCCGTCACAAGATTTCGTATAGCACCATCTATCCGATAAAGTTCAATCTTAACGTTGGCCGCTGGCGTCCCATTCGCTGTATCTAGGATGTGCGTGGTTAAATAACCCGATTTCACACTCATATTTATAAATCCCTCAATCTATAGGCAAAGATCGTCTCAAGAGACAAATCATACAGTAATAATAGCGGCAATCAGCAAAACGAACAGAGTTAGATGTTTTATTCAAATGATCCATTAAAGATATATTATCTCAAATAATGATAATTCGAATTAATTTAACTGACTACATAGAAAACCCGAGGACATCTTCAGGAACATTTTGAAAAGTATCTCAGTGTTTTTGCTGTAGTTATAAACATTCATTACTGGAGAGTATTTTGTCCAAAGGTTACCCACGAGACATGAATGGTTACGGTCAGATCCCCCCTCAAGCCAACTGGCCTGACAAAGCGGTGATCGCTGTGCAATTTGTCGTCAATTACGAAGAAGGAGGCGAAAATTGCCTTCTTCATGGTGATGATAGTTCAGAAAGTTTTTTATCAGAAATTGTCAACTGTTTGCCCTGGCCAAACAAGCGCCATAAGAATATGGAATCCCTTTATGAATATGGCGCAAGAGCTGGTTTTTGGCGCATACACGCTCTCTTTACGCAACACGAAATTCCCGTAACCATTTTCGGGGTTGCCACAGCCCTAAAAAGATCACCAGCACAAGTCGAAGCAATGCAAAAAGCAAATTGGGAGATTGCCTCCCATGGCCTTAAATGGATTGACTATAAAGATCATAGCGTTGAGGCAGAACTGGCTGACATTAAAGCCGCGATTAAATTACATGAGGCAATCACAGGACAAAGCCCTCAAGGATGGTATACCGGACGTTGTTCAGTAAACACGGTTGATATCATCACGAAATTAGGAGGATTTGATTATGTCTCAGATTCTTACGCCGACGACTTACCCTATTGGCACCATCATAAAGAGCGCGATCAACTTATCATCCCTTATACGCTAGATGCAAATGATATGCGCTTTGCCACCGCCCAAGGCTTCAATAGTGGCGATCAATTTTACAATTACCTAAAAGACAGTTTTGATGTGCTTTATGCTGAAGGCGTAGCTGGCTTTCCCAAAATGTTAAACATTGGTTTGCATTGCCGCATAATAGGCCGTCCCGGTCGAATAGCGGCCCTTCAAAGATTTATCGATTATGTAAAATCTCATCAACATGTTTGGTTTGCGCGGCGCATAGACATCGCTCACCATTGGCGCGAACACCACCCCCCACCATCAAGGTCAAACCTCCCTTCCATGTTAGACCGTGAGACATTCATTAAAAACTTTGGGAATATTTTTGAGCACTCTGAATGGATAGCTGAACGCGCTTACGATGAAGGGCTGGGCAGCGCACATGATACCCGAACAGGTTTATTCTCAGCTCTTGCTCTACAATTTCGTTTGGCAACTCAAGACCAAAAACTAGCTGTTTTAAAATCGCATCCAGATCTAGCTGGCAAACTTGCACTTTCTAAACAACTAACCAAAGCCTCAACGAATGAGCAAGCAGGTGCCGGTCTTGATAATTTAACTCCTCAAGAACATACCCAATTTACAAAACTGAATAATAACTACACTGAAAAATTTGGCTTTCCTTTTATCATAGCAGTCAAAGGCTTAGATAAATCACGTATCTTGGAAGCCTTCGAACAACGCCTCACCAATCAGCGTGATGTAGAATTTTCTACAGCCTGCTTAGAAGTAGAGCGCATTGCAAATTTTAGAATTCAAGCTTTGTTAGCGTAAAAATAGAGAGGTCTAATGGCTAACCAAAATTATTATACACCCAGCGGGGGCCATCCCAGTCAAAAACAGCTTTTAACTGATCGCGCTGTTTTTACCCAAGCTTATTGCGTAATCCCCAAAGGGGTGATGCGTGATATTGTTACAAGTTATTTCCCCCATTGGGAAAAATCACGCGCCTGGGTATTGGCCCGTCCTATGTCAGGGTTTTCGGAAACCTTTTCACATTACATAGTAGAGGTCGAACCAAATGGAGGGTCCCAGCGCCCTGAACCAGATCCAACAGCGCAAGCTGTAATTTTTATGGTTGATGGTGAACTAACCCTCACCTTTGCCGATAAAACTCATCACCTAAAGCAAGGCGACTATGCATTCATTCCCCCTGGCACTCAATGGTCATTAATCAATCAAAGCGATGCCAAGGGAACATTTCATTGGATACGTAAAATTTATGAACCTGTTGAGGGCATAGACAAACCCGATGCATTTGTGATCAACGAGCAAGATGTAACCCCTGCCCCCATGCCGGGCGCTGATGGAAAATGGACAACAACACGTTTTGTCGACAACAATGATGTTCGCCATGACATGCATGTAACAATCGTCACATTCCAACCCGGTACAGTCATTCCTTTTGCTGAAACACACGTAATGGAACACGGCCTTTATATACTTGAAGGCAAAGCTGTTTACCGTCTCAATCAAGATTGGGTTGAGGTCGAGGCAGGTGACTATCTTTGGCTTCGCGCCTTTTGCCCACAAGCTTGTTATGCCGGCGGACCAGGCCCGTTCCGGTACCTCTTATACAAAGATGTTAACCGTCATATGAAACTTAAAACACCAAAGAGCTAGAGACAGCCTTACAAAAAATTTCAGTCTTGGTTTATGTGATTTTTAAAAAAGAGAAGCGTTTATCCTGACAATACAAACGTTTCCAAAAATAAGAAAAACAAACAAACAAACAAACAAACGAACAAACCAATGAAAAAATTTTTCCATTGGTATAACTGGGAGGAAACTATGTCTGTTCATCATCAATCGCTCGGTACACCCGCGCAATTAAAAGATCCAAATTATATGCCGCCAATAGCAACCGCTATTCCTTTAGGCATTCAACACGTCTTAGCCATGTTTGTCAGCAATGTCACGCCCGCAATTATCATAGCAGGTGCTGCCGGTTTTGGATTTGGCTCGAAATCACCTCATTTTCCAGAAATGATTTACATGATCCAAATGTCCATGCTCTTTGCTGGTGTTGCCACTTTAATCCAAACGATTGGTCTAGGACCGATTGGAGCAAGATTACCAATTGTTCAAGGCACGAGCTTTGCCTTTATCCCAATTATGATCCCCCTTGTTGCTGGCAAAGGTATTGATGCCATGCCTATATTAATGGGCGGCATTATCGCCGGTGGTATATTCCACTTCTTATTAGGTTTTGTTATCAAACCTCTCAGGTTTGCTCTACCTCCCCTCGTGACAGGTTTGATCGTCTTAATGATTGGTTTGGCCCTCGTACAAGTTGGCATTAAATATG
This sequence comes from Hyphomicrobiaceae bacterium, assembly GCA_021775775.1. GTDB lineage: Bacteria > Pseudomonadota > Alphaproteobacteria > Rhizobiales > HXMU1428-3 > HXMU1428-3. Next base: position 9,647 of record JAJFHF010000136.1, read on the forward strand.
CTGCTGGCGGAATTCCAGCCATGAAAAGCAACGCGCCAGAATTTGGCAGTCTTCTAAACTGGTCCATGGCCGGTCTCGTTATTCTGGTAACCCTTTTGTTTAAATTTTTCACAAGAGGCATTCTTTCAGTTTCAGCAGTGCTACTTGGCCTCATGGCAGGGTATCTTTATGCCTTTATAATCGGGGAAGTGAACTTTGGTAACATTGCCAAAGCTGCTGTTTTTGCCCCCCCACAACCGTTTCACTTTGGCATAGAGTTTAGTTTTGCTGCTGTAATTGGTTTTTGTTTAATGGCCTTTATATCAGCAGTTGAAACCGTCGGCGATGTATCGGGCATCACCAAAGGCGGTGCTGGTAGAGAAGCAACAAGTGAAGAAATACAAGGAGCAACGTTTGCTGATGGCCTCGGCACGGCAATTGCTGGTTTCTTTGGTGCTTTGCCCAACACATCTTTTTCACAAAATGTCGGCTTGATAGCTATGACAGGTGTTATGAGTAGACATGTTGTGACAATCGGTGCTCTCTTCTTAATCCTTGCCGGTTGCATCCCTAAAGTTGGAGCGGTGATCTCCACCATTCCAATTGAAGTCCTTGGCGGTGGTGTCATTGTCATGTTTGGTATGGTTGGTGCCGCTGGCGTCTCTATGCTCTCTGACGTTAACTGGACAAGTCGCAATATGGTGATTTTTGCAATGGCACTTTCTGTTGGCCTTGGTCTCCAGTTGGTACCCCAAGCGCTTGTTCATGTACCATCGACAGCAAAGATTTTGCTAACATCAGGTCTTCTGCCTGCCGCATTTATAGCAATTACATTGAACTTGCTTTTACCAGATGAATTAACCACCGAACAGGTTGATGAAATTTCTGGAGGACATGCTGGTCACACAGCACCATAAACCAACAAATATCACGAAAAAACACACCCCCCTTTTGAGCACCAAAAAGGGGGGTGTGTTTCTATCTTAACCACTCAACACTCTCCATCCAAATGGGGTTTTATAGTTTGAGAAAGTAATTTACAGTCTCCAGACAAATTCAAGCTGGCGATAGCAGGACAAAATTACAAATGCCTTCTTATACAATTGATGAAGTGCCACCAGCACCAGTTTTGATAACAATAAGCCTCCAGCATGTGGTTGCCATGTATGCCGGCGCCATTGCCTTCCCACTTATTCTTGGCCAGGCCCTCCAATTATCAACAAGCGACATCGCCTTTCTCATATCCGCAGATCTTTTTGTCTGCGGCCTAATTAACATCTCTCAAGCCATAGGTCCTACCCGCTGGTTAGGCATTCGCTTGCCTGCATTAATGGGGGTTAGTTTCACAAGCCTCGGCATGATGCTATCCATTGGTCACCTTCATCCAGGCTATGAAGGCTTACGCATAATTGCCGGCTCAATCATAGGGGCTGGCATTATAGGTATCTTCATCTCCCCTATGATCAGCAGGCTGTTACGTTTTTTCCCACCTGTTGTAACCGGCACCATCATACTCTCAATCGGCTTGACCCTTATGCCAATTGCAGTAAATTGGATCTTTGGAACGAGCAAAGAAACAAGCCAAGGCATGAACGGCCCACACATTATTGACCCTGAACATCGGCAATGGCTTGAACAGCAAAAAAGTTTAAGAAATAACACCAAGACTATAGAACAATCCAAAATTGATAATGTGCGCATCATGCCCACGCTACCAAATCCAAACTACGCCTCTCTATCCAATATAGGACTGGCAGCGATCGTTATTGTGAGCATCATCATAATCCTACGATTCACTGGTCAATTTTTCGCCAATATTGCCATCCTTATAAGCATGACAATTGGGGCCATCATTGCGCTAATCTGTGGTAAAATGAAACTCGATAAATTATCAGATGCAAATTGGTTTGGGGTCATCGATCCATTTCATTTTGGAACGCCCATTTTCGATCCCAGTTTAATCGCAACCACAGTCTTAATATTGATCGTGGTGATGATTGAAAATACAGGTGTATTTTTAGCAATCGGTCAAGTCACCAACAAACAGATTACCCCCCCTGTGCTAGAAAGAGGATTAAGAACTGTAAGTTTAGGTGCACTCATTGGCGGCATATTTAATGGTAATATCTATACAAGCTACGCTCAAAATGTTGGCATTCTAAGTGTGACGGGCAACCACAGCCGCTACATTGGCTTGGTTGGAGGCATCATATTAATCTTAATGGGATTAATTCCTAAAATGAGCGCCGTCATCGCCGCAATACCACCCCCTGTTCTTGGCGGCGCGGGCTTGTTTCTCTTTGGCATAGTTGCAACCACAGGCATACGCATCTTAGCCAACGCTGATCTTGCCAACAATAGAAACAACGCCTATATCGTTGCCCTCTCACTTGGCATTGGCATGATCCCCTTGCTAGCGCCCCATTTCAAACTATGGATGCCACCAACCATTTATCCTCTGCTAGAGTCAGGCATTCTACTTACCTCCATCTGCGCAGTAACACTAAACGCTCTATTCAACCACGAAGGCCAAAGTACCATCGATTAAAAACAACATTTATGGCCCTCTAAGAGACAATTTTAAAAGCTTCAGGAAAAAAATATTCTTCTAAATTTGTGCCCTCTCCGCCCCGGTCAACCACAACAAATTCAGCTGGTTCATCGATGGGGGTTAAAATCCCATGCCAAACATTTTTCCTAAAATTCACCCCTTGCTCAGGGGACGCCATAAAGGCTTTAGGTTTACCAGGTTTTCCATCAAAATCCTCACACACAACAACAAGAAGTGCGCCTCCTGAAATGGGAACAAAAGCCTGACTACCCAAGGGATGCCGTTCAACCATCTTCAATTCTAGAGGAAGCGAATAGGGCTCCCCGCGAACAATGCTAATCAAGGGCTTGGCCAAAGATCCAGCCAATTCTATCGTTGCAAGATCATGATAACGCACCGCCATACCATTATTGATGTGAAAATTAGTGGCACCCGTTTTTTGAATGACATCTCCAAATTTTTTAAAGGCCTCAGCGTTCAACGGCACAGCTGTAATCTCTTTCATATCATCTCACTATTTTGTTTGTAATACCTATATTTAGCAAAAATCACCCCTTACATTTTACTTGTTTTTTTGAAAGAGTTTTTTTTGAAACGATCAATCCGAACACCAAATGCACCAGTGAGGGCATTTCATCAAATAAATGTCAGCTTACCAACACACGTCACTTTTCTGTCATCGCATAATCTCTTAGCAAGATTAATGTGTGTAAAAGCATGAGGATAAATCTCCCACAAGAGACTAGGGTGATATGATCAGCCCATGAGATAACAATAACGACAAAGGGTAACTCATTATGGGGAACACGGACAATAAAGATGAAACCGAAAGACAAGCCGCCCTTGAGTATCATGAGTTCCCAAAACCAGGCAAACTTGAGATCAGACCAACAACCCCCATGGCCAGCCAACGCGATTTAGCGCGCGCTTACTCTCCCGGGGTCGCTGAAGCCTGCTTAGAAATCCAAACCGATCCGGCAAACGCTGCGCGCTATACTGCCAAATCAAACCTAGTCGCCGTCGTCTCCAACGGCTCAGCCGTTCTAGGTCTTGGCAACATTGGCCCCCTAGCCTCTAAACCTGTGATGGAAGGCAAAGCTGTTTTATTCAAAAAATTTGCCAATATTGATTGCTTTGACATTGAGGTCAATGAAACTGATCCAGAAAAACTTGTTGATGTTGTCGTCGCACTCGAACCTACTTTTGGCGCCATTAATCTGGAGGACATCAAAGCCCCCGATTGCTTTATCGTTGAAAAACTTTGCCGCGAGCGTATGAACATTCCTGTATTTCATGATGACCAACACGGCACCGCCATTGTTGTCGGTGCCGCGGCCTCCAACGCTTGTCATATTGTTGGGAAAAGTCTTAGCAACATCAAGGTGGTCTCAACCGGCGGCGGTGCCGCTGGCATTGCTTGCCTCAACATGCTTTTAAAACTGGGTGTAAAACGTGAAAATGTTTGGCTCTGTGATATAGACGGTTTGCTCTATGAAGGGCGCACCTCCCAGATGACACCGCAAAAAGCCGACTACGCGCAAAAATCTGATTTGCGTACTCTAGACCAAGTCATCGAAGGAGCAGATTTATTTCTCGGTCTTTCAGGCCCAAAAGTTCTAAAACCTGAACATGTCTCTAAGATGAGTTCCCAACCGATTATTTTGGCTCTGGCAAACCCGACACCTGAGATTTTACCTGAAGAAGCAAGAAAAGCGGCCCCCGATGCCATCATCGCGACGGGGCGCAGTGATTATCCAAACCAGGTCAACAACGTCTTATGTTTTCCCTTTATTTTTCGCGGTGCCCTAGATGTTGGCGCAACTGAGATAAATGATGAAATGCAAATCGCTTGTGTCCATGGCATAGCAGAACTGGCCCGCCTCACCTCCAGCGCAGAAGCGGCCGCTGTTTATAAAGATGAACGGCTCACCTTTGGCGCTAATTACCTCATCCCCAAACCATTTGACCCGCGGCTAATGTCAGTTGTCGCAGGCGCAGTTGCAAAAGCTGCAATGGAAACAGGCGTTGCAAAACGCCCTATTGAGGATATGAACGCCTACAAAGAAAAACTAAACAATTCGGTCTTTAAATCATCCCTTATCATGCGCCCGGTCTATGAAGCTGCGCGCACTGTAAGCCGGCGCTTGATATTTGCTGAAGGTGAAGATGAGCGGGTGCTGCGCGCAACCAAAGCGATTTTGGAAGAAATGACAGAAAACCCCATTCTGATTGGCCGACCAGAAATTATTAACCAGAGGATAGAACGCGCCGGCTTAAAGATCACACCGGGCAAGGACTTTGAAGTGATCAACCCAGAAGATGACCAACGTTATTCAGATTATTGGAAACATTACCACACCTTGTTAGCCAGAAGAGGCATAACCCCTGACCTTGCAAAAGCCATCATGCGCACAAACACAACCGCAATCGGCGCAATGGCTGTTAAACAAGGTGATGCAGATTGTCTCATAGCGGGTACCTTTGGCCAATATCTCTGGCACCTTAATTATATCGACCAAGTTTTAGGAAACGAGGACAAAGGCCTCAACAAAGAAATTGGCAAAAGCCCCATCGGCGCCCTATCTTTAATGATCTTAGAAACAGGCCCGCTCTTTATCGCCGATAGCCAAGTCCACGATGATCCAACACCAGAACAAATTGCCTTGTCAATAATAGGCATGGCCCGTCACATTCGCCGTTTTGGACAAACCCCTAAAATCGCCTTATGCTCCCATTCCATGTTTGGCAACATGGACACCGAATCTGGCCGTAAGATGAGAGCGGCCCGCGCCATTCTTGACAAGCAAGAGCTTGATTTCCAATATGATGGAGAGATGAATGTTGAGGCAGCCCTTGACCCTGAAATGCGCAAACGTTTCCTTCCCTGCACCCGCCTTGAAGGCCCTGCAAACGGCTTGGTCTTTGCAAACAACGACAGTGCCTCTGCCGTTCGTAATATTTTGAAAACCACAGTCCAAGCCCTCGAAGTTGGCCCCATATTAATGGGACTGGGCAACCGCGCTCACATTGTCACCCCCTCAATCACCGTTCGCGGCCTCTTAAACATCTCCGCCATTGCCGGGGTTCCTGTTGAACATTATGGATAAAATGAAATTATCTCCTTAAAAGCCCAAGGGCATTATATTCATTGGCAACATTAATTTTTTTGAAGTACCCTACAAAATTCCAAACAGGTCGCACCGGACTAACAATCAAATTAGGAAGTGACCACGACGTGAAGTGAGGGGAATGAACATGACAGATAAAAACGAAGTGGTCATTGCAGGGTGCGCGCGCACCGCCATTGCCAGTTTTGGCGGCGCGCTAAAAAACACCCCGCCCTGCGACACCGCAAGCCTTGTCATAAAACACGCCATTGAGCGCTCACATATAAAGCCAGATGATGTTGAACATGTCGTCTTAGGCAACGTAATCCACACA
>JAJFHF010000137.1 GCA_021775775.1 Hyphomicrobiaceae bacterium
CAAGATCTCCCTTGAGAGTCGTGGAAGACCACCACGTTGATAGGCTGGGTGTGGAAGTGCAGCAATGCATGAAGCTTACCAGTACTAATAACTCGATTGGCTTGATTGCTCTCATTTAGCAATGCTTATGAGGTTCAAGACTTGATCTTGAATACATCCCAAACTAAATACTACAAACGTTTTTCAGATATATACAAATTAATGTAAGTTGAATTTCTCAGATCTTTTCTAAGGTTTGAGACCTAATGTTCATTGGGCTTGTTTGTCCAATGTGCTTTAGGCAATATTATCGCTTAATGTGCTTTTAGCACAATGGTATTACCAATCTGCCTTAGGCAGAGTGTGGTTTATTTGCCTGGTGATTATGGCGGAGCGCCTACACCCGATCCCATCCCGAACTCGGCCGTGAAATGCTCCAGCGCCGATGGTACTACGTCTTAAGGCGTGGGAGAGTAGGTCGTTGCCAGGCATATTAACCACACTCGCTAAGTAAGATTAGTAAGTCGCTTGTGACTTGAGTATAAATTAGGTATTTGACTTTCATTTCTATCAAGATCCTCTCTTGCAATTTCTTTATATAAGAGAATAAAAGAATTTATACACCCTTGGGTTTTTCCCGAGGGTGTTTTTTTGTTTGCAGTTTTAGGAAACAGACTTATCTAGCTAGCCCTCTTTTTGTGTCATCCATCATTCTTTTTATAGAATTGGGACTAAACTATATTGACAAGAATTATAATATATGTTTATTCAGCATAATAGTATCGACTCGATACCGTTGAGTTGAGTGTTTGACCTTAAAAGGATTCTGTCATGTCTTATATGTCTCTTGTTGCACCTGAAAACACAACCGGCACCCACAAGTCTGTGTTTGATGATATCAATGCCACTTTTGGTGTTGTTCCGAACATGTTTAAAGCTATTGGGCAGTCCCGGGCCGCATTGGAAAGTATGTGGAGTTCTTTTACAGCTTTGGGAGGGGGAAAGCTTGATGCACAATTAGGGGAGAAAATTGCGGTGTTAGTGGCCGATATTAATCGATGCGACTATTGTTTAGCTGCACATATGGTTTTGGGGAAAAACGCAGGGGTGTGCGAAGAAGAGATGTCTCAGGCACAAGCTGGTCACTCTAATGATCCTAGAACACAAGCTGCTCTTGATTTTTCTGCAAAATTGGTAAAAGAGCGTGCGCATATCACTCAAACAGATGTTGAAGCTGTTCGTGATGCTGGTTTTAGTGATGAAGAGATTGCTGAAATACTAGCTCATGTGGCGCTTAATATTTTCACAAATTATACGAATGTTGCTTTTTATGTTCCGCTTGATTTTCCAAAAGTAAACTTGCGTGAACTTACTTAGTTTTAAGAATTGTTTTTGATAAATTTCATTGCTTACCAAGACTGGAGAAATAAATGAAAATAGATGTTTATGATTCTTATGCTCAGTCCAAGCAGGGGCATATTATGCATTTTGACGTTTTTGTTGAGAGTGGTACTTCAAAGGATAAAGCTTATGCATATGGTTGTGTTTGGCTTGCTGAAATAGGAGAAGATGTGAATGGACTTGATCAGTCGAAGTGTACTTTTTGTCATACAGAACAAGCCAATATAAATGTGCAGACGACTATTAAAGATGAAGGATATTACATTCTTCAGATGGAAGGTTGTCCCGAGCCAATAGTTTAATTGATTTATGAGGAGACTTAAGGGGGGCTTTTGATATTTCATTTTCGTGATTGAAGGGATTGGATTATGGAGCAGAAATTTAACCAAGCGCCAGAGTTAAAAGTTCAAAAATGGTTGAATACGGATGAAGCTTTATCGCTGGAGGTGTTGCGAGGTAAAGTTATCATGATTTTTGCCTTTCAAATGCTTTGTCCTGGTTGTGTTGAGCATTCCCTTCCTCAGGCTCGGCTTGTTCACTCGACATTCTCACCGGCTGACCTTGTTGTTGTTGGGTTACATACTGTTTTTGAACATCATGAAGTGATGGGAGAGCAAGCTCTTAGAGCTTTTGTGCATGAGTATCGTATTGAGTTCCCCGTTGCGATTGATTGTCCATCGCAGGAAGAACATCAACCACTTCCTGAAACGATGCGTCTTTACCAAATGGCTGGGACACCAACATTATTGCTCATTGACCGCCAAGGGCGATTGCGAAAACAGAAAATGGGGCATGAGCATGATTTGGTGTTAGGAGCAGAGCTTATGGCTCTTATACGAGAAGATGGTCCTTTTGAAGATTCATTTAATGAGCAAGAGGTGATCGGTAAGGTGTGTATTCCGTAGATTGGTTTTCTATGCGCTTCTTATTTCGATGTTTCTGCGATTTGTCCCTCAATCTGAGTGGCTACCAGAAGGGCTATTGTCATCAAGGCCAGCACCTTATTCATGAGTTTAAGTGGTCTGATTTTCACGTTCACTGGTTGTCAGTCTATCTATTGATACGCTTTATAGCTGTGTCCAAATCTTGAGGTTTCATGGCGCCTTTACCTTTGTGGCGTGAAAGTTCGATGCCTTACGTCGCTCTTGAAAAGGGGCGGCGTTTTTTGTTTTCTTGTTGTTAGGCTTTGTGCTTGATAAGTTTGTTCCTCTTGGATTTATAATAACATAAAAGGTTTAAAGTCTATTGTTTACCCAAAAGCAACGCTCCAGTGCTTTGTTGATCGTTGCAAATATTTTTGCAATGAGCCTTTGGTTTATCGCAAGTGCGGTTTTACCAGATATGCTGCTTGAAGTTCTGATTTCTCCGTTTCGTCAAGCGGCGCTGGCTAGTGCCGTTCAAGTGGGATTTGTAACGGGTGCCTTGGGCATTGCTTTTATAGGCTTGGCAGATCGATTTGACCCTCGAAGGATTTTTTGTTTTTCAGCTGTGATGGCGTCCTTTGCAAATTATCTTCTTATTTATGTAGATATTGGCAGTGAACTTGCCATTGGCTTGCGGTTTGTCGTCGGCCTGTTTCTAGCAGGTGTTTATCCGGTGGCAATGAAGATAGCCATTGGATGGGGGCAAAAAGACAGAGGATTTTTGGTTGGACTTGTTGTTGGTGCTTTAACGATTGGGGCTGCCGTGCCGCATTTGTTTTCCTTCTTGGGCGGAGCGGAATGGCGCTATGGGGTTATTGTAACATCTTGCCTTGGTGTCACCGGTGGGCTTTTGGTTTTGGCGACTAAATTAGGGCCGTTTGATGTGCGCGGTTCCTCCTTTAATAGCAAAGCTGTTGGTCTTGCCTGGTCGAATAAGTTAATCCGTTATGCTTATCTGGGTTATTTGTGCCATATGTGGGAGCTTTATGCGATGTGGACATGGCTCTCAACACTGTTGGGGGTTTCTTTTTTCTATCATTACCAGCAAGGTTTTGCTGAGCAGTTGGCAAGTTTGGTGACATTTTGGGCCATTGCTTTGGGCGGTGTTGCTGCCATTCTTGCTGGTCGGTTGGCGGATAGATATGGCAAGGCGAACATTACGATTTATGCGATGTTGCTGAGTGGGGGCGCCGCGCTTGGCACCGCATTGAGTTTTGGGGGGCCTGTTTGGCTCACCATTTTTTTTGCTGTGATCTGGGGGATTACGATCATCCCTGATTCTGCTCAATTC
>JAJFHF010000138.1 GCA_021775775.1 Hyphomicrobiaceae bacterium
CTATGGGACCCCCTTTACGACAAGAATGACACTTGTAAGATTAGAGAACGGCGATTTGTTTTGCCATTCTCCCATTCGACTAACGGATCAATTAAAACAGCAACTTGCAGCGTTAGGCGTAGTGAAGCATTTGGTATCACCAAATTGGATACATTATGCGTATATACCAGACTGGGCAAAAGCCTTTCCAGACACCATCAGTTGGGCGTCCCCTAATGTGCGTAAGCGCGCGAAAAAATATAAGGTAGATATTACTTTTGACCATGATTTGGGAGAAAGTCCTGAGCTGCCCTGGCAAGGCCAAATCGACCAATTGATAGCCAGGGGTAGTTTTATGCATGAAGAGGTTGTGTTCTTTCATGAAAGCAGTCGAACCTTGATCATTACGGATTTAATTGAGAATTTTGAGAGCGAAAAAATTCCATTTTTCTTCCGACAACTGGCAAAGCTTGCTGGCATCCTTGACCCTGATGGAAAAGCACCAATCGATATGCGTTTTTCTTTTATTGCGGGCCGAAAAAAATTAAAGCATGCTGTTGAAAAGATGATTTCTTGGAACCCGGAAAAAATCATCCTAGCCCATGGCCGCTGGCATCAAGAAAATGCCGTTGAAGAACTCAAACGCGCCTTTCGTTGGGTGCTATAACCCCAAACTCAAGATCCTAAGCAGGGAGTGCTCTTTTTCAGAGCACTCACATGACGCCGCGAGGCGTCCGGCGCTTAGCGCCGCGCCCTCGCAGGCTCAAGCGCATTTTCGCGCTTGAAACAGCCGTGAGAGAAATAAACAAATCTCTCTAAACGAAGAAGGGAGTGCTCTTTTTCAGAGCACGCACATGACGCCGCGAGGCGTCCGGCGCTTAGCGCCGCGCCCTCGCAGGCTCAAGCGCATTCGCGCTTGAAATAGCCGTGAGAGAAATAAACCTAATTAATTTTTTACAAAATTAATTAGTTATAACAATTCTCGATCTTCCCTTGTTTCGTCTCATAAGGGAATAGAGGCGGCGTGCTGCACTGGGGTGCAAGCGAATACAGCCATGAGAGGCGGGCCGTCCCAACCGTTTGATTGCATTTGTCCCATGAATGGCATAGCCACCTTTAAAGAAAATCGACCATGGCATGGGCGAGTTATAATATTTTTTGGAATAATGCATGCGTTTCATGAGGCCGGGGCGATAAGAGCCACGCGGTGTCCAATAACCTTTGCGCCCTGAAGATATGCGCCACACATAGGCTTTGGCCCCATTGACATAAACCCGCATTTTCTGTTGTGAAATATCAATGCGTGCGACCACACTTGCTGATGCGATGCTTGTGGCATCTGCCCGGTTGGCAAGAAAAGAAAAACTCAATACAAAAACAACTAAAAAACTCAAAAATTTCAACATTACCAATATTCACTCCAGCTAAAAATGAGAAACCTTAAATGGTTGCTCAAGCGTAATTAAACATGATCAAGAGCGCGCGCCAACCACCCGCAAGCAACAAGTTGTGTATAATGAGGCCACTTTCTAAGAAAAAACAATCGGTATCAAACAGAAGCTAGAAAATCTCTTAACTCCTACCATAATAAACTTTAGCTTTTTTGCTAAGGGACTTCTCGGCTTCGCTTTTCATACGAACAAGTTCAAATCGCAAACGATCAATTTCATCTTGCAAACGGCGTTCTTCATATTCAAGCCGCTCGCGCTCGGGACGTTTAACTGTCTCCTCGCGCATCTTCTCGCGCACAGTTTCCAGCTGACTTTGGCTCTCACTTAAGCTTTGTTTGACTTTATATCCACGATAGCCCCAATTGTTGGCCTCTTTAAGCAAAGGCACAATAGGTCCTGAACACACTTCGTTATAACGCTCGCCATCAATGCCAAGGTTCAGCTGGTGTTGAACGTCACAATAAGATTTTAAGCCTTGGGCTCTCCCCTTTTTATAAGAAGCTAAGTTGATGGTCTTATCGTATTGTGCACAGGCCTCTTTGTGTTTTTCAAACCGAGAGAGATCGCGGCCACGCTCGCCATCCCTTTGGCCAATGCCCTGCCAATCACCTTGTACACATTCATGCTTGCTAAGGGTTGCGCAACCAGAGGGGATAAGAAGCAAGCCCAGGATGAAAAATGACTGTAGATAATAGCGATACATAGCTCAACCAATTCTAAAATCTCAGGGCAACTCTGTTAAATAAGAAGAAAACAAATACTAAAACTTGCCAACAAGATCATTCTATATCTTTGCAATCGAGCCATTCCCTGTCAATAATAGATCTGGAGCGCGTTGCTCAAAAGTGGGCACCGGTTTTTGAGAAAAACAACACGCTTAAACAAAGAGATAGAGCCTGTCTTTGAATTCAAGTTAAAGCAACATGCTCTAGAGTGATTATGGATGAGGCAAAATTTATGGTAAAAAAGCACACTACACGGCCCAAGAAAAACAAAACAAAAGCAATCAGCGCAAAAACAATCGTTGGTGAGACTGACAGTGCAAAAAAGATCATCGCTCTAATCTATGATTTCGATGGCACATTAAGCCCCAAGAACATGCAAGAATATGCCTTCTTACCTAAAATAAAAATCAACCCCAAAAGCTTTTGGCAAGAAGTACGAGATCTATCCATAGAGCGGCAAGCTGAGCCTCTTATCACCTATATGCATTTGATGTATCAAAAAGCACAAGAAAAGAACGTACAAATACTTCGTGATGATTTGGTGGCCCAAGGACGCCAAGTTGAATTTTGCCCTGGCGTTGAAAAGTGGTTTGCCCTCATAAATGCTTATGTGAAAAAACAATCAAAAGACACAGTGCAAGTGCGGCACTATTTGATTTCATCTGGGTTAAAAGAAATCATCGAAGGGACAAAAATCTTCAATCACTTCCACAATGTTTTTGCATCAGAATATTATTTTGATGCTTACCAACTTCCCTACCCAAAGCGGGTCATCACAGATACATCAAAAACCCAATATTTATTTCGAATTAACAAGGGTGTCGAAGATGTCAATCTATCGATCAATTCTCATATGCCAGAGGAACAACGCCCCATACCATTTTCACAAATGATATATTTTGGTGATGGTGAAACCGATGTTCCCTCAATGGCCGTGACCCGCCAAAACAAAGGCTTTGCCATTGCGGTTTATCCAAAGCAAAAATCTGCAAAAATTTGCAAGGATCTATTTAATGTTGGCCGTGTCGATTTTTATGCACAGGCAGATTACACCAAAGGATCGCCGCTTCATAAGCGCACGACTTTGCTGATTGATCATATTCTATGCGATATAAAAGTAAGAGAAGAGAAAGCCAGCCTGGACAGGGATAGTTAAGGCCAGCTTAGGTGGAATCAAGATTATTTTTAGTAAACTCAATGCATTCAAATAAAGTTAAAAGAAATTCCCAAGCAAAGCTGGCGGCGGATAAAAGCAAGGGTAAAGTAAACTGTTGATTTTCGATTTTAAGAAGATGGGCGCCAAAGTATAGCCTTAAATGATTTTCTATATTTGAAACCAGGCGCGCCATCTCTATTACAAATAACTATAGCATGAAAAGACCGAAATTGCTAGATTTAAGATGGTTAACATAAACGGCCAGTGTGAAGTTTGAATTTTATTGGCAGGTAAAAAAGATATGGGCGCTGCAAAATGAAGCACTATCAAAAACTTATAGGCATTGGCTTATGTATCTTAAGCGGCGCAAGCGTTTCCTTACCGACAGGGCACTTACAAGCAGAGCCCACTTTAAAAAAAGCCAAACAGGCCATACCAGCTAAAAAGCTATTTGGATTTGTCCTAGGGAAGGCAGATTTGAAGGCAAAAGCGATAGGGTATTATACACGAGGTTGCCTTGCAGGTGGCCAGGCCTTGGCTGTTGATGGCCCCGCTTGGCAGGCCATGCGGTTATCAAGAAATCGCAATTGGGGGCACCCCAAACTGATATCCTTTATTGAGAAGTTGGCCAAAGAAGTTAAAGCCAAAGATGGGTGGCCAGGACTACTTGTGGGTGACCTATCTCAACCGCGCGGCGGGCCCATGCTCACTGGTCATCGTAGCCATCAAATGGGGCTAGACGCAGACATCTGGCTCAACCCGATGCCGACACGAAAATTAAGCTACAAAGAGCGAGAGGAAACCTCGGCAATTTCTATGCTCGATAAAACCAGGCTGAAGGTAAATCCGAAAGTTTGGAACGCCACTCATGTGAATGTGATTAAGCGGGCCACACAGTTTCCTGAAGTGCAGCGAATTTTGGTACACCCTGCCATTAAGAAAGCGCTGTGTAAGGCAGCTGGCAGTGACAAAGGTTGGTTACGCAAGGTGCGCCCATGGTGGGGTCATCATTATCATATGCATATACGCTTAAAATGTACCGAAAGTACATGTAAGGCCCAAGGCGCCACACCTGCTGGTGATGGGTGCGGCAAACAATTGGATCATTGGTTTAAGCTGTTGACCAGAAAGGTCAAACCAAAGCCAAGATGCATTGCTGGTAAATTAGCTAAAAAGGGCAAAGGCTGGGAATGCCAATGCCCTAAAAGTCTGAAACGAGTTGCTTTGAGTAAAAAGGGAGCAGCCAAATGCGTTTTAGAAGATGGCAGCATTCCCAGACCAAAAGTGGTGAAGAAGAATCTAAACTGGATGCCAAAAGCATGTCATAATGTTTTGTTAGCTGACAAGCCACCTTTATATAATTCATTACAAATGCCAGCCGGAATTGAAATCCCCATACGCAAAGCGCAAGCCCTAGCCACAGAAAAATAAAAAACAAACAAACCCCCTCCATACGAAGAAGGGAGTGCTCTTTTTCAGAGCATGCACATGACGCCGCGAGAGAAACAAACAAATCTCTCCATACAAAGAAGGAAGTGCTCTTTTTTCAGAGCACGTACATGACGCCGCGAGGCGTCCGGCGCTTAGCGCCGCCCCTCGGAAGGGCCTGCCGCTAAAGCGGCAGAATAGCCCGTGAGAGAAACAAACAAACAACAAACAAATCCCAGACTAACCTTTTAACTCTCCCCACAAATCATATTCATCGGAGTGGGTTATTTTCACCTTAAGCCGATCCCCAGCCGCCAGTTCCGTTTCTCCATTTAAAAACACACAACCATCAATCTCAGGCGCATCCCAGATAGAGCGCGCAATGGCACCCTCATCATCCACCTCATCAACGACCACCTCAATCTCACGGCCAACCCGGCTAGCCAGCACTCTGGTGCTAACCTCTTGCGCCTTTGCCATAAACCGGTGCCAGCGTTCTTCTTTCAATTCTTCAGGTACATGGTTAGGTAGAGCATTGGCCCGCGCACCCTCGACATTTTCATATTTAAAACAACCAACCCGATTTAAATTCGCTTCATCTAACCAGTTTAACAAGAGTTCAAAGTCTTCATCCGTTTCACCCGGGAACCCAACAATAAAGGTGGAGCGCACAGCCAGGTCAGGACACATTGTCCGCCACGATGCCAAACGCTCTAACGTTTTTTCCCCAAAAGCAGGCCGGCGCATATTTTTAAGAACTGAGGGGCTGGCATGTTGAAAAGGAATGTCAAGGTAAGGCAAAATTTTACCCTCGCTCATAAGCGGGATCACGTCATCGACATGGGGATAAGGGTAGACGTAATGCAAGCGCACCCAAATTCCCATCTCTCCCAAGCCATGGCAAAGTTCTTTAAAACGAGTGGCCAGCGGCTCACCCTTCCAGTCCTCGGTTTTGTATTTCACATCCAGACCATAAGCACTGGTGTCTTGGGCAATGACAAGCAGCTCTTGGCAGCCGGCTTCCACCAGTCTCTCCGCCTCGCGTAAAACTTTATCAATGGGCCGCGATTGAAGGGGGCCGCGAATAGATGGGATGATGCAAAACTGACATTTATGATTGCATCCTTCAGAGATTTTTAAATAAGAATAATGGCGCGGTGTCAGTTTAATGCCTTGGGGCGGTACAATATCCAAATGAGGGTTGTACTTAATCGGTGCTGCTTTTTGAACTTCACTGACAACGGTCTCATATTGCTGCGGTCCAGTAACGGCTAAAATATTGGGATGTTGTTGTTTGATCATATCAGCTTCGCCAACAAGACAGCCCGTGACAATCACCCGGCCATTTTCATTCATGGCCTCAGATATAGTAGAAAAACTCTCCTCACGGGCACTATCAATAAACCCGCATGTGTTAACCACCACCACATCGGCACCTTCATAAGAAGGGGAGACATCATAGCCAGTAGCACGAAGTTTGGTCAAAATTCGCTCAGAATCCACCAAGGCTTTTGGGCACCCCAAACTTACAAACCCAACTTTTGGTGCATCAGTACCCATAAGTCATCCCTTAAATAAATTGAACCCAAATGTGAAAGAAAGAAATCTTTAAGCAGATCTATAGGTGAGGGTTTGATCCGATTACGCTCACCTGTCAAGAAAAAGCGTATCCCTTGATAGATCAGTACTGATATCGAGGAAAAGCTATAAAAATAAATGATTTTAACAAAGAAAGTTAACGCCCCGTCCACACCAGAAGGGTCAGGGTAACAAGCTAAAACAGTCAAGAGCGGCAAACAATAAAGAAGGGGGGGGGGTATTTGTCAAAACAGATTAGAAAGAATGTAAAACAAACGCCGAAGAATTTTTAAATTTTCTATTTGGCAAAGACACTTAACGAAGGCCTTTATTGCAAAACCCCTTCTAGCAAATTACCAACATTACCATCACCTTTGATCATGCCGTTCAGCAATCCCTTCATTTCTTCTGAAGAAATTTTCTTTTTCTTTATGCCTTTTACAAGTTTCTCAACATTCTTAACCGTGGCGTCAATCCCTTGGCCACTGGTCAAAAGGCCCTTTAAGTCAGGTTTGATGCTAGGGCTAGCTAACGGGCCTTTTATAAGCAAAGGTACAGAAATCCCGCTCTCATCAGCGCCGCCTTGTCCGTCTAAATTACCAACCAATTTAGGTGTGACCCCATAGTCAATACGCTCGGTTGGTAGGTTGATAAGCCCCTTGCCGCTCATGCGTAACAACGGTCCTTTCATCAAAAGGTCTTTGTTGCTAACAACGCCGCGATCAATTGAAAAACTAGCATTCAGCTCACTAAAGTCTGTTGTCTCAGTGGGCTTGCTTACCAACTTATCCAACCGGCCGCTTTGTACATTGCGCAACAAGCCAGGAATGTTCACACCTTTAAGCGCGCCATCAGCGACAGAGAATTTCCCAGAGCCATTCAAGCCAGATACAAATTCAGATTGATTGGTCCCGCTGCTAACAACGTCAAGCACAACATCAGCCGCCCCTGAAATAAAATCAAGGTCAGCACTTTTTTGAAGCAAAGGTTTGATCTGTACTTTTTTTAAATTCAATTTACTTTTTAAAGTCGGTCGCGATTTTGCTCCATTTACCGCCAGGTTCATTTGGCCCGAACCGCCATAAATTTGAAACTTGGGTAAAACAGCTGTCATTAACCCGGCAACCAATTTTGCATTTAAACGGACTTTCTCAATCGAATGCCCTGCAGCAATTAATTGGCCTGCATCCAGTTGAAGGGCGCCATCAAACGCGTTCAGAAAGCTAAGATCAATTTTATTAGAATTCCAAGCCGCAATCGCCGTCTTGCGTGGGCCTAAGATGTCCTCAATATCACCGCGTTTAATCTTTTGTTTTTGAGCCATGTAAGGGCCCAGATCTAAGCGATCAGTCTTTAAAATAGCTTCAATGATTGGTCGTTTGCCAGACGATTTAAACCGAAGATTACCCGTTAGCGTTGCTTTATCAACTTTAATCGTCGCCTTTTTTAAGATAACAGCTTTAGGTGTTCCCGCTAAAGTGCCGCGCACATATGCGCCGCCATAACCTTGCTTGGGCACATCAACATCAAACCAGTTGAGAAGTTTTTGTAATGAGAACGTTTGGATATCTGTTTTGCCTTGATATTCTAAGCCATTCTTAGTCCGCACCTCACCATCAAACTTACCCTCAAAGCGATCAGACTTTACGTCAAATTTTGCCTTAACCGGTTCTTCTTTAAGAAGTTGACCTAGAGTTGAAATTGAACCCTTTAAGTTGATGCGATCTTGGCGAAAACGCACAGTGCCTTCAGCTGTTATATCTTTTTCCGGTGCTGGCGCTTGAAGCCGCAAGTTAATGGCACTAACCTGTGTCTCGCTATTGGCTTTTTGATTAATGAGTTTCAAACCACCATTGATAATTTCAATCTCACCGATTTGAATTTCATCACCACCAGAGCTTTGCTTTAAAGCTTTGATTTCAGGACCATTTGGATCAATTTTGGCTTTGGTTTTTTGTGGCTTCGTTTTAGCCTTTGTCTCACCCTTAGCGGCAGCCTCCTCTTCAAGACGCTCAAGATGACGAGCGATAAGATCGCTGGTATCAATCCCGCCCTCTTGCGCCACTTTAAAAGACAAAGTTCTCTTTTTAGCGGCGCCTAATGTGCGAGCCAACAAGTTTTGGTTAAAAAGAGCCGCTGATTTAATTTCATAGTTGGTCTGTCCCGTACCAGTATCAATAAGGGCAATTTCAGGACGATGTAAGATAATTCGATCAACCTCGATCTTCTTAGAGAGCAAGGGGAGTAATTTTAAATTTGCTTGTAACCGGCCAATTGAAACAAAGTCAGGCCCTTTAATTTCAGGTGGATTATGAATAACGATATTATTCAAATCAGCACCAAGTGTTGGGAAAAAGCGATAAGACATTTTCCCTTTAATAGATATGTCTCGCCCAGTTTTCTCTTTAAGCACAGATGCAATTTGGCGTTTAATGGTCTCAGGCGGCACAATAAAGGGAAGTGCAAGGGTAGCGGCAATGAGAAGTAAAAAGATCACCCCAACGCCAGCGCCCAACATCAAAGGCCAAGAAACACCTTTTTTGCCAGCATCCTTACCTTTTGTAGCGTCAGATTGAGCGTTCATCGCAATAGTATGATCTCTGCCCTTTGCAGATCCCAAATCGGCGCCGACAGTATTGTTTTGTAGAGAAGCATTTTGTCCAGAATTATAAACACCACCCAAGGGGGAATTCAGCGGCGCAAGCTCAGCCCCTTTTTGATGCGGCATGCCATAGGCCCCTGCTGGTTCACGGTCTTCATCTTCCAC
>JAJFHF010000139.1 GCA_021775775.1 Hyphomicrobiaceae bacterium
AGCTTGATCCAGTCGTACAGCGACTTTGTGCAAACCCCTAACCTTTGGGCAACATCTTGTACCGAATAGCCTCGTTCCTTCACCTGAAAAACCGCATCCCGCTTGAACTCTTCAGTGTATCTTTTGTGTCCCGTCATCGTCTAACTCCTTGCTTCCAATTTGTAGGGGCAAGGTGTCTATAAAACCAGGGGCATCTCAAGGGGACACAAAAGATACACTGGAGAGTTTAAGAGAGGCGCTGTTTTTGAAGTAATAGAACGGGGCTATTCGGTCCAAGATATTGCTCAAAGATTAGAGGTTTGTACCAAATCTCTTTATAATTGGATTAAGCACTATCATCACCCAGATCCGATTGATCAAAATACCAAGTTCCAATCAGATGAGATCTGTGGCTTAAAAACTGAGTTATTACAGGTCACAGAAGAGCGTGATATATTAAACAAGCCTGACTAATACAAGTAGGCATGCTTCGCAAAATAGGGCAGCTCACACATACTACTCATCCAAGGTGTTTGGAAGTGGATAATGTTGAGCAAAAGCTCGGGCAATTTCCAAATCAGTTATTGTGTCAATATCGATGGGAGGCGAGTCCTGTAAAACGCATCCCGTTTTCCCAAAAAAGATTCCAGCTGGCTTTTTTTCGAGGAATGAACTTACCCGAAATACATAAACCGCTCCAGTCAAGAAGTATGAATCTACGCGTTTATCATGACGCAGCCATGAGGTATGTTTGAGTAATCCATCATCTGCAATGAGGCGATGGCTAGTTGGGTGTGTTGGAGCCAGAGCGAAAGTGGCTGCTGAGTCTATGTCTTTTTTTCCTAACAAATCAACACAATCCATGATTTCTTGGTTCGACCTGAATGGGGAGGTTGGCTCAAGATATACAACGATCTGCGGGGGAGCTGGAAGAGCAAGTAAATCATCCAAATGATGTTGGATCATATCAACAACCCGAGACTCATCACCTGCCAATTGAATAGGGCGATTGAGTATTGTTGCGCCGTATTTCATTCCCGCTGCTGCTATATTAGCATCATCAGTTGAGAGATAAACATCATCAATACATGAAATTTGCATAGCAGATAGGATGGGCCATGCAACTAACGGATAGCCCCCGAGATCAGCCAGGTTTTTTTTAGGAATTCCCTTCGAGCCCCCACGTGCTGGTATAATGGCAATTGTCCGCATTATGCTATACTCCATCCAAAATTATTTAAGGTGATTGACAGCATACAGCTGGTTTATGTTACCAACACAACAACGCGAGGCTTCGGGTAACCAAATAGGTAGAACCTTTGCTTCTGTTTTTGAGCAACCCTTCATACCGGGCCTAACGACACAAACAGCGTCAATTACAATAACACTTTTTGGCTGATCTTGCCTCCGGTCAAATGGACTAATCCCAGGGATGTATGGTAAAATTTCCTGTTTGTGTCGTTTCCAATACCTTCCAATTGGAATATGCGGATTGTCAACGGAAACAATACAATCACAGGATTCTTTGCGACATTGGGAAATTGCTGCCTGAATGTTCTCGCCATTTACATAAGGATATCTAAGACTTGTGGAGACCAAAAACGTATGATCCGTCAATTCGCCAAGTTCGCTGCAATGATTTTGTACGGCTTCATATGACAACTCATGGCGAGACACTGGCACAAGGAGATCATTTGTTCCTTTTAAATAATGTACCTGATCGTTGCATTTCGATTCCTGATTGTGAATTAATCTGAAAGCACCAGATGTCTTGAAATTCTCAAATAATTTCTTTTGTTGTTCTATAACATCTACCAAGTACTCATTCGACAACTTACTTTGGTTACTGTTCTCAAAAAGACGGCAGTCAATAAACGGGACAATCTGCATGGTACTCACCAAATCGAGAAACCACCATCAATCACAATGTTGGTTCCGTTAATATAAGATGCAGCAGGAGAAGCCAAAAATACAGCAGCACCTACAATTTCATTTGGTCTAGCCATTCGCTTCATTGGGACGCGTTGACTGTACCTATCTTTAAACTCATCATTTTGACCGGAATAGACCCCTCCGGGTGTTATACAATTGACACGTATTCCATATTCACCCCAATAAGCAGCCAAATATCGAGCCAAGCCCAAAATACCTGATTTGCTAGCAGAGTATATAGGAGGGGTGTTGATAGCTTTCTCTAAGTAAAGTGATCCTTCATAGAGATCAGGATTTGGTGAAATAATACCGTAAATACTAGATACCATAGTAACTGAACCAGAAAGCTCATGATGCTTTAGCCGATTAGCCACAAATCGGGAAACGAAAAAGGGAGCTTTCAGGTTGACCTTCTCGACTTCCTCCCAAGTTTTTTCACCAAAATCGTCGGGCCCGCGCATAAACTGGCTAACATCCGATCCTTTTGAGGCTGCATTGTTGATCAAATGTCTTATTGGACCCAGTTTCTGTTCAACTCGGTTTACAAGGCTTTCAATTTCACTAATGTTGGAAATATCTGCCACAAAGCCTTCAAATTGATTTGATTTATCTCCGGATTTAAACTTGGAATTTAACAGCTTAATGGCATCGGAATCCAGATCGCAAGCTGCAACAATTGCTCCTGCCTGCAAAAACGCCTCAATGAAGTTTTGCCCGAGAATTCCCGCGCCACCTGTTATTAAGACAACATCATCCTTAACGTTGAATTGTGATAAATGAGACATATGACCTTCACGCCGCAATAACAAAATTATGATTTTAATTTCTTATACAAAAAGGCGATTGCTATGTGCTTGTCAAGATTTTTTACATGGTCAACAAACCATAGCAAGCTATACGTCGATAAATCGTGCTGCCCTTTAATAAATTAATCAAGCTCAAACACCACATGACTGTAACTCCAGTCACCAATCACGGTCTCTAAGATAAATGGTTCAAAACAACGTAGGCTCCTACCAAGAAATGGCAAACCAGAATGATACTTGACTGAGATTCATACCTAACAAAGAAGATAGCCGACGCACATATCGATTTCATATGTCTTTGGAGAGACGTTAACGATCGATCGTGATATCTGATCTTGCTTAACTTAGTCTGGTGCCAGATCAAGTGCAGATAAGAAAATCCATGCCATAAAAACGTTTGAGCCAGTTATAATACATCTTATCTGAAGTGTCCCCTTTCTCTTCATAGAATGAAACGAAATTTATGATTCCGTTTTAGGGAGAAAAGAAATGGTGGATGTTTTAGATCAAAGCAGCTTTAATATTGCTATTGCAAATACGGGTCGCCTCTCTTCCTCATTCTTATGACCTTTGCAGGAGTTCCATATCGGACTTCGCAGCCACCTACATCCTGATTTACAAAACTGTTGGCACCAATCAAACAGTCTTGTCCAATGGTTATTCCATGTCTTATCGCTGTTTTGATCGATATGGCTGAACGAAGCCCTATTGTGACATTTCCACCCAAAACACTACCTGGCGCTAATGACGAGTAATCATCCATTGATCCATCATGATCGATTGAACAGCAGGTATTTAAGATACAGAACCGTCCTATCGTAGTATTAGGACCTACAACAGCACCTGGCATCACGACCGTCCCATCTCCTATCTGGCTGAAACTGGACAACACAACTGAACGATGCACCAATGAAGGAAAGCAAACATTGGTATGAAGTGTCGTTATTTGATTAGCTAGATGCTCTCGGGCAGCATTATCCCCAATTGCTATGGCTAAGTTTAGTTCGCTAGCTTCAATTTCGCTTTCTATAGATTCTTTGATAGGAATACCAAACAGGGTCTGCATACTTTTTTGATTGTCAACAAAGCAAGTCACTTCGAATCCAGCTGACAGAGCAACATTTGCTACACTTACGGCATGCCCACCAGCACCAAAAATAATTAATTTTTTTGGCTTCATGGTCCTAAAAACCCAATCGACTGGTCATTATTTTGTCCAAACAAACAATATCTACAAAATATCCCTTCTGAGTAATTCGGTTCGGATAGTCCCAATAGTGTCCGAAAAACTTACGATTGCTTGAAAGCTTTACGATTTCTTACAAAACGCACCAAAAGCACTAAAATTTTCACCTTCTTTAATTGCTTAATAATAACTGAGCTAACGGTGTAGTCCACTTTTTCTTTTCCAAAAAATATTGATAAATAACTATAAAATAAATCTTTTCTAAATCGTGAATTTTGATCGATTACTTCACTGTAAATTTTGTCCAATTTCCTTGCAATTTTCTTTGAACAGTGCACTTGCTCACAGAAATCTCTCGATCTTTCGCCAATATCTTTCATTTTATCAATATTTTTTGACCAATTAATAATCAGCATTCTTAATTGATCTTCAATATCATCTCTATTCACATTAATTATGGGGCAGTGACCTTCATAATGATCAATTATGTCATCATCCAAATAGGCCAACACAATTTTACCCAGAGCCATAGCCTCTACAGCCAAAACTCCGTAAGCACCTATCCTTAGCTGGTCGATGACAATATCTGCATTCTCAAGTTTTTCACGGACTTCGCTATTTGTCATATTTTCAAGAATATGAAAATCAAAACTTAATCCTGCCTTTTCCAGGTTATCAACAGCATTGAGAATATATTCACTTCCCTTAACGACTCGTCGAGATGGGGCATGGACAATTACAGGTTTGTCTGAGGTGTTCCCAACACCTTTATATTTCCACTGATCTATATCGATCGCTCTGTTGATAATTGTTGCTGTTGAATAGTAACGAGCTACTTCAGCATCGACAACCAATACTCTATCAGCAAAGGCATGTAAAAAATTCTTAAAGGAATTTTGCCAATGATGCGGAAAGTTCTTCACTGATTTTTCATTAGCGTGAAGATAATGGAATGGATTAATTTTTTTTACAAGATTTGAGTCACGAATTTCAGATCCTCTAAGATGATATATAATTTTTGCACCGGCAAAGCGCATGCCGGATAATTCCATGCCAAATGGAGGTTTAATATGTTCGCCTGTATAGAAGGGGGGAGCACCATGAATATGAATAATATGGGCGCCATCACAACCTTCTCCAACTGCGCGACCGTATGATTCTATTCGGGTACCTTTCGAGGAGAATTGCAAGTCTGAATCATACTTAAATTTACCTGTGCCAACGCAAACCGATTTAGCATTCCAGCCAAGTTTGCGTAATTCTTTACATATTACACTAGGTTGCCCTGCTGACTGCTGAAAACCATGAATAACATGGCCCTTTATTTTAAGGGTTTCTGTGACTTCCAAAACGATCTAACCTTTATAATTTACTCAAGACTGTTAAAATAGAGAATAATTTGTGTTGCAAAATAAAGTACTTTATCATGACAAGTAAATCAAGATTAATATTCAAGAAGAAACAACTATAGGACTTGATATAGATAGCAAAAAAACTATGCATATAATATGGTTACCTTGCCAAATCGAAGCAAGTTTTCTTCATGCATAACAGAATTGATAAAATATTTCTACTAGCGTGTAATCGATCTGCGCAGCGGTTGAATTGACAGGTATAAATTGGAACTTTGCTATCCATTTATCACAAACTTTGTAAAGTTATTTACAATGAATTAGTCGTTGAAATACCAGAAATTATTAATGATGAAGTTAAGTAATAAATTACTTCTTATCTATGTTGGCACCAAACTATATTTCCCAGCTTTATCACCTCTTGACTGAAGATTATTTGAATGGTCGAGCCTTTTTTGTTAGAGCTTGGCATGGCATGAGATCAGCCATTGGCTGACTTGCCCTTTAATTAGCGAATAAAAAGGTTGCTAGAGCTCTAGGAAACATTTAAGTGAAGTGGCTATGTTAGGGTGGCGTTTTTCGTTTCCAACGCAAGAAAATAAATCAACCCACAGGCGACAAGTGTAGACGGACGATTTTTAGCATGATAATATAAATATTGTTCTAGCGTACTAACCTGCCGCTCGTGAAAAATAGGCACACAGGTCTTGATTGATGAATGAAGGGAATTTGCGCAATGAACATGTTGTCTAGGCTAGTAAATAGCTTGAACACAAGAGATTTGTCGCAGCACGGAAAGAGAACAGCAATCATTTCTGATAGCTGCAAAATGCTAAATCATGCTATTGAACAATGGCCACCTGAATATCGCCTTTCGCCTAAACAATTTGAAAGATTTGAATATCAAGAATTAAGCTTTGAAACTGGCAATGATTTTGATTTATCTGATCTTGCGCGACAATCTGCCGAATTGACGACAAAGCGTTTGATGAAAATTGTACCTGAACTGTTTCGATTTGGTCATGCAAAAAGTGATGTCTCGAATGCTTATTGCGCCTGGCTGACATATATACTGATGAAAACGGAAATCCCCAAAATTTGCTCTCTTGCGGAAACAGACCGATTGAATCGTTATGAGGAAATCAGGCTCCAAACCGCTGTTGCACCGCAAATCGCAAGAAAAATTCTTTCTGAACGCAATCCCTCTTTTGCTCAACAAAAAATAGAAACCATTTCTGGCGTTCAGGCCCAAAAACTGAGGAATCCACGAGTTATTTTTAAAAAATGGTGTACCAATGGAGAGGGTGTTAAATGTAAAAAAAACTATTCAAATGGCGTGGCTTTTCTTGTTGGCACGATAGGTGAAGCCAAATGGATGGCTGAACTCGTTGATATGCTTCCCAACCATGTTCCGGCCAATCTTATCTTGAAACGAAAGGATCCAGAAATTTTCGATTTTTTTGACAATCGCTGGCATGATCGCGCAGTTTCAGTAAACACGTGGAAGGGCATGTCTTCAGGATGTCTTTTGAATCAAGAATTCCAAAACGTTACTCAAAAACTTTTGGACCTAATTAATTTTCTCGTCTCCCAGGAAGGGGAAGCATTGAGATACCATAGTCATTGGCTTCTGAAATTTTTCAATATTGCAGTAGGAGCCATCGGTCTCGCTCGATATCTGGGGCCTAAACTCATTGTTGGCAGCATGGAAAAATCTCCACAAGGTCTTGTCCTTTCCGCCCTAGCTCCCCATCTTGGGATCAAGACCTTCAACATACAGCATGGCAACATTGGCAGACAAAGAACTTTGGATTTGATTCCCTTTGATCAGTTCGGCATTTGGCACAAGCAAACTCATGACGTATTGAAGACCGATGGTTACCAAAATCTAGAAAAAGTCACGATTGTCGGGCGTGCCGGATTTCAACCGATGACAAGTAGTCAACTTGGTGAAGCTACGCAATTTCTTAAACAATGGATTGGGGACCATCAGTGCATCACATTGTTTCTTCAGCCCCCCAAACCTCCCTATGTGAGTGGCAAACGGCTTGATGAGATTATCAATCTGCTCATGACCCATGTTGACAGGTATGACAACGAAGTTATGCTGATAAAACCCCACCCAGTTAATTCTGAAGCAGATATTAAAAGATGGAGAAAGATGACAAGGCAGAGTTCAAAGATTCGCTTTGCAACCAGTGATCAGACTGCAATGGCAGAATTGCTTGCTATAACCAATCGCGCCGTATCACTTTCTTCCGCCGCCCTTCAGGAAGCCACCATTGCAGGATGCAGTGCGATTGCCTATGATCCAGAAGATCAGTTGCAAATTCTTCAGATGGACTTTCCCCAAGAAGTTGAGATTGCCAGAACTCGCGAACAGTTGGAAGCCTTTTTGAAAAGTCCCATATCAAAGCAGGCAACTGTAGTAGAACCAAACGATTTTATTTCAAAAACCAGTAAAATTATAGAAGAAATGCGCACAGAATAATTAAGAGTTAATAGATTGACCATCTTCTTATTCTCTGATTTACTCTCCAAAAATATCATGGATCAGTGCAAAAATCAGACTTGTTGCTGCCAGCCTTAAAATTCAATCCAATTTGGTTTTCATGACACAAAATACAGAAAAATCCATTGCTATTATGGGCTGCGGCAATATCGGAAGCCGACTTTTACAATCTCTGGCTCAAATTGACAGTGGCTCGATTATACACATTGACGCATTTGAACCCATCCCAGAGAATCAGATCGTAGCAATACAACGCTTTCAAGAGAAACTCGGGGATCGAGGCCATCAGCTGAGGTTCGTAAAGACAACCCAAGATTTTCAACGCAGCTATGATCTCGGAATTGTTGCAACAGATGCACGAAATCGTTTGTGCGCACTTTCTGCGCTGCTAAATAGTTCAAAGCTAACCAACCTTGTCTTAGAAAAGGTGCTTTTTACAAAAGCTTCCGAATATGCAGCCGCGTCCACTTTATTGGAACAGCACCAGATCAAGACATGGGTTAATTGTTCTCGTAGCGTTTGGCCAGGTTATCAATCTTTGAAAAATGAAATTGACGGAAAATTCATCCGTCGGGTGGTTGTAGAGGGTTCAAATTGGGGAGTAGCATGCAATGGAATTCATTTTCTCGCATTGGCAGAATTTCTGACCGATACGCCTGTTGCTGCATTGAAATGGTCAAAAACCATCGCACCACGAATATATGATGCCAAAAGACCGGGATACAAGGAAATAGTGGGATTTCTGGAAGGCCAAACTGCAAGGGACACAGTTATCCAGCTTGTCAGCCACGACGGTGTGGATATGCCTATGACAATCAAAATCGAACTCGAAGATATTCGATACACTCTTTTTGAAGGGGAATGTCAAATTCAATATGACAAAAATGGCAATCACCACAATAGAGATTTTTGCTCTTTGAAGACCAGCCAATTGTCCTCTGTATTCAGCCAAATTCTAAACAAAAGCACCTGTGAGCTTCCCGAATATAAGCAGTCAGCATCACTTCATCTCAAAACCATGGCAGCGATGAATGAGATATTTTATGGTAATCCAGATTTGTCCAACGAATGCCCTATCACATAGGATCAGGAACCATAGGCAAATAGTCATTTTTGTTGATATCCTTAGAGGAATAACTGACGCCTTCCCTCTGTTTCTTAAGCAAACACTGCGCGCGCTCAAGATCATCTGGGTGTCCAACATCAATCCATTCTTCATTAATGATGAATGCAGCACAACGCTTGCCTTCTTGCAACGAAGAATCAACCAGTTCAGGCATGTCAAATCTTTGATTACTGGGCACATCGGCAATCAGTTCACGGTCGAGAACATACACACCCGCATTTACCGACACCTCATAACTGGGTTTTTCTTGAAATCCAATAATTTTTGAGGAAACTGTCTCGATAACACCAAACGGAATTGAGAATTTCCGATTGATCACACCCAAGGTCATCTGATTGGATTGAAACTCATGAAAGTCAAGCATCGCACCATAGTCCATCTGACAAATAACATCGCAATTAGTAACGAAAATACTCTCAAAATCTTCAGCCTTTATCAGCGAAAGCGCACCACCGGTTCCAAGCGGTTGATCTTCGGAAAGATATTCGATCTCGACGTCAAATTGAGATCCATCATTGAAATGCGCATAGACCATATCCCTCATATGATTGACTGAAATAAAAAATCGACTGAACCCTTCCTTCCTGAATTTTAGAAGTACATGCTCCATGATGGGTTTGTCGTCAAGCATGACTAACGGCTTAGGTCGCTCTTTTGTCAGATTTCCCAGGCGTTTACCAAGCCCTCCTGCCATCAAAACCACAGGGGTATTTCTGCGCCTGGCAGCAAATAGATTGGCGGCCAGAACCACACTAACTAGCTGCATTTGATCGTCAACGAGAGGAAGTTGCTCAATGCCCAACTCGCGCATAAAATTGCGCTGTTCCCGTTCATCCGTTTTCTGATTTAGATAACGGACATTTCGATTTACTGCTTCTTTGATAGGACGTTGTAAATCGGGACCTTTGTCAATCAGTGTTCTACGAATATCACCATCGGTGATTGATCCAACCAGTTTACCATCGTCATCCAGAACAAACACTGCCCGGCTTCGATTTTCCTCAATTCTGACCAACGCCTTATACAAACTGTCAGAGAGGGAGATGCAAATTTTATTGTTTCTAATAGATTCTGTCATCAAAATATCCATAAACCGTTAGAGCCAGGCCTTAAATGCCGTAAATTGCATGAATCAACTCCATGGTTTCGAAGGATTGATCTATATCCATGACCCCTGGAGCTGAGTTTCCCCGTATGACGCTGATGACGGCTTCGGCTTGCCGATAAAATCCAGCCTTGAAATCCAAGTCAATAGGGTCAATTTCAATAGATTTCAGGTTTCGCTCCCCAGCGACTTGAACTGACAACGTTTCCAATGGACGCATTTCAAGGCGTTTGGCAGCAGTGGTAACAAAACATGACCATGGCCCAGGTCCACCCCAGATGGCCTCGTAACGACCTATATCTCCTGAGCTGAAATAAACATTCGCCCCATGAACAAATGTATCCTCTCCCTTCCAATTTGAATCGGGCACGACTTTCTCTATTTTACCACGTCCAAAAACGCGTAAATAGTCGATAGTATGAATTGAATTGGCGTACATTAAATTGTTAACAACGTCTTCAGGATGCCCAATCTTTCTAGCACCTGCAAGGCTTTGCTGGTCCATAACAAAGATATGACGTGGGCCTTCAACATCTTTTAATTCCTCCAATCCGAGGACCGTAGAACTATAATGTCTGCGATTGAGGCCAACCAATACATTGTGGCGGCTCTTTCCTTGCAACAGATCGCGTATCTCAATCGCGACAGACATTTTATAACCAGCTGGTTTTTCAAGAAACAGCGACCAGTCATGAGCTGCGGCAGCTTTGACCGCATCTACAAGTCCAAGCTCCTTTACAGTAATCAAAAGGAGATCGGCACCCGTTTTTTGATACATTTCATCGATTGTGTCGTAAACGCCAGCAATGCCGTAACTTTCGGCCAAATCTTCTGAACGTTTTCTTGTGCGCGATGTTACGCCGATTAAAGACACACCTTGCAGCTGTGACAATACTCGGCAGTGCTGTTGAGCCATATTGCCGGCTCCTGCGATCGCTACAGTTACTTCTTGTTCCAAGGATTACTCTGCTCAGTTGATCAAAATTAATTATTAAAAATAGCGTACTTAATAATAACTCTTTAACGGATTGCTTTCAAGACTAACTTTCACAAGGTTAGCCAGAATTGAGTTCCAAAAGCGCAAAGTCGTAAGAAATTATAAGGGATTCTCGAGGTAACGTAATGGTGCATGCTACTTACAGGATTGATCACTATTCAAACCAGATAGCGCTAGTTCAACAGCTCGATGAGCGTTTTTACCATCCAGCGAACCAAAAAAATCTGTTAAACCCTCAAGTATCCGCGTAAGGTGTCGTGCTCTCAAATCATTATCTTGCATTAGGCGCACAACAGTTTCCGTTAAGACGTCAACCCCCTCAACCGGTACAGCAATATTGTTGTAGATCGTATTTCGATTGAATTCATATAGAAAATTGATATCTGGAGACCAGACATTGACCGGCAGACAATTACATGCTGCCGCTTCGGAAAACATGGACGAAACGCTGCTCACAAACAATTCAGCAACCGAAAGCAACTCCACATTGTGAAAACCGTCATCGTCAGTTATAATTTTGATCCTATCGTCGCCAATCTTTTTGAGCAGTTCCTCAATCAGTATGATATTATCCGCAGGGTGGGGTTTGAAAATGATCCGTGTATGTGGAACTTGATTCAGTACTTTTTTTAGTGCAAGCAGGCTTTGCTCCATGGTTTCGGACGAGAGGCAGGATGTACCCCAAGGTTGGTCACGGACCATTCCGTAGCGGGTACGGGCTGTAGCACCGTACAGAATTAGTCTGTCTTTTTCTTCAAGACCCAGTCGGGATCTGATTTTTTCGAGATCGACAGAATGAACTTCGTTTATAAAGGTATCATTGCGAGTGCGGCCACTTGTTTCTATTTTCCCCTGATATTCGGGCAGCCGTTCCGACAGAAATTTCTTTTGTTGCTCTCCCCAGACCAGTATCATATCGGGGAAGGCATGATGATCAAATGTTTTATCTGCTTTACAAGCAATGAAGGATGGTAACATTTCTTCACCAACCCCGAGCTTGATAGTTACAGTTTTTGCGCTACAATGATGTGCTGCATAGTTGATATCAGGACGCGATTCAAGTCTGCCTCCAAACACTATCTCCGGATTGAAACGCGAAAAAATTTCAGACCATGCCCGGCACTTTAAATCAAGTAAGGCTGATCGATTAATAACTTCTGCTTCCAGAACCGGTACAATACTGTCAAAAAAATTTACTCCTCTATAAGAAAAAGCTGCCTTAAATTCTTCAGAAGAAAGTAATTGCTGAAATTTAGGTTCATAAGAGGTTGTGTGATCAATGCGATCAATGTTGAATAACCCCTTCAAGTCGCCAGTAACCAGCTCATGGACTATATCAGGAAAGCGATCAGAATAACTCAACCTTTTATCATCATATTCAGGAGCTTGCCCTTCATGTATAATAATCAATCTTTTGCCATATTTCCGGCACATCTCAATCATCGCTTCTGGGATTGCCTCAATATACAAGTCCCAGAGCATCCAACCTAGTTTGGGACTATAATACCAATGGGATCCTCGACGGCCACGCATTATAAGGGCCAAGGTCGGTTTATCGGACGCAGGAAGCGTCGATGCCCATTCGTCAAGAGATTTTTGAATGTTTGCCCAACCCTGTTTTTTCTTTTTCATTAGTGCAGCATGGCCGGTTTCCTCAATTCTAGTCCTTTTTTTTACCATTGAATTTCGAGACAATACTCTTTTCAGTGGGCCGACATATTTTGACAAAAATGGTGACAACAGAAATTTCACCCATCTGAAGACTGAAAGGGGGGACACAACCAAAGCAACTTGAACCTTCGCCCGTCCAACATTTCTGGTGTGTTCTAGCGAGATACGTTTATTCTTCGTAACGGGTAATTTCCGTGTCCTTATGACCACCTCTCGATTTAAAGTAATTTTGGCTTTTCTGCCAATCAGTTTTACATGGCATTCTCCCTTCATGCCGGTGATCATCACCGGATCAGAACCAGGTACCTGAATGGTTTCGGAGTTCACAAGAATGATGGCTCGAGCCTGTCCATTCTCCACCGTAAGTTTTGTTGTTCCGGATCCTTTTTCAGACTGTTTGAATACAGCACGCATTATTACGGTTTTAGAATGATGGTTTAGCTGTAATTCATAATTATCTGTACTAACAACATTTATTCTCCCTTTTACCGAGACGTTCAAAACACCAAGCCCCCTGCTGTAAACTTTTCTCATTCCAAGTCTGGAAATGACCAAAAAGGTTTTGAAACGTTCCAATAAACTTTTGATACTTCGGTCAGAACCTCCAATAATTCGTTTGAATGGGCGAAATGTTAAATTCCTAGATCGGGATTTTTTCAACGGTTTGATAAAGACTTCTTGAACTTCAGAAAATACCTGCTCCATGATTCGTCGAACCAAAGCGTTTTGCCATGGAAATACATCATCATTTCCAATCAACGTCCAGCTAATAGGCTTTTCAGCATTCATAATTATTGAAATCGATTCGATAAATCGGATTCTTAGATGAACATGAGGATAAACGGTGCCAATCCAGGACCAGACCGCTGAAACACCTTCTTTAAGTCCCCACATGTCCAGGGTCTCTCCGGAGCTGAGTGCTACCGATGGTAACCCTTTCTGCCAATCGAATGTCGCGCGATAGATCTTATCAATGGACGAGGCATCAATGTAATCCATTGGTTGTTTGACGATGTAATCGGATGTGAGCTCATCCAAAGGATTGTCATATGACGGTGCAAAAAGGACAGGTACCAGTCCCTTTTTCTTGACCTTGTCCAATACATTTTCTAGGGCAAGCCTATCAGGCTTTAGAATAAGAATGAGAATTTTTTTTTGCATTCTATTACTATCTAATCCACTAAATAGTTGATCCTACATTTTTTATGGTCGATAAGCTAGACCTATACTTCAATGGTTCAATCTGCCATCTAATTAATTGCAGTACCTAATTATCAAAACCAGCTAAAAGACAAGCTAATTTGATGTCCGACATCGGAACCAGTTTTGATCGCATCAAGTCACATACGTTGATCAAGGTTTTGTGAAGAGACTCGATGAGTCATCAAGAAGGCTGGCTCCAGTTCTGCAATCAGAGACTTAATGCGTTCTTTATCCGCATTCTCACCATTTGCATCCCCGACCACAATGCGTTCCAAAGCCTCTACTAATGGACTCATTATTAGCTGGTTTTGTCGGGAATATTTGATCGCATCAATACTCTTTAATCTGGTTCGCTCGGCATTTTCACCCTCCGCAATGAACTCTTCATAAGGTTTTTCACCAGCCGTGTCGCTAGGAGTCAATATGAGTGGCCAGCGTCCTGCCGCAATCTCTTTAGCACAATTGACTTTCGCCTCATTTTCATCTTCAAACAAAGACGGTTCATAACCATGATACTGGATGAATTTTTCGGCGATGCCTTGTAGCGGAACTAGACAAGTTTTTGGATCAAGCCGGGGCACTGCGATGTAACCAGGCTCAACCATCATACTTGCTAAAGTACAAATTTCTCCCGATTCCTCAAGGCTGACAAAATAACGTCGAATGTTCTTGGGGCAGGCAATAGGTTCTAGACGCGAAAAACGGTTTTCGAAAGATTGCAGAAGAGATCCGTTTGAAAACGCAACATTGGCAAACCGTGCTGAAGTGACTGAACCACCAATGGGGCCGGTAAATTCTTCGCTGAACATGATATGTTCCATGATCCTTTTGGTGGCACCCATAAAGGAACTAGGATTGGCTGCCTTGTCGGTTGACACTGAAAAATATCGTGCGCCCTTGCTATATTTTCCAATCCATCGCATGAACCGGGCCTGCTTCACAATGTTAGTATCCAACATTTGCATGATGGAATATTCGTCCTTTTCCGAACGCACATGCTTGATAGCAGCAAAATTGAGTATGATGTCATAGGGACCTTCATTTGCGAGTAAAAGCTCCATTGCCGATGTACCGTAATCCAGAGGCATGGTTCGCACATGATCGACCAAATCCGAAGCCAGCGAAGAACGGAATATGCGGACAAACTCGGCAAGCCCGTTTTCATTCTGATCAACCACATGTATCGCTTGAGGTTGATAAGTGCAAAGTCGGAAAACTGTACTGGAGCCAATGGAGCCAGCTGCGCCGATAGCAAGAACCCGCTTACCTTTAATGATTTCCCTAAGGTTGGAATCATTGGTCTTCAGGTCTTCAGCAAAAAACGATGTTCTACGATTAGTGGCAATGGAGGCAGGCGAGCGCATTACTTTTCCTATAATCTGTTGGGTCACAAGCTTTGGATCAAAACGCGTCAATTGTCAGCATTGGTTCTAACACATCAATGACCCTTTGTTGATCGTCGTCGGTCAACGAGGTGGAACATGGCAGTGTTATGATATGTGACCACAAACCTTCAGTCACATCAAGAACTTCCCTGGGGGTCTCTGAATAAGGCAACTGCATATGCACTGGCTTCCAAAAACCGCGGGCTTCAATCTTTTGATCCTTCAAACGGGAGCAAATTTCTGAAACTTTTGGCAACCGTGCATCTTTAATCACAAAACCCGAGAACCAGCTGACACCATCGCGACCGCATGGTTGCGGAAAAGGTTGAACCCATGCTAATTTATCTGCCAGCTTATTGTATCGGATACGAATTCTTCTTTTGGCCTCAATGAATTCTTTTAGCCGCTGTAGCTGCGCGCAGCCAACAGCGGCTTCTAAATTAGTCATACGATAATTGAACCCCACTTCATCATGATCATATTCCTGCGAAACACGTGCAGTAGATGAAAGGTGTTTGACACGCTTCACCAGCGCAGAATTCGGGCCAACCACTGCCCCACCACCTCCGGAGGTAATCGTCTTGTTGCCATTGAAGGAATAGGCCGTTAGGTCGGCAATCGTGCCAATCGGACTTCCGTGATAGAATGCCCCAATGGCCGCGGCTGCATCGGCAACAATCTTGAGACCATACTTCGATGCTATGTCCCCAATAGCATCCATGTCCGCTATGTTTCCTACGGTATAAACCGGCATAATGGCTTTTACCTTACGGCCACTGGGAGTATGAATTAGTTCTCCATTTTGCCGTTCGGTTTTCTTAGCTAACGCATGGGCCACACATTTGGGATCAAGAGTCCAGCTCTTAGGTTCAATATCCATCAGCCATGGAATCGCGCCACAGTGGGAAATTGCGTTGGCACTACCAATAAAGGTGAAGCTTGGCAGAATGACAAGATCACCCGGACCAACATTCAAGGCCCGCAACGCCAGATGAAGTGCCTGGGTACCACTACCTGTTGCTGCTGCATGTTCGGTTCCAGATATGGAGGCTACTTCATCCTCAAACCTCGTTACAAATCGTCCTACTGAAGATACAAAGTTTTCATCGATACAAGCTTTGAGATACTCACCTTCAAGCTTTCCAATATTCGGAATGGCTAGTGGGATCACTTAGTCAATCTCCTAAATTAACATTAGACTTTGACAATAAATAGATGATACCAAGAGTTGTCAATCACAAACGGATGTGTAATCTATCGCAAGTTGCAACAAAAAATTCAAATATGCGAGGGATACTGCTTATGGATAGTGTACCGCGGTGGGTAAACGACCCCACTTCTCTTTATTTCATCGCTGAAGCCGGCGTAAACCATAACGGGGAAATTGAAAAGGCTCACGCGCTTATTGACGTAGCTGCTGCTGCCGGTGCTGATGCTATAAAATTTCAGACATTTAAGACGGATGCATTGGCAACCATTGATGCACCCAAAGCCCCCTATCAAATACGAAATGAAACTTTAGCAACTACCCAGACAGAGATGCTGCGTAACCTTGAACTGGATGAGCAGGCCTGGCGTTCAATCCGAACACATTGTGATGAAAAGGACATTTCTTTCCTTTCGACGCCTTTCGATTTTGACAGCGTGGATTTTCTCGAAAGTTTAGGCGTCAATGCTTTTAAGGTCTCCTCCGGCGATCTCACTTATTTGCAACTGCTATCCCATATGGCTAAAAAAGGCCTGCCAATCATCATATCCACCGGTATGGCAAACCTCGCTGAAACGGAAGAAGCCGTGCAAACTATTGAAACCAATGGTAATCCTCCACTCGCCATTCTCCATTGTGTATCCGATTATCCGAGCGATCCATCCGAATCCAATCTGAATGTTTTAGCACTGTTGAATAAGGCCTTCGGCAGGCCGGTCGGTTGGTCGGATCACACATTAGGTAATGTAACCAGCATTGCCAGCGTGGCGCTCGGTGCGCGGTTAATTGAAAAACACTTCACGCTTGATCGTTCGTTGCCGGGTCCTGATCACAAAGCCTCATTAGAACCCGATGAGTTGAAACAATTTGTAAGCAAGCTACGGATGGTTGAAAAAGCGCTAGGAAATGGGGTTAAGCGCCCGACAAAAGTCGAGCTTGAGACCGCTGCTGTTGCCAGGCGCAGTATTGTGGTTCTCAAAGATTTGACCTTAGGAGAGGTGTTAACGAATAAAAATTGTGGTGCCCGACGCCCGGGGACCGGACTGCC
Organism: Hyphomicrobiaceae bacterium; assembly: GCA_021775775.1. Lineage (GTDB taxonomy): Bacteria > Pseudomonadota > Alphaproteobacteria > Rhizobiales > HXMU1428-3 > HXMU1428-3. Next base: position 17,510 of record JAJFHF010000139.1, read on the forward strand.
ACCACGTATGATGGACTATGTCCTTGGACGTCGAGTGTGTTGCGATTTAAAGGTAGGCACGGTTTTGGAACTGGCTCACCTCGTCTGATTTATAATTATTATGATCGATACAACTATGCCTGTTAGTTCAATTCTTATTGCCACCACCAGTCGAGCTGATTTTGGAATTTACCAACCAATAATTCTCGAACTTCTTAACAGCGAGAAAATAGCACCGTCACTTCTGGTTTCAGGGGATCATGTACCTTTGGAAGGATCAGAAAATCAAAGACGTTGCGCTGCAAAGAAACTTGCTCGATCAGTACAAATTCCGCTTTCATCCATAGTTCCAATGCGCCTTGGTGAGGGGAATGTTCTAAGTATCACGCGGGCCATTGGAGAAGTGACGATAGAGGCCGGGGAACAGTTGGCCAAAAATCGACCTGATATGCTGCTAGTACTCGGCGATCGATATGAAATGCACGCAATTGTTGTGGCAGCAAGCGTGCTTCGGATTCCTGTTGCCCATATTCACGGTGGCGAGGAAAGCGAAGGCGCCATTGATAACCTGTACCGCCATTCAATGACGAAGATGAGTCATCTACATTTTTGCGCCACCCAACTCAGTCAAGAACGGATATTGGCGATGGGCGAAGAACCCTGGCGGGTGCATTGCACAGGAGCGCCAGGACTAGATAATCTTGAAAATTTGATGTTGGATGATAGGATAACACTTCTGGAAAGGTTGGATATACCAGATGAGCCCTTTCTCTTGGCAACCTTTCATCCAGAAACGCTAGATGTAGAAAATTCGCTTTCAAACTTCAAAACACTTCTTGAAGTCTTAGATGAAAGAGGGCTTTTAACTGTTTTCAGTAGAGCCAATTCCGATGAAGCCGGCCAAGCGATCAATGAACTGCTAGAAGAATATTCTCATACCAAATCCTGGCTCTACATTAGAGATAATCTTGGGCGAAGGGGGTATTTCAGCGCCATGAGCCATGCAGAAGCAATGATAGGCAATTCGTCTTCCGGTATTATCGAAGCTGCCAGTTTTGGATTACCCGTGGTTAACATAGGTAACCGTCAGGCAGGAAGGGAAAAATCATGCAATACCATCGACGCAGCTATAAACTCTTTAGAAATCACTAACGCGTTGAATGAAGCACTTTCCAAAACTTTTCGCAGCAAGGCGTTAAATAAACAAAATGTGTACAAGATTGGATCCGCCTCGACGATCATCCGACATGTATTGGAAACCATTACATTTGACCGTCAATTGATTACAAAACGATTCAAAATTGGGCAGTCGGTTATCTGATGAGAAGTCGTATATTCAAAGTTTGTTTCAACGCGATTTTATATTTGGAAAAAACGCATAAATGACCACTTTGGAGGAAATTATGTGTAAGCACACTCTGTCAGAACTTCTGCAACTTTTCGGGTCGATAGTATTGATCTATACTGCAATTCATCCACATCAGAAGCCATTTTATTACCTTGGGGTGAGGCCTCTGAATTTGCAAATTTTTGCATAATCTCCAGGCGTTCCCCCACATCTCGTTCCAGATATTCGACACAAAGATCGTGGTAGTTGGATGAAAATAGACCTGCATCTACTCCAATATCATAGCCAAGTGATGTTGCTTCAGAACCAAGAAAACAAGGAAGGAAGACCAGATCTGACAAACCAATTAGCAACGGCCAGCGGCCCGTGGTCTTGTTGCTGATGCCAGTGATGCTGTCATCAAACGATGAATTGGCGTTCCATTCGTTTCCGGCATCGTCAGTTAGTGGGGTTTCTGCCGAGACCTCAACTTGTGGAACTTTTAGGAAATCCCAAATGCGGGCTATCTGCTGAGATGGGTTGGCAATCAGTTCCTCATAGCGTACAAGAAAAATATCAGTCAAATGTTTCCGCGCCCAAATATAGGATCGAGCAGAAATTTTCCAGTCAAGAATGGTATACAAAGCATGTCCGCGGGTTGAAGGGGCTGCTTTGGCAAGCCGACCTTTCTCTGAAACTAGGACATCCCTTGGATCGCGGACAATATAGATGATTTTTCCGCGAGGAAAAATCATCTTGAACGGAAAAATCTCAGCAGCCCGCCCAGCATATTTTTCACCGAAATATAGGGCATCTGGCTTCTTATTTTTTAGCGACATAGAAAGTATCGCGTCGTACAGATTAGCCGGATCTATGGATTCTTCTTCCCGCACCCGCCGCAAAAGACGACCAACTGTAGGTCTGTCAAACAAAGGTGAATATGGAGCTACCGCTCGGGAGACTGTCGTTATAATATCCACAGCAACATTTTGCTCAATTGCTGTCCTACCAACTGCCTGGTGGCGCAAGAAATTACATTGTTGGTAGAGCATTGCAATGGAGGGGTGAGTATTAAGAATCCGGTTCAACAAAGTCGTGCCGGACCTCTGACTGCCAACAATTAAAATATTTTTATGTCCATTCATAACAATTCTTACCCAAATCTCATTCTTTCATAAGAAAAATGAAGCATATCAGTGCATCCGCTTTGGCAGACATTATTTCACCAGGATTGGTTTTTAGAAATAGTATAATCGATTTGTTGGATAACATTGTCAAGTCTCCCCTTCATGAGCTTTCTACCAACGGGTGCCTGGATAGATGCGAATGGTCTTGATGCAAATACTAGGAAGCCATTTTGTCCCTTTTTTCTTCAGAGTTTTACCAAATTTATGGTTCCCTTTTAGGGAGAAAAGTATGATTATGGTTCATGGGCAAAGAGGATGTTTGTTGTTTTAAATTCCGGGTAAACAGACCTTATTTATGCATTCAATTTATAGTGCAACATTACTCTATTAGTGGTTTTCTAGGTCTGGTGAAATTTACGGCGTCCACCAACCATTATTGGCCCAACATACCCAGTTCAATCTTTTCACCAACTCTTGCATTATTCCCAACTTTTAATAGCTCCATTGCTGAAATTGTAAGTTCGGGTGATATCGATGGCTCTCCGCAGGAAAGCTGATTTTGGAATTGCAACATAGTCCTTCGAAAGGCACCAAAATTATCAATTATTCGGAACTCTGCAACACCTTTGGTGCCGATGAAGGCTAAGAAAAAAACGGGAGCATCCCTGCCAAGACAGTGAATATTAATATTCACACCGTTATTACACTTAATGTCGTAGCTATCTGCTTTGCTGGACAATTTTTTAATGGATTTATATTGGAGCTCTGGATAGACGCCTTGTATCGCATCTATCATGTGGATCCCATATTTGCACCAATCATTCACAACGGCACATTGGACTGTGATTAGATTACCGATCATATCTTCTTTGTTGCGCCGAAATTTATCCAATTCTGTGCAATATCGAAGTCCTGAAGTGCTCATGAGTTTCCCTGCGGTAAGGAAGGGTCTGAAATATTCTAGCTCTCGAGTCTCGATAGTTAAAGGCTTGTCAATAAAAACAGAAAGGCCTGCATTCAAGAATGGTTGTGCAAGCGGATAATGTGTTTCAAAGTCGTCACGCGCAATAATTATCGCATCTACATCCTGAAGCATCTTTTCGGGCGAGGATACCACATTTTGAATACGACATGCTCGTGAGATTTGTTGTGAGAGGCTTGCCTCTTGAGTCCAGATATGGGTGATTTCCATGCCCTCAAGCCCTACTTCTGAGGGATTAGCCTTTTCTAGATAGTTAAAAATACCTGGCCATCCACTTTGAGAAAAATGAACGCGATCATAACCATTGATAATTGCACTGAACGAAAAGGGATGCCCATTTCCCGAGCTAAAGCCTAGCATACCGACGCGAATCACCAGATTGTCCACCCACCATCAATGCTGAGATTTTGCCCTGTTATATAGCTTGACGCATCAGAGCATAACAGTATTGCAGCTCCCTTGAGTTCATATGGTATTCCAATTCTGTTAAGTGGGTTTTTTTCTGCCAAACGGTCAATAAAATTAGGATTTTCTTTCTGCGTGCTTTCATATGGGAATGGTCCTGGACTAATCGCATTAACACGAATTCCATGTGGTGAAAGAAAACTTGCAAGATATCGGTTAAATTGAAGTAGACCACCCTTAGCGGCATTGTAGCTCGGTGGATTAGCATATTTTTTTCCATCATACATACGATGATCCGGCGCCACTATTCCATACATTGATGCAATATTTAGCACCACACCCTGAGTTTCTTTCAGGTCACTGAAAGCCGCTTTTGTCATTCGGAACGGGCCGGTAAGCGAGACATCTAAATCATAGGTCCAGTCCTCCTCAGAAATTGTCTCCCATGTGTTCTTTTTTCCAAACCCAGAGCTGTTTATCAAGCCACTTAACTGGTAACCGTCCAGTTTCAACTTCTCGAATAATACTTCAATTGATTTTGAGTCAGTTATATCGACCTGATAACCCTCACTCTTTGTATTAAAAGTAGTTTCAAGTTCGCCTGCCTTAGCTTTGCATTGTTCCAGATTCCGGCTTGCAATCAGCACAGTTGCACCATGTTCTGCCAAAGCTTCACTAATTTGACTACCCAACAGCCCTGCCCCGCCGGACACGAGAAACGTTTTACCTTTTAGGCAGAAAAGGTCAGCAAGAAATTTTGTACCCATATTAATAAGATTCCTAAAATTGGTGCCATTTATACATATGATATTAAGGTTAGATTTCGTTGTTTGTTGAGATCAAATTTCTGCCTAAAATTTTTTGAGATTTAAATTATTAGTGCCTTATAACACAGGCCATTATATCTGTGAAGCTGCACATCAAAATAGCTTTCTGAGCATCTCCTAGATTTATAAACACCTTACTATACAAATTGGAAGCAAGGAGATAGACATATGACGGGACGCCAAAGATACACAGAAGAGTTCAAAAAGGATGCAGTTTTCCAGGTTAAAGAACGAGGCTATTCAGTCCAAGATGTTACCCAAAGATTAGGGGTTTACAAGAGGTCTTTTTACGATTGAATTAAGCATTATCATCCCGCAGCTCTGAATGATCAAAATATAAAAGCCCAATCTGATGAGATCTGTCGTTTAAAAGCTGAGTTGTTACGTGCTAGACAAGAGGGCGACATTTAAAAAAGACCTGACAAACCACGTAAACGTGTTTCGCCAAATGGCACGGTTTGACTATTGGGAAATCTAAAGCGCCTTATTAAATAATCAAATGAAATATGCATTCATAAAGGTGCCTAATTATACATTAGAACGTTAATTTTCAACATTAATGTTTAATAATTTAAGTTCAGTTCTTATTCGCAAAATACGTGCAAGGCATTGTCCAATTTGACGCGCATAAGCAATTCCGTAGCGTAGAGAAAAAACCAAAATTAAAATCACAATTGGATCCAGTTTCTGATTTTTGAGATCAAAGAGTAGAAACATTACAAATACCAAAACCAAAATAAATCCATATGAAATCATGAAAATAAATTCAATTTTTGGAGTTTGCATTCGAAAAGAAGATTTATTTTTTAAATATAACCGAATAGAGTCACTATTTTTATACTCAATGATATCTTGTCGATTAAAACTCATATCTTTAAGTTTATCTTCTTTCTCAGTGCTTACAACTCTTCCCTGCTTTGAAATTTCATCCATATAGAAGAGATCTTTTGCTGAGTTCCTGAGAACAATCAAAGAAATCCCTACCGCAGCAGATAAAATTAATATTACGAAAATGTAATTTATAATCCCAATGGCAAGAAAAATAAGAAATAATATAAGAGTTAAATGAATTAATCGTGAAAGATCGTAAATTACTCCGGGCAATCTATCTAAAAAGAAACGTGATGCTTTTATAAAATTTTTCTTATCATTTTTCTCAGTATAATGCTCCATAATTTCAATTTTATTGAAAGCCTGATCATTTTCATATAGCTGTTGATTGCATTTTTCTAGTAACAGAAAACTTATGTAATTACTAAACGCAGTGCAAAGATAAAGTAAAAAAATCGTGGCTGCTATAATAAAGACAAACTCTGATGATGAAATAGAGGCACCTGAACTGTATGGAATATTTATTTGAGCTTTTGGATCAAATCGAAATAAATACACAAGACCACGCAATGAAGCGACCATAGATAAAATAGTTAAACCTTTTGAAACCACCCCAAAAAAGGTTCCAAGAATAAAATAAACGGGACTATAGCGTTTAACATTTGTTAACAGCCAAGAAATTATAGAATATGCAATAGACAGTTTATGACGCATTTATATGTTTTGTGCTCCTTATGAAAATTGTTTGATTTCATTGAAAGATCTAAAGTGGACTATTTTATAGCAACTAATGATCTGTGCGATCCGACGAAAGATTTCAAAAAATCAAAATTTACCGGCCTTTTGCCCCTCAAATATTATGTTACAACTTCAATCTGATCATAGACCTCATAAAGCTCAGGTTCATATTTAGACCAATTTTGGGTTAATTTAAAAGTTTCACAATTTTCTCTAGCTTTTTGCCATTGCTCATCAGTGATATCATTAATGCAAGTGGCGATGTCTTGGGCCACAAATTCTCGGGGAAAGAGAAACCCAGTACCATGTTCTGAAATAATTTTTTCAAGTTCAACCAGTGAACTAGACACAATAGGGACCCCAACAATCGGATACTCCCACAATTTATTGGGCACAACATAAAGGTGATTTATACTGGAGTTTTCATAAGGGATAATGCCAAGGTGAGCACCACTGGTCCAAAGCGGCAATTCTTTATGGGGACTAGGCGGGATAAAGGTTATGCGCCTTTCTGAGGCAGGAAATTGATTGTTAATTTTTTTAGCATGAGCTCTCAAATTTTCTTCTTCACCGCCCCAGCCCATAAACACCAAGTGATATTGTTTATCAACAAGCGCCATACTATCAAGCAATTGCGTCAACCCTCGTTTGGGTCCATAAACGCCTTGATAAAGCAGAATTTTATTTGAAAGAGGAATCTTCGCAGCCTCATGCAAGCGCCCATCATAATCAATCGGTCCCATCATTTCAGACGCATTCATTACAATATGAGCTTTGGGCAAGGGGTAGGTTCTACAATAATAATCACCAAAATGATCACTAATTGTAATAAAATGATCAATATGTTTTACAGCCCGTTTGATATAATCATCATGTAATTTTTTACGATCAGCCTTGATATACCCTAATTTAGTATAAAATTCATGCGCATCCCAAATAAGCGGGACATTCCATTTTTTCTTTAATTTAATCGCTGCTCTAAGTGCGATGATATCATGACAATGGATAATATCACATTTGCCATGCTTAATCGCTTTTTTATAGATCAATTCAGACAAGTAAAAATAACCAAGGGAAGAATACAAATAATCTTGGTAAAATTGTAATGGATTTTTAAATTTTCTTTTTATGCTTCGAAACCAATCAAGCACAGGTTTAAACGGTTCAAACGCAGGCCTTAACCTACCAAATGTGGATTTAAACCATGTAGCTAAGATCTTAATCGGTTTTAGTATTTGTGTAAATCGACCAAAGCCTTGATCTGTTCGAGGCTCAATTTCTAAAGTCCTTTTTATTTCTAAGATAAAACGAGCGAATTGAATCAATACTATGCTCGTATAAACACCCGCTAAGAGCCAAATAAATGTGTGAATACCTAAAACCCGAAATACCAATTCTAATATAAATAATGAAATGGTAACCAGAATAAAAAATTTTACAAATTCAAAAAGCTTGATAATTACTCTAGAATAACTCCTAGCAAGGATAATGTTCGCTTTCAAATCACTTTTAACAATGATGTTTTTATGCGTTAATCCAAATATAGAAACAGTATAATTCTTTTTTTCTAAAGATCGAACTTCCTTATGAATCCTAGGATCTTGCATAACATTGTTATGGACTAAAACAGCAACTTTCATTATTTCCATATCCTAATTTGGAACGTCATATCAGTTTAGGTAGTCGATATTAATATCGGTTTCAATTCTTTTCTCTAAGCAATAATATAAATACTGGCTTATTCCCCTTGTGATTCTCTTTTTATCCCTTTAAGAAGATGCTGGTCTAGTTTTAATAAATCTGATGACACTGTATCAATCATAGAATTCATTAAAGAAAATAGTGGAAATGCAACAACAATCCCAACAAGTATTACTTGAACGCCTTAAGACTAAAACCGCCAAAATAGGGGTTGTTGGATTGGGTTATGTCGGCCTTCCTTTATGTCTTGTCTATTGTAAACAAGGCTATGATGTTGTCGGGTTTGATATTGATCAAAAGAAAGTCAACTCGCTGAATGCTAGTCAAAGCTATATTGGTCATATTTCAGATGATCATATTAAAGAGGCGCTGGGTGAAAAATTCCATGCAACCGCTGATTTTTCAAAAGCCAAAGAGATGGATGCGCTCATTTTATGTGTACCAACCCCGCTAGATAAATTTCGCGAGCCAGATTTAAGTTTTGTATTGGACACTCTAGAAGGTTTATTGCCTCACATGAGAGAAGGCCAAGTGATCTCTCTAGAAAGCACCACCTACCCAGGCACAACTGATGAAGAATTAAAACCAAGAATAGAAAATCAGGGCTTTATCGTGGGTGAAAATATCTTTTTGGTTTACTCCCCCGAACGCGAAGATCCTGGCAATCCAAATTTTTCAACCTCGACCATTCCAAAAGTTTGTGGTGGTTATAGTGAGCAATGCTTAGAAGCTGGTGTTGCTCTTTACAAACATGTAATTGATGAAGTTGTGCCCGTCAGTTCAACCCGCGCAGCCGAGCTAACCAAACTTTTAGAGAACATTCACAGAGCGGTGAATATTGGTCTTGTCAATGAAATGAAAATTATCGCGGACCGCATGGATATTGACATTTATGAAGTTATCCGCGCAGCTGCAACCAAGCCATTTGGCTTTGTGCCATATTATCCAGGCCCAGGCCTTGGCGGTCACTGCATTCCGATCGATCCATTTTATCTCACTTGGAAAGCTAGAGAATATGGTTTGCACACGCGCTTTATTGAGCTTGCTGGTGAGGTCAATAGCTCAATGCCAGATTATGTTATCAGTAAAATAACAGCAGCCCTAAACAAACATAAAAAATCAGTCAATGATAGTAAGGTTCTGGTCTTGGGCATCGCATATAAGAAAAATGTCGATGATATGCGCGAATCTCCCTCCGTTGAACTAATGGAAAAGCTAGAAGAGTTAGGTGCAAAGATCGAGTATAGTGACCCCCATGTACCTGTGTTTCCAAAAATGCGTGAACACCACTTTGATCTTAGCTCCGTTGAGATAACATCAGACACGATCAAATCTTTTGATGTGGTCTTAATCGCAACCAACCATGATGCCTTTGATTATGATTTAATCGAAAAAAATGCAGCTTTAATCATTGATACCAGAGGTGTGTACCCCAAACCATCTGATAAAATTGTAAAGGCGTGAAGCATGCAAGTAAATCATATCCCAATAACAAACAGGAAAATTCGATTTGCCTTGGTTGGATGTGGAAGAATAGCCAAAAATCATATTGGCGCCATTGAACAATTCAAAGATGAAGCGGAGCTTGTTGACGTTTGTGATATTGATGAACAAGCCTTTAGTGCTTACCCAGATCTAGCAAGTGTGAACAAACATAGCTCACTCACTTCAATGATGGCCAGCACCAATGCAGATGCGGCTATCCTAACCACACCCTCAGGGCTCCATCCACAACAAGCCATCGAAGCGGCTGAGCATAAAGTTCATGTAATCACAGAAAAGCCCATGGCCACTCGTTGGCAAGATGCCATAGATATGGTCAAGGCTTGTGACAAAGCTGGTGTGCATTTGTTTGTGGTCAAACAAAACCGCAAAAACGCAACTCTGCAACTGTTAAAACAAGCGTTTGACAAGGGACGTTTTGGCAAAATTTACATGGTCAATATCAACGTTTTCTGGACAAGGCCACAAGAATATTACGATCAAGCAAAATGGCGTGGAACTTGGGAACTAGATGGCGGTGCCCTCATGAACCAAGCCAGCCATTATATTGATTTGCTTGATTGGCTCATAGGCCCCATAGAAAGCTTGCAAGCCTATACCGCAACATTAGAGCGTAAAATTGAGGCTGAAGACAGCGCAGTGATTTCTGTACGTTGGCGCTCTGGGGCGCTGGGCTCAATGAATGTGAGCATGCTGACCTATCCCAAAAATTTAGAAGGCTCCATAACCATCCTTGGCGAAAAAGGAACCGTTAGATTAGGCGGTGTTGCCGTCAATGAAATCCAGCATTGGGAGTTTGAAGAGCCAGATGAAGGCGATGATAAAATCAGCGATGCTAATTATCAAACAACCTCCGTCTATGGCTTTGGTCACCCTTTATATTACCGCAATGTGATAGATGTTTTGCAAGGGAAAGCCAGTCCAGAAACGGATGGCCGTGAAGGTCTAAAATCGCTAGAAGTTTTAACAGCCGCCTATCGCTCCGCCAGAGATGGCAAGCGCATTAACTTTCCTCTCGATCAATAAGATAAAGCCCCGTAAAAAATCAGGAAAGCAGCATGTCAGTGACAATCCACCCAACTGCTATTGTCGACGAAGGTGCCTCACTTGGTCAAGGCACCAAAGTTTGGCATTGGACACATATAAGCCAGGGCGCACAAATTGGTGAAAAATGCTCCTTTGGCCAAAATGTTTTCGTTGGCAATGATGTTAAAATTGGCAACAATGTTAAAGTCCAAAATAACGTCTCGATCTATGATGCCATCACCATAGAAGATGATGTTTTTTGTGGGCCCAGCATGGTCTTTACCAACGTCTATAACCCACGTTCTCAGATTATCCGCAAAGGCGAGTATCGACACACCCTAATCAAACAAGGCGCCACTTTGGGCGCCAATTGCACAATCATTTGTGGGGCCACGATTAATGAATATGCGTTTATAGGGGCCGGCGCTGTCATTAAAAATGATGTCCCAGCATACGCCTTGATGGTTGGGGTGCCGGCGAAACAAATAGGTTGGATGTGTACATGCGGTGTACAGTTAAAAGAAACCCAAGATCAGCTAATATGCCAGTCGTGTAATCGAGAATATATCAAGACATCAAATGGCATTGTACCACAAACAAGCTAACCATTAAGACCCTTTTCACTGTGCTACATTCAAAGATCTCTATGCTATAACAATAAAAACACACGGATTAAGAGCACGAGCCAAATGAAAATTCTGTTCATCAATCATTATGCTGGTGGCCCTGACTATGGTATGGCCTTTCGGTCTCATTATTTGGCTCAAGAATGGTGCAAGCTTGGCCATGAAGTCACGATTATTGGCGCTTCCTTTTCTCATTTGCGCCGTCAAAACCCAACCATCCAAGGCCTCTATACCAAAGAAACCATTGATAAAGTTGATTATATTTGGTGCAAAACCCCGCCTTATAAAGGCAATGGCCTTGGCCGTTTCAAAAACATAATCACTTTTTTGCAAAAATTATATGGCGTAAAGTCTCAGTTAGGCGACAAAGCATTTGATTGTGTAATTGCCTCTAGCACCTATCCCCTAGATATCTACCCAGCCTCATATTTAGCCAAACACTATCAAGCCAAATTGGTCTGGGAGGTCCATGACTTGTGGCCATTATCGCCAATGCTGTTGGGCAACATATCCCCCTATCATCCCTTTATGATGCTGTTGCAAAGAGGAGAAAATGATGCCTGCAAACGCGCGGATGCCGTTGTATCAATTCTGCCTCATGCAGATAAACACTTGATCAAACAGGGGCTAGATCCATCCAAATACAACCATGTTCCAAATGGCATTGTCCATCAAGAATGGGATCAAGAGCAAACAACCAACTTACCAAAACAGTTACAAGAAGAAATAACCACAGCGCAAACACAAGGAAAATTTATTGTCGGCTATGCTGGCAGTCATGGTCCCTCTAATGGGATGGATTATTTGCTAACTGCAAGTAAGACCCTGAGAGACCACCCATTCAAGTTTATTTTGGTCGGCTCAGGCAGCGAAAAAGCGACCCTTGAGGAACAAGCCCGCGCGCAAAACTTGGAGAACATCTCCTTTCATGATCCCATTCCTAAAACCTCAATCCCAGCCTTTTTAAAACAAATGGATTGTCTCTATCTAGGCTTTAGAGCCTTGCCCCTTTATCAATATGGCATTGGTGCCAATAAGATATTTGATTATTTAATGTCATCGCGCCCGATCATATTTGGCTCAAATGCCAGCAACGATCCAATAAAAGACGCACGCGCTGGTATCAGCATCCCCCCAGATGATGCAAACGCTCTGACCAAAGCCTTAATCACGATGCGCGAAACATCAGATCAACAGCGCGAGCAAATGGGGCTCAACGGCCAAAAATTTGTTAAAGAAAATCATGACTATCGCCAGCTGGCCAAAGACTTTTTGCAAAGCTTAAAATAGCCAACCAAGCTTGAATTCAACCCCAGCCCTAGCTAAAACAAAATGGGTCGCCTTTGAAGGAGAAATTTCAAACGCGCTTGGCGAGCGAGAGGCGAGCCGGCCCGCTAGGCCGCCCCCTTGAAGGGCAATGAACGTAGCGAATTTGCCGCGAGAAAAAACAGGGCGTCCCCGAGTGGATTCGAACCACTGGCCCCCAGATTAGGAATCTGGTGCTCTATCCAACTGAGCTACGGGGACAAATAAAACTTTAAAAAACCGAACACAATAAGTTTGATAAATCCGATCCAATAAATCAAATAAAATCGCTCTAGAAAATCTAGTTTATTGACATCCCTTCGCTGGGCTTTGTGCTTGTCTGTATAAATTTTTTAAAGACGAAAGATCACGTTTGGGTTGGCGGGACCGTTGTGCCTTTTGTACGATGAACTGATCGCCATCAATTTGTCGAGAGGCAACCTGGTACGTAAAGGGATAGCTTGGAGAAAAACCAATGCGCAAATCAGAGATCTCCAAACCAGCATCTGTTGTACGATAAGTAAAAAACCCATCCGAAAACCACT
>JAJFHF010000140.1 GCA_021775775.1 Hyphomicrobiaceae bacterium
AGCTTGATCCAGTCGTACAGCGACTTTGTGCAAACCCCTAACCTTTGGGCAACATCTTGTACCGAATAGCCTCGTTCCTTCACCTGAAAAACCGCATCCCGCTTGAACTCTTCAGTGTATCTTTTGTGTCCCGTCATCGTCGAACTCCTTGCTTCCAATTTGTAGGGGCAAGGTGTCTATAAAACCAGGGGCATCTCATTTCTCTTGATCGGCGGTTTTCCAAACAGCTTGAAGTTCTTCATCAGTTAGAACACGGTCTCTACTAATATCTTTAGTAGGGCGTTTCATGCCAGCACATGGCGATTGCTCAATAAGGCCGCGCTCGATTGCCCAATTAAAAACTCGTCTAATCATTGCAAAGCAGTGATTAGCTCCACTAGGCGCTCCCCTATCAATAATTGCATCTAGTATTTTATTAACATCAGCTCTAGTAATTTGATCAATTCTCTTATTTCTCCATGGAGGAAGAAAGTCTCTTCTTAAAATCCGCTCAGCCTCTCTCCAGGTCTTATTTTGGCGCTTCGCATATTTTTCAATAAATTCATGAACCAATTCGTGAAATAACAGAGTATCGGATAATTTATTGGTATGACGTTTTGCTGAAGCAGGATCTCCACCAGCATTGATGTTAACTAGTGCTTCATGTGCTTTTGCACGAGCGGCAGAAAGGGATAAGATTGGATAGCGTCCAAGAGTAAGTCTCCTAGATTTGCCTTCAAAGCGATAGAGCAAAACAAAAGAGGTTGTGCCCTTGGAAGTTATACGCACACCAAAACCAGGTAGTTTATTATCCCATATTTCACTTTGTCCCTTTGCTGGAGGTTTTAGTTTTTTGATTTTTAAATCAGTCAGTGTGTCCTTAGCCATGGTCTTCCTCTTAGGTAAAAAATAGGTAGCAAAATGCTGAAGTTTCAGCATTCTACTAAGTTACCTTATGAGATGGATTAGGTAGAAATAATAAAGTAAGAACAGTGAGTTAAGTCGCGTCATGTTCCGTTAAGTTTGCTTGCCTAATGAAACTTCTAAGCAGTAGGTCTCAGGTTCGAATCCTCCAGGGATCGCCATTTTCTTGAAAAGACGAACCCGCAATAAATTTATTTATTTTTTCCCTGAAGTTTTTTTAGGGCGGCCTTCATATTATTTTGGGTTGGTTCATCATCAGGGTTGATCTTAAGCGCTTCAGAGAAATCACTAAATGCATTTTTATATTGCTTTAAATAGTAATGAGCGACGCCGCGATCATTATATATATCAGAACTTTTCGGTTTTTGTTTTAAAGCGGCACTGTAATCAGCAACGGCCTTTTTAAAGTCTTTTATTTTTAAATAAACCGCAGCACGTTGAAGATAGTCATAGGTGCTTTTGGGATCAATATTCAAAGCTTTGTTGAAATCTTTTAAGGCTTTATCATAGTCCCCTTTTTGTGAATAGAGGGCCCCGCGGTTACTCAGAGCCAGCGCATATTTCGGTGCAATTTCCAATGCTTTGCTGTAACTGGAAATGGCCAGGTCATCTTGCCCTAATTTGCTATAAGCTGCCCCCAGATTATTATTCGCTTTGATATAGTTTGGGAATATACGAAGGGCATTTTTGAAATTTTCAATCGCCTTATCAAATTTTTCCCGCCTCATATATTCCTGGCCAATATTATCATAAGTGATGGAATGTTGGAGATCTGTAAGAGGTTTGTCCTGATAAAGCTTTGTTTTCAGAATTTTTGCACAGGCTTTGAATAGGGCGTCTCCAGTTTTATTTGAACAATCCTCATCCTGCGCCTTGGCCGGCATACCAAATAAGAATGTTGAAGTAAGAACGAAAAGGCAGATTTGAAAAATACGCATCACGACACACCAATCTTTCATCAGTTTCAAACAGCAGGCGAGTTAAATTTATATAAAAAAGTTAATTTTTCAAAGCATAAATTTTTACATTTATGTAAATGAATGAAATTCAAATCACACCGTTAGTTATTTTAAGTCTCACCTAAGTTTTATGATTTAGGCCTATCTCAATTTTATCTTTTATAGCCGGCCACTTGCCAATGAAAGTGAGAACCGCGCAATCTTAGCAACAAGCAGTGTAGCAACAAGTATTGAGTTGAACATCCTGCAAAGAGGGTTGTTAATCTAATCTTTCACAAAAGTTTGATGACGCTATATTTTTTTCTCATACTTTTTCTGGGCCCCATATTTTACAAACATCACTTCTTTCTAAGAACCTCTCATTAATTTTTCTCTATAACGCCGCTCAACATAGTTCGGGTTTTAAACAAACTGATGGCAATTTTCTCTGTCTGATTTTGAGGGTTGTCTGATTTTTTAAAGGGGATAATTGGAAGAGAAGAATTTTAGCAAATGAGGGGCGTCACAACCGCGCTGCCTGGCCCTAGGCAAGCTGGGTTATTGAATAGCGATCATTTATCAAACCGCATTTCAGCGAATTTTTAATTCCAATTTGATCTGGCATAGCAATTTCTATAGCCCACGAGTTAACCAGGTTTGCTCTAGTTATTTCAGTTGCTTACGGATAAGGCAGATTAAAAAACGCTATAAATAAAAATTATCGGTAACAATCTTTTGAGATAAAAAAACTGAAAACTCAATTGGTTTTTCTAATTTCTACAAAGCTCATCAGGCAGCTACCTATGTGTATGCAAGTCAGCGTTCCGTAAAAAATAGCGCTCATCATATGGTCTCCAGAACTTAGGAATATCTCAATTATGAAAAAACAAAATCTACTGTTAACAACAGCAATAGCTGGCATGTTCGGCCTATGGCTAACCCCCCAGATAGCCGTGGCTGAGAAGGCAGAAATCAGTAAGCCTAAAGGGGCTGTCGGCAAAGGATATACCAAGGCGAACCAGCCAAAATCCAATAGTTTTTGGTGGCCCGATCAGCTTAACCTTGCCCCGTTGCGCGATCATGATGAAAGATCAAATCCATATGGGCCAAATTTTGATTATGCCGCTGCATTTAACAAACTCGATCTTGATACAGTTAAAAAAGATATTGATAAATTGCTCACCACGTCACAAGACTGGTGGCCGGCTGATTTTGGCAATTACGGTCCATTTTTCATTCGCATGACCTGGCACAGCGCCGGCACATATAGAACCCTAGATGGACGCGGCGGCGCCGGTGGTGGCCAGCAACGTTTTGACCCGCTAAACAGTTGGCCAGATAACGCTAGCCTGGATAAAGCGCGCCGTTTGTTATGGCCCGTAAAACAAAAATATGGCGCAGCCCTATCATGGGCTGATCTAATCGTATTGGCAGGCAACGTATCACTCGAAAATATGGGATTTGAAACCTATGGCTTTGCTGGTGGCCGGGCCGATGATTGGGAACCTGATATGGTCTATTGGGGCCCTGAAGTTGAAATGCTTGCAAGTGATCGTCATAAAAAGGATGGAAAATTACAGCGCCCTCTAGGCGCAACCCATATGGGATTAATCTATGTAAATCCTGAAGGCCCAAGAGGTGTCCCAGATCCTGTCGGCTCTGCAAAAAATGTTCGCGCCGCTTTCGCACGTATGGCAATGAACGATGAAGAGACCTTGGCCCTCATTGCTGGTGGTCACACATTTGGCAAAATGCACGGCAGTCATAAACCCAGCGATTGTGTTGGTGCCGAACCAGCCGCTGCCCCGCTTGAAGACCAAGGCCTTGGATGGAAAAATAAATGCGGCAAAGGTCATTCTGAAGATACCGTCACGAGTGGCTTAGAAGGTGCCTGGACACAAGCACCGACACAATGGACCTCTCTTTATTTGGAAAATCTATTGAAATTCAAATGGAAACAAACGCGCAGCCCAGCTGGCGCCATTCAATGGATCCCGACGGATGAATCCTTGCATAAAGTTGTACCAGACGCTCACATCAGTGGAAAATTTAATCCACCTGTTATGACGACAGCAGATTTAGCTCTTAAATTTGACCCTGCCTATAAAAAGATAGCACAACGCTTTTTAGATGATCCCAAAGAATATCAAAAAGCCTTTGCAAAGGCGTGGTACAAATTAACCCACCGTGACATGGGTCCAAAAGCAAACTATCT
>JAJFHF010000015.1 GCA_021775775.1 Hyphomicrobiaceae bacterium
GGCTTTGTTTGTCAAGATGCATGGGCTATTACTTAAGGAGAATTTTTGAAAAAAAGATAAAAATCGCGCCTGAAAAAGTTGCGCCCCTTAAATAAAGTACGTCTGTCCCATGCAAATGATCACCACAACGCCTGATTTAGATGCTCTGTGCCAGCGTCTTGCCACCTACCCGTTTGTCACGGTTGATACTGAATTTATGCGCGAGTCCACCTATTGGCCCGATTTATGTCTTATCCAGATTGCGAGTGACGATGAAGAGGCGATCATTGACCCGTTGGCCGATGGAATTAGCTTAGAGCCTTTGTTTGCGCTTATGGGCGATACATCTGTTGTTAAAGTGTTTCATGCCGCGCGCCAGGATATTGAGATTTTCTACCATTTGTCTGGCCAGGTGCCAGCGCCCTTGTTTGATAGCCAGGTCGCCGCCATGGTGTGTGGCTTTGGCGAGCAGGTGAGCTATTCTGCGTTGGTGAAAAAAATCACTGATACTAATCTTGATAAAACGTCGCAATATACAGACTGGGCCAAGCGGCCGTTGAGCAACAAACAGCTCACCTATGCGGTTGGCGATGTGACCTATTTGCGTGATATTTATAAGCGGTTGCAAAAAGACTTGGATAAAAGCGGGCGCACCTCTTGGCTGGAAGAGGAAATGAAAACGCTAACCAGTGCTGAGACCTATTATATTGAACCCAAAGACGCCTGGAAGCGGATGAAGATGCGGGTTAAATCGCGCCGCGCTTTGGGCATTTTGGTGGAGTTGGCGCAGTGGCGCGAGACCTTGGCGCAAGGCTCAAATGTGCCGCGCGGGCGGGTTTTGAAAGATGACGCTTTGTTTGATATTGCCAACCAAGCGCCGAACAATCAAAAAGACCTGGGCGCTTTGCGTGCTGTTTCTGAAGGGTTTGCGCGCTCTGATAAAGGCAAGCAGATTATTGATGTGATTGCGCGCGGCAAGGCCAAAGAACTGGATGATATCCCACCCCTCAAGAAAGGCACGCCGCTCGATGCCCAAGCCCAGGCGGTGTGTGAGTTGTTACGCGTGTTGTTAAAAGCGGTGGCGGCGCAAAATGGTGTGGCGCCAAAGATGATCGCCACGACCAGCGATTTGGAGCAATTGGCTTTGTCTGACAAGGCCGATATTGCGGCCATGAAAGGGTGGCGCTTAGAGTTGTTTGGTAAACCGGCGTTGGCGATCAAACGCGGCGAGTTGGTGTTGACGGTGAAGGATCAAAAGGTGCAGACCCTGGCGGCGCCTGAGGGGTGATGGGTGTGAAGGAAATTTAAGTTGTCCCCCGATAGGAGATGACTGTCGTCCCATTCCAATTGTATGCTGCGGCGTAGAAGCCTGCGGCTTGGTCAATCCTATTTGGATCATTAGGATCAGCATTTAATATTAAGGAATCTTGACCCACTGTCGCCAAGCCAATCTGAGTTTCACCATGTTCGAGATGGTCACCATAACCTTGATTATAGACATCCATAGCTAAGATTGCTTGCATTAAATTATTTGAAACGGCCATAGCTTTAGTTCCTTATAAAATCACGGGGAGAAATTTTTTCTTCAAAAGTTAAATCTTTTACATATTTCTTATCAGTAGGTTTTATCCTGCCCTTTATAGACTTCAACCATTCGAGCATTTTTATAATCTTTCCCCTTGTCACGGGCTCATCGGTGATCTCAAGAGTAATGGATTTCAGTTCAAAACCTGGTCCAAATACTGCTGCCAGGTTGTTAGGATCAACCCGTTTTACACTAGCGGGATCATTGATGTCTTTGAAGGTTACAAGCAACGGATACTTTTCTGGGGGAACAATCAGAGGAGGACCAGCCCGAGATATCAACACGGACCGAAATTTATCTCTGCCCCATACGCCATGTTTTGATTTGTATAAAATACGCGCTGCTAAATTCGCGGTATATCCAGAATTCCTCTTATTGCTTAGTAAAGCAAAAATATTTTTTTCATCTGGCAACTGAACGACAACGGCTTCCCCTTTTATCTCTGAGTGCCAAGCCGGCCCCATATTTAAGGAATGCATTATATTCCTATTCCAATACACAGAGGTCACACTTGAGCCAGAATAAACTTTGCCATCTTTTTCAATTTCTACGGTCATCTTCTGATGCCAGCTATAGTGCGGCCAAAAAAACACCCAATAAGCCAAAGGTAAAAGCACTATCAGCAACAGTATTTTATAAATCCTCATGAGAGCCCTTCTTTTATGAGATTAAATCTTTCATCAAAGAGCTAATCTACCTGATCTGCACCAACATCACCTGTCTCACCAGCTATTTCTTTCACAATTTTTTTGCCGTCCTTGTCTTGGGCGCGCACTTTAAAGGTTTGCCCCTTGAACACATCATCTTTCAGCTTGGCATAAAGCCCGGCTATGATCTGTTGGTCGCCAACAAAATCAATCAACCAGTTGATCTACCCTGAGCGCCATTCATCCGGGCGTAGTTTGATTGGGGCTTCAGCATAGCTTAAAATAAATGATAAAATCTTTATTTTGCCAGCAGATTTAAAATCTTACCGCGCGGGTTAAAGGGGGCTTTTTTCTTCCAGGTTTCCATGGCGGCGGCGGCTTCTTCGCTCCAGCTGCGCGGCATCACGATGCTTAGGGCGATTAGCTGATCACCAGAGACTTGGGCGGGGGGGCGCAGGCCCATTTGTTCCATCACCACTTGCGCGCCATCTTGCGATAGAGGTGGGATGGTGACTTTGGCCGGGCCGTGGATGGTGGGGACATCCAACTCGAGGCCAAAAAAGGCTTCGTACGGCGTCAAGGGAACCTCAAGGCGAATGTCATAGCCATCGCGCTCAAAGGCGATGTGAGGCTCGACGGTGATTTTAACAACAAAGGGTTTGCCGTTAACGCCAGCGCTTTTTACTCTTAATCTTTGTCCCGTTTCGACACCGGCTGGCACGTTGATCTTAAATTGTGCTTTATTGGGAAGGCGCACATGCTTGACCGTGCCAACGCAGGCCTCAACAAAGCTGATGGCCAGGCGGTATTGTTTTTCACCATCTTCGTTTGAGCCGCCATCTGTTGCTTGTGAGACGGTTTTATCTGATGATTTGGACGGTTTGTTATTTTGATAGCCCGTTTCAAAGGCGCGTTTTGCAAAGTCTTCGCGAAAGGCTTCTGCTGCGTCTGACCACATCCAGGTGGGGTTTTCTTTGGTTTTGGGCCTTAGGCACGGGCGGCCTTGGTCATCAAGTCGTCCTTGATCATAAAGCGCCCGTGCC
>JAJFHF010000141.1 GCA_021775775.1 Hyphomicrobiaceae bacterium
ATAGCGCAGGGCAATGTTTAGTTCATCGAGGATTACCATTTTTATGTTTGGATCATTGATGAATTGTTTGGATTTCTCCCAGGCTTTTTTTGTTACCTCAATGTCGCGCGCTCTGTCCTGTGTCTCCCATGTGAAGCCCTCGCCCATAGCGTGGATTTCAACTTGATCTGGAAATTTCATCAAAACATCGCGCTCGCCAGATTCCCAATCACCTTTGATATATTGAACGATGCCAATGTTAAAGCCATGGGTAATGCCGCGCATGGCCATGCCAAAGGCTGAAGATGATTTGCCTTTGCCCGTGCCTGTGTGCACAATCAACAGGCCTTTATCAGCTGACTTTTGCGACATTTTCTTGTCGTGGAGTTCTTTGCGTTTGGCCATTTTTTCTTTGTGGCGTTCATCATCGCTGGTTTGACTCATCTAGCTTTCCTCATTTAACTTTTAGCTTTCTGGGTGTTGCAATTGATTTAGGTAATTATAAGCACTATTTCGCTTGGGTTGCCAGAGGCCTTGTTCGATCGCGGCTTGAAAAATGCTGGCTATTTCATGTAAGGCGGGCTGGTTGTTGTTTTTTAAAAATTCTAGCACTTTATCGTCAACCAAATAGGCCTCAAAAAGCATTTCAAACTGGTGGGGCTCCACGCAGTTGGTAAGAGTGGCAAAGGCGCTGAGATTGGTCACGGTGGCGAGCATTTCGCTAGCGCCTTTGTTGCCATGGCGCATGATGGCCTCTATCCATTTGGGGTTGGCCGCCCGGCCACGGACAATTTTGGCTATCTCTTGATTTAAGGTTTGCACCTTGGGATTTTCAGGATTTGAATGATCATTGTGAAAAATTTCAGGGGTTTGCCCGCTGAGTTGTTCAATGGCAGCGGAAAGTCCGCCTTCAAATTGGTAGAAATCTTCACTATCGAGCAAATCAAATTCGCGGCTGTCTTGATTGTGAACCACCAGGTTGGTGGTTTTTAACAAAGCTTTGAAATGAGCAAGCGCTTGTTGACCATCTGTCTCTTTGCCATCTTTGGCTTGGCCATAGGTGTGGGCGCTGGCGGTTATATATTGATCTGCCAAATCCTCACGGCTGGCCCATTTACCAGATTGAAAGCCACCATGGATCATCTGTTTGAGGCCAGCGCCATATTGCATTTGTGCAGAGCCAAAGATGCGCGCTTGGGCTTGGGTTTTGGCTTGTTCTGGGTTGATGCCGTCTTTGGTCAATTGATTTGTTGTTTGCTCGATTGAGGCGCGGATTGGATTGGCGGCGGCATCTTCATCTAGCTGTGCGACCGCGTTAATGGCGCTTTGCAACAGATCTATTTGCGCTGGAAAGGCATCGCGGAAAAAGCCTGAAATACGCAAGATTAAATCGACACGCGGGCGTTTCAATTCACTTAAGGGGATGATCTCAAATCCATTGACGCGGCGTGAGGCTTCATCCCATGTGGGGCGCGTGCCGATAAAGGCCAAGGCTTGGGCCAGGTCATCGCCGCCTGTGCGCATGTTGGATGTGCCCCAGGCGGAAAGGGCGATTTGTTTGGGCCAGGTGCCATGGGTTTGGGTGTAGGCTTTGATGATGAGCTCTGCTGATTGGCTGCCTAGCTTCCACGCGGTTTGTGTGGGAATGGTGCGGGTATCGATGGTGTAAAAATTGCGCCCTGTGGGTAATACATCCAGCCGGCCGCGGGTGGGCGCGCCAGAGGGGCCTGGCTCTATAAATTTACCATCTAACGCGCGGATGACACCGTTTATTTCTTTTTCACCGCAACTTGCCAATAGGGGTGTGAGGTGATTGTGTAGATAGGTGAG
Source organism: Hyphomicrobiaceae bacterium (assembly GCA_021775775.1). Lineage (GTDB taxonomy): Bacteria > Pseudomonadota > Alphaproteobacteria > Rhizobiales > HXMU1428-3 > HXMU1428-3. The sequence goes on from JAJFHF010000141.1 coordinate 1,810, forward strand.
CACCTTGCAGGTTTGCGGTAGATCTGGCGTAACTTGCTGTTTGTCATTAATCAATTGTTCGCATAAGAGTTCTAGTCGCTCAACTGTGTCACCATTAGTACGCCATGGATCTTGGATAAGGTCAGTTAGAAGCGGTGGTTTTGGCCCTTCATAGGGGTCACCTAAGGGGGTGATCAAGGGGTCGATCGTGAGGGATAGATCAAGAGCTAAGGCGCGTAAGAGAGATTGATTTTCTTCCTTACCAGCGGCGCGGGGCAAACGGGTTAGGCTTAAGAGCATGTTGGTTTGTTGTTGGCCTGTTGGGCTTTGGCCAAAAATATGTAAGCCATCTCTGATTTGCAGCTCTTTTAATTCGCACAAGAAATTATCAAGTTTTTGGAGTTTGGTGTCTGGGCAATCTGTGTCTTTAATCTCGCACTCTTTGGACAGACCGATGGTGGTGGCCAGATTTATGATGTCTTGGCCAAGCAAGCTTGTGCGGCGCGGGTCAACACCGGCGGCTTCATAATATTCGTCAACCAAGCTTTCTAGGTCTTTTAGTGGGCCGTAACTTTCTGCTCGCGTGAGGGGGGGGGTGAGGTGATCGATAATCACCGCGCTGGTGCGGCGTTTGGCTTGGGCGCCTTCGCCTGGGTCATTGACGATGAAGGGGTAAATGTGCGGCGTTGGTCCTAGCAAAACCTCTGGTGTGCACTCATTTGATAAGGCCAGCGCTTTGCCGGGCATCCATTCTAAATTGCCGTGCTTGCCCATATGGATGATGGCGTGCATTTGAAATTGGTGGCGTAAAAAGAGATAAAAAGCGATGTATTCATGGGTGGGGGGGATGGTGCCATCATGATGGGATTGTTTGGCATCTAGTTTTGCCCCGCGTCCGGGTTGAACGCCGACGATGAGATTTCCATAGCTTAGGGCGCGTATAGAAAAACATTGTTTGGTTTGATCATAGGCGGGGTCTTGTTCTGGTGCGCCCCAGCGGTCTGTAACTTGATGTTGGAATGATTTGGGGAGCTTGTTTAAGGCGGTCTCGTACTGCTCAATGGTAAAGCTTTGCCATTCATGTTTGTCTGGACTTTGTTTTTGTAAGCTTGAGATTAACGCGTTGCCTGAGAGGGGGAGGTAGTGCAAATCAAACCCTTGTTTTTGTAAGGCTTGCATCAAAGTGAGGGTGCCAGCGGGTGTATCCAGGCCAACGCCGTTGGCGATGCGGCCATCTGTTGAGGGGTAGTTCGATAAAATAAGAGCGATGCGTTTTTCTTTGCGCGGTGTGCGGGCTAGTTTGGCCCAGTTGGCGGCCAGCTCACTGACGAATTTTGTGCGGCTCTTTTCTGGTTTGTGACCAATGATGTTGGTTTCCACATCATCATGAAAGCCAAGCTGCGCTTTGAAGGAAATCGCTCTTGTGGTGATGCGGCCATCTATTTCTGGTAGGGCCACATTCATGGCGATATCGCGGGCAATGAGGCCACGGGGGTTGTCTTGCCAGCTATCGATGTTTGAGCCCGAAAGGATGGCTTGTAGAACCGGTGTTTGTTTTTGATCGAGGAGTGTGCCTGTCCACTCATTCCCGGGGATGGAGATGGCAAAGCTGGTTGTGTTGATGACAGCCTGAGGTCGGGCCGTTTTGAAAATATTTGAGATGATGGTTTTCGCCACTTCATCTTTAAGGCTGGACGCGTATATGGGAAGCGGGGTGAGACCTTGGCGGATTAGATCTTTGATCAGTTGATCAATGGGGGCAAGATCGCCTGATTGTAAGAGTGCGCGGTAGAAGGTGATGGCAACAAACTGGGGGGATGGAGCTTGGCTCGTTTTTTCCATGAGTGATGTCAGGGTTATGTTTGGTTCGCCCGGCCAATAAAGTCCTGCTTTGGGCAGGGGGGTTGCGGGCGCGGGATTAGGTGCCGTTTCATCGATTAGGTGATGGGCTTGTTTGAGAAAGTTGGTGTAATTATCTGGCCCACCTTCCACCAGATAAGCCCACAGCCGGTCGGCTGTTGTTTGATCGATTGTTGAGAAAGCGTCAAGGGTTTCATCTTTATAAGCGCTACCAGAGATAACAGCCAGTTTGATGTTGTTGGCGCGCGCCAAGCGTCTGATTTCATCAAGGCCATATTGCCAGTAGGATGGCCCGCCCAGCACGCGGATGATAATGAGTTTGGCCTGGCTTAGGGTTTTTTCAATATAAAGATCAACCGAATAGTTGTGGCTGAGATTGAGCAGGTTGGCCAGCCTTAAACTGGATAGATTGGATTTTGAGGTTGGATCATTGGTTAGGTCTTGGTGGGCTCTGGTTAGACCAGCGATCTCTGTATCTGCTGACGTGAGCACGATTATGTCCCCCGGGCTTTGCCCAAGGTCTATTGGATCGGTACCGTCGTCGATGGATCCCGCCTGTGCCGTCAATAAATGCAAAAAAAGCTCCATCTTTTGTTGGCGCTTCGAGATGCCCACCAGCAACCGCGCTATTTTGTTTGTGAGGGCGTTAAGGCCAAATTTTTAACCCCTCAAATATGTCTAATATTCCACGGGCCTAAAAATTTGGCCTTGCCTACTCACAAACAAAATCTGAAACTTTTTTTGGATCGAGCTTGTGGATAGAGTGTGGGCTGGAGACTAGATGAGATAGATTTAGGGGATTGTGGGAGGTTTGTCTATTGGGGAAATGGCTGCCTAAGGCAGTATGTTTAAAGGAGGGGTGGCTGCTTAAAATAACTGAACTTAGTGGTTATGGATCCTCGGGTTCTGGCCACGGGGCGGGTTTTTGTCGCTTGTGAGATGGGGGCCGTGACCAGCCCCAAGGATGACGAAGGAAGGTTTAAATGAAAAAAAGGAAACTTTGTTAACTAAATATTAACCATATTTTGGATTTATAGGATAAGTTGCTAATTCGTTCTATCTAAGAAATTGGAAATTTTATGTCTCGATCTTCTAATTCAAAAGGATCGAGTACTAAGCAAAATGTTTCGCGTAGTGAGGTACTAGATTATTTTTATACAAAGCCTTCAAAAGATATAATTCAAGATTTTTTGAAACACGTTAGAGAAACTGGTCATCCAGAAACGTATTGCTTTATAACTAGGGTCCCTCCCTCAAAAAACGCTATTCCTGTTGTACTTTGTAGATTTGATGTTGAGAGGAAGAAGAGGCTTGATCTTGATATGGCTCCTTGTTCAATTTGTTCCCCGTATCACCCCAAATGTTTAGAGAATATGTATCTTGTTTGGTATCATGAAGAAGGAACCATAAGAGCAATTGGACCAGAATGTGGTAAAAAATTAAATCCATCTTATTCAGGAGCTTTTGCTGATTATAAACAGGAGAAAAAAGTCTCTTCATATGAGGAGACTATTCATAAAAAACTTCCCAAATGTACTAAAATTATAAATGACATTGATCTTTTATATATTTCTTCGATTGAGGTGGATCGAATTCATAGTAAGTTTAAAAGAAAAACCAACGTTGCAAAAATATTTAATAATATTCAAAAATCAGGTGGAATTTTATCTGTGGAGATTGAAGTTACGGGAGATGAAAGGGGGGCAGAGATTACAAGATATGGTCCTGCTGGACTTCGATCTTCTTCTGGATTTCAAAGTGAGAATTTGCAGACGCATGAATTTGGTCAATTACTTGGATTGACACTTTTTCAATCTAATTTATCACTAGAGAAAAAATGTATTCTCCTGAAGAGTTAATTAAATCTCTACCTATTTGTCATTCCTCGGATGAGGCATTTGATTGGCTTTGTAATGACCGAACTTTAGATGAATTGGAGAGGTTAGCAAATGATATAGATTCTGCTCTGCAAGCATATTCAAAAATCAAGGATGCTATTTCAGATGTGCTTGAATTTTTTAGTCCCAGATATTTGAATATACTAAATGAGTGGGGACGACACTATAAAAACCCTCATAATATCACTGTTACAAGAGGTGAATACGGTGGATATGTTTTTTCCTATAATAAAAAGGTTTTTGTTAAAGTCTTACCTAACTTATCTGATCTAAATTTTCAGAAATAACTTCATGTTTTAAATAAAATTGGTTTCAATCCCTTCCCGATCCATCCCCGCTTGCCCTATTACCACTAGAGTAGATGTGCGCTCTTCGCTCATTCCCCAGGGGCGGTCATAGTAGGCGTCGAGACGGGGGCCGACGGCTTGGATGACCAGGCGCATGTCTTTGCCAGCAACCGAGACAAAGCCTTTCAGGCGCAGAATGTCGTGGGCTTTGATGGTCTCTATGAGCTTGGCTTTAAAAGCTGTTTCATCGTCAATGGTGCCAAGGGCTATGTTAAAGGTCTCGAAATCATCATGATCGTGATGGTGGTGGTGATCTACATCTTCCCCCTCAGCCGCGTGGTGGCGCTCATGGTGGGAGAGGCGGTTGTCGTCTTCAGCTTTCATATCAAGGCCAAGGACAACATCAAGCGGGAGTTTGCCATTTTTGGCGGCGATCATTTGCACGCCTTCGCGGGTCTCTTTGCCGACAGAGGTTTTAACGGTTTCTAACTGTTCGTGCGCCAATAAATCACTTTTTGATAAAATGATTAGATCGGCGCAATTTACCTGGTCTTCAAACAACTCTCCCAAGGGGGTTTCATGATCGAGCATCTCATCGGCTTGGCGCTGGGCTTCTAGCTTTTGTTCATTGGCGGCAAAGCGCCCTTCAGATACGGCCGGGGCATCGACGAGGGTAACAACGCCATCAACGGTAACTTCGGTTTTAATCTGGGGCCAGTTGAAGGCGCGGACCAAGGGTTGGGGCAGAGCCAGGCCTGAGGTTTCAATGATGATATGGTCAGGGCGTTTATCGCGCGCTAGCAATGTTTCCATGGTGGGGATGAAATCTTCTGCCACCGTGCAACAGATGCAGCCATTGGCAAGCTCTACGATGTCTTCTTCTTTGCAGGCTTCATCACCGCATGTTTTGAGGACTTCACCATCTACACCAACATCACCAAATTCATTGATGATTAAGGCGAGGCGGCGTCCGTGCGCATTTTCTAGCATATGACGGATGAGTGTTGTTTTACCCGCACCTAAAAAACCGGTGACAACAGTGACAGGGATTTTATGGCTCATTCTTAATTTATCTTTCTTTTTCTCATAATTCTTTCATTTTAGCGAGCTATGATGAAGTTTGTTCGTTTTTTAATATTAGCGGAAGGCCAGCTGCGATAAATATTACTTTTTGAGCAACTTTGGCCAGGGTTTGATTTAAAAGTCCTTGCTCGTCACGAAACTTGCGTGCGAGGGCATTTTCAGGGACGATTGAGA
>JAJFHF010000142.1 GCA_021775775.1 Hyphomicrobiaceae bacterium
GATGCCCAAGACACCCTCATTCAAGGCGGCGAAGGCTATGACCGAGCCATTGTCCAAGGATCTGACGGTGTAACCCTCGATATGAATGAGAGCAGCATTGAACGCTTTGACGGTGGAGCGGGTAACGATATCGCAGATGCCACAGGCGCAACTGACGCGGTCAGAGCCTATGGCAAAGACGGCGATGACACTCTAACCGGCGGAGCTGGCAACGATTATCTCGATGGCGGCACAGGCGATGACACCATAACCGGCGGCGCCGGCAATGACACACTCACCGGTCGGGACGGTAACGACACATTAACAGGCGGCGATGGCGATGATCGGCTATATGGCGGCAACGATGATGATACGTTAACAGGTGGTGAAGGGCGCGATTATCTCTACGGTCAAGACGGTGACGACACACTATCGGGCGGAGCTGGCAACGATTACCTCATTGGCGGTGAAGGCGCAGACGAACTCTCCGGCGGCGATGGCAACGACATACTATACGTGGATGCCCAAGACACCCTCGTTCAAGGCGGCGAAGGCTCTGACCGAGTCATTGTTCAAGGATCTGACGGTGTAACCCTCGATATGAATGAGAGCAGCATTGAACGCTTTGACGGCGGAGCTGGTAACGATATTGCCGATGCGTCAGGCGCAACTGACGCTGTCAGAATCTATGGCAAAGACGGCGATGACACACTAACCGGCGGAGCTGGCAACGATTATCTCGATGGCGGCACAGGCGATGACACCATAACCGGTGGCGCCGGCAATGACACCCTCATCGGCAGAGACGGCGCAGACAAACTCTCCGGCGGTGATGGCAACGATTATCTTAATGGCGGTGAGGGAACCGATGTTCTGTCAGGCGGCGAAGGTGATGATCGGCTTTATGGCGGCAACGGTGATGATGTTCTATCAGGCGGAGCTGGCAATGATTATCTAAGCGGTGGGGCTGGCAATGATCTCTTTATGTTATCAGATCAGTCCGCTGGAGATAAAGTTTTTGGTGGTGCTGGGTCTGATTGGGTAGATACCATTGAACTAGAAGCCTCTGATGGGTCCTCAAGCATTGGATCATATGGTTCAGATTGGACCGTAACTCTAACGAGTGGTGAAATCCTTGATCAAGATAGCGAAAGCCTAACCTTCTCAGATGATGCAGATGGATCAATCAACTTTTCCGACGGTTCATCAGTCGATTTCTCAGACATCGAACGCGTCGAATTTTAAAATATAACAAACCAAATACAAAATGTATTTTTCTCTTTTGTCATTGCAATTTATTGCAATGACAAAAGGTTTCTTATCTTCTTGTTAACCTTAGATTTTATCTGAATTGTTAATATTTAGTTAAAGTAACAATAAAGTAATGTTTATAGCCAATTATAGACTCTCATAACCATATTACCAATTATCTTCAGTATATATGTCACTGTATGAGAGTTTTATAACAATGAGTAAAAAAATCACCGATAAGACGGAGTCTTCAGGAGCATCTCAGGTCACATCAAATGTCAGCTCATCAAATGGTGGGAAAAACACAAATGTGAAAACTGAAACTCAACAAGATTATGAAAAGCTCGTTGAAAAAAGTCACGAAGAGCACATTACACATACAAATTTGTCACGAGAAGACATAACCAATCCAAATTTACACTATGGGATTATTGAAGAGAGAGATGCAATCTCTCCAGCAGCAAAACAAGAGAAACAAACCGAAGAAAACTCTTTCCAGCTAAAAGAAGAAACCCAACAAGAAGTCCCAAAGCAAGAGCAGGTTGAAGAAGCCCACGCAAAACCAACCACACAAACGCAAGCCCCTCTTTCAACAAGTGATAGAGATTTCGTTACTCAAAATTTACAGCCTGCAGCAGAAAATTATACAAAGCCTCCAGTTGTCACTGAAACGTCAATAAACCCAATCATATCGGAAACAACACTTCCAAAAGAGGCGACCGGCACACCTGAAGTGACGCCTCCAGATACTGGCGGCAGTGAGGGCGGTAAAGGCGGTGAAGGCCCTGATCCAGTAGAAGAAACATTTAGCCCTGATTTGGTTTCAAAACAGAATTCTGTCGAAGAAAACCCTTTGGCTGGCACAACAGTCGCCACATTAGATCTCCAGGGCGCAGCAGGTTCAACCTATACTTACAAAATAACAGATGAAAATGGCAATTCACTAACTGATTCAAATTTCGTCATCTCAGGCAATGAAATTCTGGTCGCTCCTGGTGCAAATATTGACTTTGAAAGCACACCTTCCTTCATCCTTCACATCACAGGCACTGATAGCCAAGGGAACTCTGTCACAGAACCTATTGCAATTACAGTAACTGATCAAAACGAATTTGACATCTCCCCCCTCATAGACACGGATGCGACAAACAATACGGTTGCTGAGAACTCAGACATAGGTTCATCAGTTGCCATCACAGCCTTAGCCACAGACAGTGATGGCACTGACACAATTACATACTCTCTTTTAGATAATGCAGACGGTCTATTTGCCATCAATGAAACAACCGGCGAAGTAACAGTCGCTGGCAGCCTTGATGCAGAGAGCGCCACAAGCCACGACATCACAGTGGTCGCCACATCAACAGATGGCTCAACCTCAAATGAGACGTTCACAATCAACGTCAACGACCTCAACGAAACGTCAATCTCATCCATCTCTGATAGCAACACAGATACAAACTCTGTTGCAGAATCTGTCGCCATTGGCACAGCTGTTGGCATAACAGCCCTCGCCACAGACGCAGACGTAACAGACACAGTCACTTACAGCTTGTCATCAAACCCTGGCGGCCTGTTTGCCATTGACGAAAACACAGGTGTTATAACAACAGCCGCTGGCCTAGACGCAGAGACAGCAACAGGACATACAATTGAGGTCACAGCCACAAGTTCCGATGGATCAACCTCAGCTCAAAACATCTCTATCGCTGTCACAGATGTTGACGAGTTTGATGTAACCGTCACAACAGACACAAACACAAACGCAAACGCTGTCGACGAGAACAGCTCAGTTGGCGCGCTCGTTGGCATCACAGCCCTCGCCACTGACGCTGACGCAACAGACACAATTACCTATACTCTCTCAGACAATGCAGGCGGCCTATTTGCAATTAATGCATCAACCGGCGTCGTCACAGTCGCTGGCAGCCTTGACGCAGAGACAGCAACAAGCCACAACATCACGGTTGTCGCCACATCAACAGATGGATCAACCTCAAACGAGACCTTCACAATCGCCGTCAACGATCTCAACGAGACCAGCATCAGTGCAATCTCAGATACAAACACTGACGCAAACACCCTCGCTGAGAGCGCAAGCATCGGTACAACCGTTGGCATAACCGCCCTCGCCACAGATGCAGACATAACAGACACTGTCACATACAGCCTATCTTCAAACCCAGGCAGCCTATTTGCCATAGACGCCAACACTGGCGTCGTAACAACAGCCGCTGGCCTCGACGCTGAGACCGCAACAAGCCACACAATTGAAGTAACAGCCACAAGCTCAGATGGTTCAACATCAACAGAGACCTTCTCAATCGCTGTAGACGATATTGATGAGTTCGACACATCAGCAATCTCAGACACAAACGCAAGCGCAAACGCTGTAGATGAGAACAGCTCAGTTGGCACATCCGTTGGCATCACAGCATTGGCAACCGACGCAGATGCAACAGACACAATCTCATATTCTTTATCCGACAATGCTGGCGGCCTATTTGCCATAGACGCAAGCACAGGTGAAGTCACAGTCGCTGGCAGCCTTGACGCAGAAACAGCAACAAGCCACAACATCACAGTTGTCGCCACAAGCACAGACGGATCGACCTCTAACGAGACCTTCTCAATCGCTGTAGGCGATATTGATGAGTTCGACACATCAGCCATCTCAGATACAAACACAGACACAAACAATGTCGACGAGAACAGCTCAGTTGGCGCCCTCGTTGGCATCACAGCCCTCGCAACAGATACCGATGCAACAGACACCATCACCTATTCTCTATCAGACAATGCTGGCGGCCTATTTGCAATTAATGCATCAACCGGCGTCGTCACTGTCGCTGGATCTCTCGACGCAGAGACAGCAACAAGCCACGACATTACCGTTGTCGCCACATCAACAGATGGATCAACTGCAAACGAGACCTTCACGATCGCCGTTAACGATCTCAACGAGACCAGCATCAGTGCAATCTCAGATACAAACACTGACGCAAACACCCTCGCTGAGAGCGCAAGCATCGGCACAGCTGTTGGCATCACCGCCCTCGCTACAGATGCCGACGCAACAGACACTGTATCTTACAGCCTATCATCAAACCCAGGCGGCCTCTTTGCCATCGACGCCAACACCGGCATCGTAACAACCGCAGCAGGTCTTGATTATGAGAGCGCAACAAGCCACACAATTGAAGTAACCGCCACAAGTTTAGATGGATCAACATCATCAGAGACCTTCTCAATTGCTATAGGCGATGTCGACGAGTTCGACACATCAGCCATCTCAGACACAAACGCAAGTTCAAACTCTGTCACCGAGAAACTAGCAGCTGGCACAGCCGTTGGCATCACAGCGCTGGCAACAGATACCGATGGCACAGACACAGTCACATATTCTCTATCTGACAACGCCGGCGGCCTGTTCACAATCGACACCAACACCGGCGTTGTAACAACAACCCAATCCCTAGACGCTGAGAGCGCAACAAGCCACAACATAACCGTTGTTGCCACATCAACAGATGGATCAACATCAAACGAGACCTTCACGATCAATGTCGCAGATGTCGATGAAGCTGATGTGGGTGCCATCTCAGATACAAACGCAAGCGCAAACGCTATTGATGAAGACGCAAGCACCGGCGCGGTTGTTGGCATAACCGCCCTCGCAACAGATACCGATGCAACAGACACAGTCACCTATTCTCTATCTGATAATGCAGGCGGCCTATTTGCAATTAATGCATCAACCGGCGTCGTCACAGTGGCTGGATCTCTTGACGCAGAGACCGCAACAAACCACGACATAACCGTTGTTGCCACAAGCACAGACGGTTCGACCTCAAACGAGACCTTCACGATCGCCGTCAACGATCTCAACGAGACCAGCATCAGTGCAATCTCAGATACAAACACTGACGCAAACAGCCTAGCTGAGAGCGCAAGCATCGGCACAGCTGTTGGCATAACAGCCCTCGCCACAGATACCGACGCAACAGACACTGTCACATACAGCTTATCATCAAACCCAGGCGACTTTTTCGCCATTGATGCAAACACGGGCGTTGTAACGCTTGCTAGTGAACTTGACTTTGAGACAGCTGAAAACCACACCATTGAGGTGACAGCCACATCAACAGATGGATCAACCTCAACAAAGACCTTTACCATTGATGTCACCGATATCAATGACGAAACACCAACTGACATCACCTTCACCGGT
>JAJFHF010000143.1 GCA_021775775.1 Hyphomicrobiaceae bacterium
TATTTCTTCCAAAATGGAAACAAAGGCCTTTCTCACCCCAGAGGAAATTGATCGGCGCGTCGTTGCTGTTTATTTTGCACCGCAAGTTGATACAGTGAAGCGGGTGGCCCACTATGGCCTGAAAGATGGCAAAGTGTTTGACTTTATCTCTCGCGAAACCCCCTCACTTGGCCAAGAAGCATCTTTGATCAATCAATTGTTTAGAGGACTTGGTGCTAAGACAAATATCTTTGGTGGGTAGAGGATATTTGTGTTTATTTTCTCTCACGGGCGTTTTTTCGCTAAAGAAGCGAAAAGCCCTCCGAGGGGCGGCGCTAGGCGCCGGACGCCAAAGGCGTCATGTCTGTGCTCTGAAAAAGAGCACTCCCTTCTTCATATGGATAGTTTGAATTTTGTTTTAGTTTCTCTCTCGGGCTGATCTGGTGCGCCGGGCCTCTTTCGCAGGGCGCCATGTTCGTGCTCTGAAGTGAGCACGGCCTTTTTCATAAACCTGGATTTATTACTTAAGTTTGATCAATATGGCTTATTCACAGTTGGTCACACAATATAAATGCATGATACGTACAGCTTTGATGACTTCAGAAGAATATTTCACCTTTCTTGGTATGTATATCCAATCATCTTTTTCTAATACAACTGATTTGGTTTTATTGTTTTCTTTATATGATATTTTATAAGCCCCCGACATAATATATCTAAAACTACCTTCGCGGTGACTATGGAACTTAGAAGCCGCGGATTTTTCTGCGGTGGTTATAATCATAGCTTCTGTGTTCAAATCGATTGGTATATAAGTTTGAGAGAACCCAGATATCCCTTTTTGTTTTAAGTATTTTTGTGACTTCATACACTGCACTACAATTTCAGATTTATTTGTAAGTACACTATTAGGTTTTATTGTTACCTGCCATTTTGAAAGCGTCATATTCATATCCTTTTCTTTGCTCAACAAAACAACAGCATATCATATACTTTGCGTTTCAAATACAAATCTTGCATTTTTACAAATGAACGTCCTTTCAAAGGTTTTATCTTTTATTCCCACTCAATCGTCCCGGGGGGTTTTGAGGTGATGTCGTAGACGACCCGGTTCACACCCCTTACCTCATTGATGATCCTTGTGGATGTTCTGTCTAGGAACTCGTGTTCGAATGGGTAGTAATTGGCTGTCATGCCATCGGTTGAATTCACCGCGCGTAGTGCTAATACAAAGTCATAGGTGCGCGCATCGCCCATAACGCCGACTGTGCGCACGGGTAACAACACCGCAAAGGCTTGCCAGATTTCATCATATAGCCCTGCCTTTTTAATCTCATCGAGATAAATATGATCAGCTTTGCGCAAGATATCGCATTTTTCTTGGGTGATCTCGCCAGGAATGCGAATGGCAAGGCCTGGTCCTGGAAAGGGATGTCTGCCGATAAAAGCGTCTTCTAAACCCAGCTCTTGGCCCAGCGCTCTCACTTCATCTTTGAATAGCTCGCGCAAGGGCTCCACGAGCTGCATGTTCATGCGCTCTGGCAAGCCGCCAACATTATGGTGCGATTTGATGGTCACGGATGGACCGCCAGTGAAGGAGACGCTTTCAATCACATCTGGATAAAGCGTGCCTTGAGCCAGAAAATCGGCGCCGCCTAGTTTTTTGGCTTCTTCGTCAAAAACATCAATGAACAAGCCGCCAATGATTTTTCGTTTTTGTTCGGGGTCTGAGACACCGGCCAGTTTGCCTAAGAATAAATCTTTTGCGTCCACATGTACTAAAGGGATGTGATAGTGTTCTTTAAATAGCTTCACCACCTCTTCGGCCTCATTCATGCGCAAGAGACCATGATCTACAAAGATGCAATTGAGTTGATCGCCGATGGCTTCGTGCAACAAAATCGCTGCGACCGAGGAATCCACACCGCCAGATAAGCCGCAGACCACCCGTTTGTCGCCGACCTGAGCGCGGATTTTGGCAATTTCGCTTTCTCTGAAAGCGGCCATGGTCCAGTCACCTTTGCAGCCTGCTATGTTATGGATGAAGTTTCTTATTAGTGCTGTACCGCTGGGGGTGTGCACCACTTCTGGATGGAACTGCACAGCATAGAATTTTTTTTCCTCATTGCTAATGGCCGCAAAAGGAGCACCATCTGATTTTGCGATCACCTTAAAGCCATCTGGCAACGCCATCACCCGATCCCCATGGCTCATCCACACGCGTAGCGTGTTTTTAATTTCCACGCCTAGCGTGTTTGTAATTTCATCAGAAACTCTACTGTCATTTGGACTGGCTTCAAAAAGGTCTTCAAAGAGGGGGGAATGTTCAACAATTTCAATATCAGCGCGGCCAAACTCTTGATGGTCATGGGTTTCCACCTTGCCGCCCAATTGGGTGACCATGGTTTGTTGGCCATAGCAAATGCCTAAAATGGGGATCCCAGCCTCAAAAATGGCTTTGGGTGCGCGCGGGGTATCTGCATGGGTCACGCTTGCTGGGCCGCCCGAAAGGATCACCGCTTTGGGCTTCATCTTTTCAAAGGCTGCTCCGGCCGCATTAAAGGGCACGATTTCAGAATATACGCCGGCTTCACGAACGCGCCTAGCAATCAGCTGGGTCACTTGTGAGCCAAAGTCAATTATGAGGATTTGTTCTGTCATCAGTGCGTCTTACGCCACTATAAAATGAAGTGCAAGAGGCAAGTCTTGTTTGTTTTCAAATTCCCATTGCTTTACGCCCTTCGAATGAAAAGAAATATCATTTTTTATGATAACAAGCGCATATGTTCGATCTTAGGGCATCTGTTCATAATGACCTCTATACCGTTTTGTTGGGCTAATTCGGCAGCCCCCTCATTGATCACGCCGATTTGCATCCAGATATATTTTGGTAAGGTTTTTAAAGTGAGGATATCTGAAATCACTTCATCCATTTGGTCACTGGCTCTAAAAACATCAACCATATCAATGGAGTGGTCAATCCCCCTTAAGCTGCTTAGAACTTTTTTAGATAAAATCTCTTGGCCTTCCAAGACAGGGTTGATGGGGGTGATGTCATAACCATTGGTCTGCATATAGTTAAACACTTGGTAGGAGGCACGGCGTTGTTTGTTGCTAGCCCCTACCATGGCTATGGTTTTTGTGGTTGTTAGAATTGCCATCAAATCTTCATCTGATGGATTTAAACTATCAATCATTGTCATCCCGATTCCAGCTTGGGGTTGTTTTGTTCAAAAAAGCCTCAATGCCGCATTGGGCATCTTGCAGCAATAAATTATCAACAATGGTGCGCTCCATATCTGCATAAGCGCCTTGCAATGACATTTCAATTTGGTGATAAAACGCTTGTTTACCAAGAGCGACGACTTTGCGTGATTTTTGCGCCGCGCGATCGCCAAAGTCCAGAACCGCGGCCTCTAAATCAGCTTGTGGCACCACCTTATTCAGCAAGCCTAGAGATAAGGCCCGCTCGGCGCTGATGCGTTCACCTAGTACCAACATTTCCATGGCGGCTTTTCTGGGAACGTTACGCGATAAAGCCACTTGGGGCGTTGCACAAAACAATCCCGCATCAATGCCATTGACCGCAAAGATGGTTTCTGGTGAGGCGATGGCCATGTCGCAGGTCGCTACAAGCTGGCAACCTGCGGCCGCTGCCACCCCATGCACTTGCGCTATGACAGGCACGGGCAATTTGGCAATGGTAAGCATCATCTTTGTGCAGGTAGAAAACAAAGTTTTGTAGTAAGCTTGGCCCTTATCGACATCTTGGTTGTGACTATGAATTTCTTTCAAATCATGACCTGCGCAAAAACCTTTGCCAGCGCCTTTTATGATTACAGCGCGGGTGGTTTGATCATCATAAATATCATCAAGGTGACTTTTTAGCTGGGTGAGCATGGCCAATGAAAGGCTGTTTAAGCTTTTTGGGCTATTAAGCTTCAGAATGAGCACAGCCCCTTTCCGCTCTTTGCACACAAGAGGAGATGGGGGTGATGAGGGCCCATCTTGTTCTTGATCGACGCTTACTTTGCTCTCACCGTTTGACATTTTCTCTTCCACTGAATGAATTTACTAGGAGTTTTGGTTTTCCTGGATTTTTCATTTTTTCAAACTGTACCTTAAGGTCGACTTGCTTCATTTACCAGCTCAACTAAAAATCTTTCAACGCCTTTGAATGTCAAATGATCATCATCAGAATAAAGTGGCCATTGACCCTCAACTGTCTGGCACTCTTTGGCGTTGCATAGTGACTTATGAGGATAGACAACACGCGCTAGGGCTTGCTGTTCTAGATTTGCAAACAGATTTAATACTTGCATTTGCCGCTCATGGAATAAAGGTGCTGGTGAGCTTGGCATTTGCCGGCCAATAATAAGGGATCGATTTAACATATTAGGCACATGAAATGACACCTCAGGTACCGGGCCAAGGATTATAACCTTGCTAGCTGCTTTACGTAATGAGAGCAAAGTACGCTCTAGTGCCTTATCAAATTCTATTGGTTTTCCACTTACGTGGTCAACCAACCCTAAATTGCCACTGCCGTCTCCTGGCGCTCTTATTGAAGAATATAGATTTGCCCAACGTCCAGCTAATATAACAACCAATCCCTCATTTTCACTGATTGTTTTTTGGATATAACTTTGCATTGCCAGGCAATGATCACGGTGTTTGCGCTTTGTTGTCAACACGCCAAATAAAGAGGGGCAATTGGCTTTATAAGCCAACACCAATTGTTTGCCCTTTTTCTTAAGTTGTGCCGATAGTTGTGGGGCTATCATCTGAGCGTGCGAATCTCCCCATAAAATTACATCTGTCTTTCCACTATAGTCACCATAAGCACAAGCTAGCTCCTTTTTTGTGTGGTCTGTTAAAATTGGAGTGCATGCATTTCTTTGTATAGACTCTTGAGACAGTTGCTTTTCTAAATTTTTTGCGTTGCTCGATAGCCGCCCTTCAAAGCCATTGGTAAACAAGATGATCAGCGATATTGCGGTAATACCAACAAACATCCCACTCAAAATTCGTTTTGCGTTCTGCCACTGTGTTTTGTCGATTGCGGTTCGAAAAGGTGCCTCAATCCAGCGCCAACTTACGTAAGATAAAGCAATGGATATGAATAGCACCGCGGCCTTTTCTATAGGCGTAAATTCACGTCCTAAATACAGCAATGTGAAAACGATTATCGGCCAATGAAACAAATAAAGCGAATAGGAAATTCGACCTATAAATAGCATTAGCTTTGTGGTTAGACCATAGTTAAACAATTGATCTTTCTGCATATTTGCTGCAATTATCAATGCAGTTGAAAAAACAGGCAGCACTATAATATAGCCGGGGAAATTATAAGAACTGTTAATTAGAAAACCAGAGCCTATTAGAGCGACCAGACCAGTTGCAGCTAATAATCTTGACCATTGTTTTGTTACCATCAGTTTTGGCTCAAAATATGCCAGCATGCCCCCGATCGATAATTCCCAAAATCGCGAAATTGATAAATAAAATGCTTTATTTTCACTTGCTATTCCGTAGAGGAAAAAAAGCTGCAACAAAAATGATAAGAGAGTGACGATTAGCAACCCAGAAAAAATATTAAGCCACCCCTTTTGAGCGTTTAAAAACAACACCAAAAATGGCACCAGAATATAAAATTGTTCTTCGACACCTAAAGACCAAGTGTGTAGTAAAGGAATGGTCTTAGCGGCACCTGCAAAATACGTAAGTCGATCGCTAAAATGAAAATTTGAAACTGAGAAATTTGCCGCTAATCCATCGCCACCGAGCAATCTATATTCGTTTGGGGTTAATAAAAAATAGCCTACGATCATCGTACCCAAGATGGTTAGGCCAAGAGCTGGATAAATTCGTCTTATGCGGCGTTTATAAAAATCCCATATGGAAAAATTATTGTTCTCTAGCTGATGAAAGATAATCCGAAAGATCACAAAACCAGAAATGACATAGAACGCATCAACACCTATGAACCCCCCGGTAAGATAGGGAATATCAAGATGATAGAACACAACCAATAATACTGCTATGGCCCGCAAACCATCAATATCTGGACGATAGGTTTGTTTGTGTGCGTTACTCTCATCCATATAGATTTTATTGTTACGCCTTTTTATTTTCCCGATTGCAATACAGATATAAAAAACCCATCTGTCGCGTGTTGAGCGGGTGTTAAAGTTAGATTCGTTTCATCGCCATTGGCTGAAACCAAATCTTCTTGTGCGCTTAGGGTTTGCAAAATTTGCCTATAGGGCACAGATTCATAATTTTCATGGCGCGTTAAAAAGGCGGCTATCTGGTCTTGATTTTCGCTTGGTAACAAAGAACAGGTGACATAGACCAGCCTGCCGCCAGGTTTGACATATTTTACGGCCGTATCTAGAACGGTTTTTTGCTCTGCTATGCGCTCATTTAATGATTTTTCAGACAAGCGCCATTTGGCATCTGGGTGCCGGCGCCATGTGCCGGTGCCCGTGCAAGGGGCATCAACCAACACTATGTCCATAGCTAGTTCAAGCGGTGTTAAAGCCAGCTCATCGCCCGCGTCATGGGTTTGTACGTTGCGGCACCCTGCCCGTTTTAAGCGCTCAAAGATGGGGCGCAGGCGTTGCTTGTCACTGTCATAGGCATGGATTTGACCTTTGTTTTCAGTTAGAGCGCTTAGAGCTAAGGTTTTACCTCCAGAGCCGGCACATAAATCTAGAATTTGATCGCCAGGTTTGGCGCCTGTCAGCAGGCAAGCCATTTGCGAGCCTTGGTCTTGCACTTCAAACCAGCCCTTGCCGTGAGCAGCTTCCGCTTCGAGGTTGGGTGACTTTTGGGGGCCCTTGGCTGACGCAAAGCGTAAGGTGGTAGCGCACAAAGGCGGGGTTTCAGGTTGATATTTATGCAAAGACTTTTCAACTTTTTCCACTGAAGCTTTGAGTGTGTTGACGCGCAAATCAATTGGTGCGCGTTTGGCCATAGCGGCCCCTTCCTTGATGAGCTCATCGCCAAATTGAGATGTAAGAGGGGCTAGTAACCATTCTGGAATATTGGCCTGCACCCAGAGCGGGGCTCGTTCCAGTGTCTCTTGCCAGTTTGCGTTAAGGGCTGCTGTTTCAGGCTCAGATAATGGATCGGGAGCGAATTTATCGCCGTCAAAATTTTCTTTTAGACCTTCTGGTGTTTGCTCCCATAAAAAGACAGCCCCGGCTAATGTAAGCGCTCTGGGGCTTTCATCTTGCATGATATGCCCAAGGGCGGCTTTGTTGCGGGTGATGTCATATACGAGATTACCAATGGCGGCGCGGTCTTTGCTGCCGGCAAAACGGTGTGAGCGTCCCCAATCTGCAAGCGCGTGTTTGGCCGGCAAATGGCGCTCTTCAATGGTTTGTAGAATTTCTATTGTGGCGCTGAGCCAACCGGCAAGTTTCATAAATTGATCGCTTATCTGTTGTGAGGTGTTTTTTGCAAACCCCATTATTTGGTTTGTTCACCATTTGAAAATTATTAACCTATAGAAGCCCCGAATGGGTAATTACAAAACGAGCGAACATACTCATTAATATGACATTTCCAACGAGATAAGCATAAAATCTATGCCTGATCTTATTGTGAGTTATGTGAATGATCGCATGGAAATATCGCATGGCAACAAAGGCCCATGCCAGCCCCAGTTGCCATGGATCTGCCCCTTTCGTCAATAGCAACAATAGGATCAAGACATAAAACAATATCGGCATTTGGAACTGATTGTTAAATGAATTGGCAATCTGAGTGGTTTTTTCAGGCCAGTTTGGCTGGCCTAGAGCAATGTCAGGAATTTTGACTTTC
The DNA here is from genome assembly GCA_021775775.1 of Hyphomicrobiaceae bacterium. Lineage (GTDB taxonomy): Bacteria > Pseudomonadota > Alphaproteobacteria > Rhizobiales > HXMU1428-3 > HXMU1428-3. The sequence goes on from JAJFHF010000143.1 coordinate 7,810, forward strand.
ATTTCTTTTAACGCTTTTACTCTCGAAAAGCCCATAAGAAACATCAAAATAAATACCAAAAGCATATGTGCCAGAATAGGTGAGATGAAGTCCATTTTAAACTCGCTTTTGTG